>NVWB01000111.1 GCA_002733575.1 Blastopirellula sp. | reverse complement strand
CCGAACACACACAGCGGTGCTTTTACGCACATCATGGATGTTGCTGCGACAATCCTGGAAGCATCGCAAACACCACATCCCGGCACCTCTTACAAAGGTCGTAAAGTTGAGCCGCTTCGTGGTGTATCCCTTACTCCCGTGCTCAGTGGAAAAACAAATATAGTCCATAAAGACGACACCTCTGTAAGTTGGGAGTTGTTTGGAATGCGAGCCGTTCGGAAGGGCGATTATAAATTGCTGTGGATTATCAAACCGTTTGGCCCCGACCAGTGGCAATTGTACAACCTAGCAAATGACCCAGGCGAAACGGTTGACTTGTCAGAGAGAATGCCTGAACTCCGTACCGAAATGATTGAAATTTGGAATCGCTACTCGCAAGAGACAGGCGTCATTCTTCCGTCAAAGAACATTTTATCGCCTTGATGGCTTGATACGTTTTTGAATGGCGTTGGCAGATGCCTTCAATGACTCAGTGAACCCCAATCAAATCACAATGGATCAAGAGCTTTTATGCCACACAATCCACAACTCTTCTCTTTACTGCTTCTGACATTACTCGTTGGATGTTCGACGAAGGAATCTTCGATGCCCATAGATCAACGCTGGACGAGCCTGCATACATTGAAGGGCTGGACAGTTAGCAAAGAATACGAGCTAATTATTGAGAAGGCTCATTTAAAACAGCATCCTCAGCACTGGAGTTATATCCCTGCTTCCAAAGTGAGATCGCTCACTGAGACCGAAGCCGAAATCTATGATCACCTGAACGAAAAACTACATGATGAATTAAGACGTGTTTCCAAGGAACACTTCGCAAGCACTCCGGTCCCGCCAGAATTACAGAAGGATAGTGAGCCCTACCTCACTCCCTTTACCTACCAAAACTACGATTGGTACGGCCCATCTTATGAATGTTACATAGTAGTTATCGCTGAATACATCTCGGCTGATCTGCTACGAAAGTTCCAAATGCTGCTTGAAGGTGATCACCAGGACTGGTGCATTCAAGTCATCTCGTCCGAAACTCCAGACTTTGATAATGGGCACGAGATAGCGATATTCTCTGATCTGATCGTCGTCCCTAGTGCTGCAGCAGAATCGATGGACATACCGCAGAATTGATCTCAAATGGACCCTTGATTCGCCCGATGTCGCCCCATCCGGGGCTTTCTTGAGCGGGGGTCAAAATAACTCCAGGGGATGAATCCCCTGGCTACATGATATCGTCCCTAGCGAGACTGAGAAAAACTGGAAAGAAAGGGGCAGTTCTTCAAAGCCCTTATGTTGCCGGCACTGACGTGTGACGATGTACGAGTGAGTAGACGCACGGTACCAGGACTAGTGTGAGCACTGTCGAGACGACCATGCCTCCGACTAATGCACGGGCCAGCGGGATCATTGCTTCGTTGCCTGGTGCTAGTTGAAACGACAATGGCAACATCGATGCGACGAGCGTTAGCGAGGTCATGAGGATCGGTCGCAAGCGGACTTGCGCGGCAGACATGGCCGCATCACGCGGAGATAATCCATCGGCCCGGCGTCGGTTGGCAAACTCAACCAGAAGAATCGAGTTGTTGACCACAACGCCGATCATCATCAAAGTTCCCATGAGGGATTGGATGTTGATGTAAGTATTGGTCAAGTACAAAACAACAATCACGCCACCCAAACCGAGTGGAACGGCCAGGATAATGATCAGCGGATCGATGAACGAACGGAACTGGGCCATCAACACTAGGTAAACTAAAATGCCTGCCACGATGAGTCCGATGCCGAGTAGGCTCATGCCAGATTTCATCGTTTCTACTGGCCCTCGAAGTGTGGTAGCAACTCCGTTTTCAAATTCCATGCCTGCCAACGCTCGTTCAACGTCTCGGGCAACCGAACCAATGTCTCGGCCTGATACATTCACACGAACATCATTTACCCGAGAGATATTGTAATGAGCAATCTCAGCGGGAATGTTGACTCGCTTAATCGTAGCAATGTTTGAAAGGGGAATGGTGATCGGGCCATTGGGCGTATCAAGTGACAACGGAATGTTTTTAATTCCATCGAGAGATTCAAACTCATTATTTTCATACTGCACAGCCATGAAGAAATCGACGCCAGATTTTGGGTCAATCCAAATGGTAGGGGAGTAACCGACGCTGGAACCGAGGGCCGTTAATACGGTTTTAGCAACCTGCTCTTGATCTACGCCCAGATATTTGGCTCGTGTGCGGTCAACTTGGACGTCGAACTGCGGATAGTCCATTGACTGAGCAATCTGCACGTCTTCAGTTCCTGGAATCTGTTTTACGACATTAACAATACGCTCAGCAGCATCTCGACATTGACCCAGCGTTCCGGCCGAGACCTGAACACTGATCGGAGTTGGAACACCTTCATTTAATGCCATATTGACGATACCGCCAGAGACAAACAGGAATTCTTCAAGCGGGTATTCTTCCTCCAATTCACTTCGCAATTGATCGATGTAAGTTTCGGTACTGGTGCTGCGGCCTGTCTGCTTCAAGTTCACAATTAAGTAGGCTGTGTCTGGGCCAGAGTTGGAACTGAGAACTGTCGAGAATCCGGCCCCTTTACCAACAGGCAAGCCGATGTTTGCAATCAGCGTGTCGATATCATTTTCAGGAATAACTCTTTTAATCGTATCTTCAATTCGGGCAACCAGCTTTTCTGTTTCCAGAAGTTCCGTGCCTGGCAATGTTTTAATTCGTAGCTCAAAGGTGCCTGCATCTACTGTTGGAAAGAGTTCCGTACCGATGCGAGGCAATAGTAGAAAGGATGCTCCTACAACACCAACAATCAGCAGCACAGTCATGGCTGGAACATTGAGGGCAAGATTTAGGAAGTGACCGTAAGCACCACGAGGCGTTGCGTCGTCTTGTGCAGCCGGGGTGTCTGATGTTGCAATCTTACTGACGCGTTCTCGCACAAATGTGGCACAGAAAGCCGGAACCACGGTCAACGCCAAAATATAAGACGCACCAATGGTAAAGGTCGCTGCCAATGACAAAGGCTCGAACAGATATTTGATCATGCCAGTCAGGAAGACGGCAGGCAAAAACACCGCTAATGTCGTGACGGTTCCGGCAAGGATGGCCCCAGATACTTCTTGTGTACCTTCACGTGCCGCGTCAAACGACGACTTGCCCATGCGCTGATGGCGAATGATGTTTTCGACAACAACAATCCCGGCATCTACCACGGTACCAATCGCTAAAGCAATTCCACCGAGCGTCATAACGTTAATGGTCTGCCCGGTAAAGGCAAAACCGAGACCACCAATCAAGATGGCCAAGACAATCGTGGAAACAATGATCAGTGTCGGCAGGAAACGGCGAAGAAACAGCATGACTACGACACCCACCAGCAGGGCACCGAGCCCGACCTGACTTAACAGGTTCGACATCGCATTACGAATATAGTGGGATTGATCAGAAACGAGTGTGACTTCCGTGGCTTCGGGGATGTCTCCTCGTTCTTTCATTCTCGGAATTTCCTCCGCGATGCCTTTATAGATTCGATCGACGACTTCAATCGTGTTCTCGCCAGGTTCTCGTAAGAGAGGGCAGTAAACGCTTCTTTTACCGTTGACCCTTACAATGTTGTATTGCAGTGCAGCATCATCGACGACGCGCCCAAGATCACGAATGAAAATAGGTCGGTCGTTACGGACCGCTACGGGAATCGCTTCGATTTCTTCCGTGGTAGGGAGCGTGTTTCTCGGATGAATCTGATAATCGGTTCCGCCAATTTTCGCGGTTCCGCCAGCAAGCACTAGGTTCGATTTACGGAGTGCCTCGACCACATCGGCGGCACTCACATGATGGGCTTGTAGTTTTAAAGGATCGACATAGACCATCATTTGACGAAATTTTCCGCCGAACGGATGCGGAATTTGTACGCCCTTCAAACCACCCATTTTATTTCGGACAGCGTAGTAACCAATGCTATAAAGCTCCGATTCACTCAAGCCTTCGCCTGAGATCGCGGCGAGCACCACAGGCATATTGGCCGGTTCGCTTCGTAGGGTAAATGGCCATTCGATACCAGGAGGCAAATGAAACATGTCACTCGCTTCAAGGTTCACAATATCGTTCATCGCCGAACTCGGATCGGCACCTGGTTGGAAGAATACTTTGATAATGGTGGCGCCGGGAACAGTGCGGGACTCTTGATGTTCAATTTTACCGGCCAACGTCAACGCACGTTCGACACGGGAACTGACCGACTTCTCCATATCGAGCGTTGGCAGACCTGGATACGAGAAGAAACTGACAACCACCGGCTGCTTGAAGTCAGGCAGAATGTCGATGGTGATCCCTGGAATGACGGCAGCTCCGAGCAAGCACAATGCAATTGCACCTGCCAACACAGCGAATCGGTTCTTCAGAGAGAAATTGATCAGTCCCATCGAGTTTTCTACTTTGCTAGTATGTTCAGCCGCCGCAAGCGGTCTGTTGATTGTAAAATTGGCCTTAACAACGGCAGCCATTAATTGACAAGCGTCACTTTTTGCCCCGTTGTGAAGCGTTTCAAATGGGCATCAATGACTTGTTGACCAGACTCCACACCTAAGACTTCAATGTGGTGCCCATTATCAATTCCAGTTGTGACTTGAACGACCTCTACGGTATTGTCTTCTCCGACTAGATAGAGATACGCTTGACCTGAATCCTTGAAGCGGACGGCTCTCGCTGGCAACATGTTAGCGGCCACTTTTGTGTCGATATTGATCGATGCCTGACCGAACATTCCAGGCAGCAATTTGCGGTCTTCGTTCGAGAACTCAACTTCCACTAACATTGTGCGAGTGCTGGGATCGAGATCACTAGAGAGACGTGTTACTGTTGCTGTGATTGGTTCTTCAGCAGGAAACGATGGAAAGTTCAATGTGACCGTATCGCCTCGGCTTACCAGAGTGGCTTCGGCTTCGGGAACGGGGATGTGAACTCGCACTTTATCTATCTGGCTGATGACGAACAGCGAGTGACCATTGCCAACTTTGCTGCTGTCACCTACTAGATTACCAGGGTTGATAGTCCGGGCTGTGACGACACCAGAAAACGGAGCTTTCAAGGTGGCATACGCCAACAGTACATCCAGCTCTTCCAATTGTCGTTGAGCAATCGCAGTTTCGGCCTGAGCTGCTAATAACAGTGCATCGGCAGAAGACAATTTGGCCTCCGCTACCGACACGGCTGCTGCCGACGAATTGATGGCCGATTCCATTGCTCGCTTATGGGCCAATTCAGAGTCACGCTTTTTGCGAACTTCATCTAACATACGGCTTTCAAGCGATTGTGATTGAACCAAATCATTGGTGCGATTAAACTCTGCTTCGATTGCTGCAAGTGAAGCCTCGACTCCGCTCATTTCAGATTTCGACTGTGCCAATTGTGCTTCGGCAGAACGGATATTTGCCTTGGCCAATTCAATCCCTGCTGTGGCATGTTTCTCTTCCGATTCGTATCGGGTAATCTGGGCTTCGATGATCTGTCGCTGCTTTGCCATCTCGGGGACATCAATAACAGCCAAAGTTGCACCAGCTTCTACGAAGTCGCCAATGTCGGCTTTGACCTCTTTGACGTAGCCACTCACCTTTGCTCGGATCTCTGCCCGATAGTAAGCATGCACAGTAGCAGGCTGTGTCGTTGATTTCTGAATTTGCTCTAGCATCACAGAGACGGTTTTCACCGGCACAGGCTTCGTAGATCCCTCTTCCTTCGCAATAGGAGTGTCAACATAACAGCCGGACAGGATTGCGGTGGCCAATAACGCTGCCACACTCAGTGACAGAGAACGAATTCGAAACATTGGCATTGAAAGCTCTTTCGGATTAGGAGTTTTGGGTAATCTATCATTGTAGTTCACCCAAGACTATGAGCAACCGGGAATGTCGTTCCGCAAACTACGCATTTGCTGGGAAATGTCCAGATAATCAATAAAGTCACGCTAATTTACTTGAGTTGCCTGATCGTTACGAAAGTTCCGGGTCTTCGGCAAAAGCGGACGATTCGTCAGTTACGTTATATCTGTTGTAATCGGACTTCCGATGACAAGAAGCAATGCTCTGTATTTGCTGTAATGACTGATATTTCGGCCTCAAGGATTTGTATTTCATGCGATGTAACTTTCTCCAGACTTGGATATGCTTGGGATTATTGGTCGGAATGTCTGGCTGTGTAGGAACTCGAAACATATTTTCGAGTAACCATGCAAACCTAGCCGAACGCATAGAAGCCGATGGGGAAGCGGTCACTGCAAGTCTGTCTCAATCGACACAAAACTCTGGCTATCTTTCGGCGCAGCAAGCAAGTTTGGTTGACCTGACCCCCAAGTCTTCCTCGCTGAGAGTTTTTGCAGCGGACCAAGAGATTGCGGCAAACCGAGGAGAAGAACCAACCATTCGAACGGTCAGCCACGAACCGAACCTGATCGAAGTATCCCCAGTCAAGCAAGATGCCACGCTGACCATCGATGGCAGAACTTTTCAAATCCAACTGGTGGAAGAGGGAGAGCAAGTTGCATTTAATTCCAAATATCAACGACCCCGTGTCTCTGATCCTTTGGGAAATCCTATCCCAGATCAGGTAGTCTACACGGAAGATATTCCCGCGGATGCACTCCAGTTGAACTTGCCTACGGCACTTTCAATGATCGACGGACAGCATCCAGCGGTTGGGTTTGCTCAGTGGAGAGTTCAAGAGGCCTATGCTCGATTGGACCAAGCCAACGTACTTTGGCTCCCGTCGATCCAGCCCGGTTTCAGCTTCAATAGGCACGATGGAAATTATCAGGCCAGTGACGCTAGTATTGTTGATATCAATCGCAACTCGTTTCAATACGGATTGGGCGCAGGAGCAACAGGTGCAGGCACAACCCCACTGCCGGGAGTTGTGGCACGGTTTCATTTGGCCGATGCCATCTTCCAACCGCAGATTGCCGAAAAAACAGCCTGGGCCAGAGGACATGCGGCAAAGGGTGTTGTTAATAAACAACTGTTGAACGTGGCAGTAGCTTATTTGGAGCTGCTTAATTCGGAACAAGATTTACGAATTATCGAAGAGTCTTTAAATCGAACCGCAGAATTGTCAAAGCTCACGGGAGATTTCGCCACAGCAGGTCAAGGTCTTCAAGCCGATGCTGACCGTTTGCAAACGGAATTGATGTTGGTGGAAAACCGACTCGCGGAGGCACGTGAACGAGCCGATGTTGCTTCAGCCCGGCTTTCGCAAGCTCTCAGTATCGACAGTGAACAACGCATTGTTCCGTTAGACCCTACTGTTGTTCCTGTTGAACTTGTTTCTATGGACCTAGACAAAGCGGATCTAATTAGCACCGGTTTATCGAATCGGCCTGAGTTGAAGGATGCCCAAGCCCTGGTTGCAGCCGCTTATGATCAATATCAGCGGCAGAAATATGCCCCGTTCATTCCCAGTGTTTTGTTGGGATTCAGCGCAGGTGGGTTTGGCGGCGGAACCGGAAGTACGCTGAACAATGTCGATGACCGAGTCGACTTCGATGCGATTTTAACCTGGGAAATACGCAACCTAGGATTCGGAGAAAGTGCGGCCCGACGAGAAACTGAGGCACGCACTCAACAGGCGAAGTACAAAAAAGTGCAGGTGATGGATCAGGTCGCCAATGAGATCGCAGAAGCATATTCTCAAATCGTCCACCGCGGCAAACGAATCAGCATCACGAAAAAAGCGATTCAATCGGCTACTGATTCTTATCAACGGAATCTCAATCGAATTCGTAACGGAAAAGGTTTGCCACTAGAAGTTTTGCAGTCTGTGCAGGCGTTAGAAGACGCTCGCCGAGCCTATCTTGAAGCCGTGATCGAGTACAACGAATCTCAATTCCGTCTGCAATGGGCACTCGGCTGGCCAGTCTTCGCACCTGAGGAAAATGGCACTCAAGAAATCTAGAGTTGGAATTTTGGAGCCCACACGAGCCTCTAATTTTTCAAAAACAAGGCCACGCTCACGCCAAAGTATTCAGCCAGCTTAAGCGCGATCTTTTTACTCACCTTATCTTTTCCTGATAGTATCTCAGATAGGGTCGACCGGCTGATTCCGGCCTCTTTAGCAATCGCTGCTTGGGTAGTCCCTCGTGAGTGAATCAAGTGGGATAGCATCTCGCAGACGGAGGACTCTTGCACTTCCACGTTTTTGTCTTCATAGGCTTCAATCAGGTCAGTTAGTGCTTTAAGATATTCGTCTTCACCTTCGCTCCTGTCTTGCGAAATGAGTTCGTCTATAACTTCTGATGCGTAAGCTAGATGGTTGATATCTTTAATCGAAATTAGCGGCATGAATTTCACGAGGCAGTTCATGTACGAGTCTTTCGACTTTCCGGTCAATTTGTATTTTGTGGTCATTTCTTCCTCCTGGTCTTTATCTTCGATTTTGCCACGTCTTTTTTTAGCTTGATCAAGCAGCGACATTCGACAATCCATTTTTGCCTGTCATACTCTTTATGCGTCATGATTTTCAAAACATAAACACATTCTCTTACTATTTTGGCAATCAGGCGAAAATTATTACCTCCAATATCAAAAACGTAGCAATCGTCGACCTTGTCTACCGAATCAAAATCTTTCTTGACATCCTGATAGGACTTCCACTCAGTCGATTTACTTTTGACGTGATTGTGCCAGTGAGTAAGTGGGGCTTCGGCTTTGCTATGCCTTGCCCAGAATTCAATCAGTCTCGCTTTTGATATGACCCTCATGCGTAAATTATGTTCGCAAAGTACGAACTTATCAACATTAAGTTGGCAGTGACACACTAGAGAATAGGATTTTAGTGATATTATCAAACCCAGCAGTCACGTAACTGTCTTTGCAGAAACAGGTTAAGGGTGTTCGCCAACACTCTGTAATTCGCCAAACATTCTTCCCACACAGCAAATACAAAGCTTGCAAGCAATAATCGAACCGTTTAAACTCTCTTCAAGATAAACGGTATACCAATAGTGAACCTTGCACCTCCTCCATCCCACATATACCTCACCCTAGGAAAAATTCATGAACTCGCGCGTGATGACTCTATCGATGTTGTTTGCAATGACCGCCGTTGCTTGTTATGCCGCCAAGCCGGGCGATAACTCTTGGTCTCAGTGGCGAGGACCGCTGCGTGACGGGAAATCAACTTCCACCGGTCTGCTTCAAAGCTGGGAAGATCAGCAGCCCCAGGCGTTGTGGTCACTCGATGGGATGGGCAGCGGTTTCGCGAGCGTTTCAATCGCCGATGGCATGCTCTACACCACCGGCAACTTCAAAGATCAGGGCCAAGGGGTAGTGGCCATTAATTTAAAAACCAAAGAAGTTGCTTGGAAACAAGTATTAACCGATTCCATTCCACAACATGGTTACAAGGGATCACGCTGTACGCCGACCATCGATGGAGATCGACTTTATGTAGTGCTTTCCGATGGAACGGTTGCCTGTTTGAGTGCCAAAGATGGCGATGTGAAATGGAAGCATAACTTCCAAGAAGATTGGAAAGGCAAGAAGCCCAACTGGGGTTTTGCCGAATCTCCATTGATTGACGGAGACAAGCTCGTTTGCACTCCAGGTGCCGAAGGTGCCTTGATCGTGGCGCTCGATAAAATGACTGGCAAAGAAATTTGGGCCACTGATGCAACTGATGCACTGGGTAAAAAAGGAAAGGATGACGCCGGGTATTCTTCCATCATGATCTCAGAAGGAGCTGGCGTAAGACAGTATGTGCAACTTGTAGGCAAAGGAGTTGTTGGTGTTGATACAGAAACCGGCAAACTACTTTGGAACTACAATCCCGTCGCAAACGGCACTGCCAACATTCCGACTTGTATTGTTGATGGCGATCTTGTGTTCGCTTCAACCGGTTATGGAGCAGGAGCTTGCTTACTAAAACTTTCTAAAGATGGCACTGGTGTGAAAGCCGAGGAGGTCTATTATCTTGATGGAAATGTTTTCCAGAATCATCATGGAGGCATGATCCAACTAGGTGACTATATCTACGCCGGGACCAAACATGGCAAAGGAATTCCCATTTGTATCGAGATGAAAACCGGAGAGATTCAATGGGGTGGAGATATCCGTGGCGAAGGCAAAGGATCAGCCGCAGTGACCTATGCAGATGGGCACCTCCTCTTCCGTTATGAATCAGGCGATATCGCGTTGATTGAAGCCACCCCAGAAGAATATCGTATGAAGGGAAAGTTCATGCCCGAGTACCAGGAACAAAAATCCTGGGCTCATCCCGTAGTACTTGATGGATTACTCTATCTGAGAGAACAAAACAAACTGATGGTCTACGACCTTCGGAAGTAAAAATGGGTTTTCTTTAACAAACGGGTGCCATGCCCTCGCGCTTTCGCGTGGGCATGTTTGAACATTTATTATGGTAGCTTCAAGGCGACACATAAGGAAACAAAATTGTCAGAACAACTCAACCCCGTTACACTGCTGACTCCTCGACGTGAAATCACTGGCATCTCGGCAGTTCTTCTCCCCTACAACATTGATCATACGGTTGACTGGCAGGGCTTTGATCATCTTATTGAACGAACACTCAACGCTGGACTAATGCCTGCGGTCAACATGGACACTGGTTTCGGTAATCTGATCGATGACTCAACCCGATTGGAAGTGCTGCGGCATACAGCTTCGCTTGCTTCTGGTGGGAAATTCGTTGGGGGTGTTTTTGTTGGCGATTCATCAGGTGATGCATTCGATGCCGACCGCTATCAACATGGCATCGATCAAGTGCAGTCGGCTCAGGGAACCCCGATCTTCTTTCAATCGTATGGTCTGATCGAGTTGCCTGATGCTGAACTTGTGTCGGCGTACCAGACTTTGGCAGCATCATGTGACCAGTTTCTGTTCTTTGAACTAGGCAAAGTGTTTGCACCCTTCGGCAAGATTTACTCGCTCGATGTCTACGAACAACTGATGTGCATTCCCAATGCAATCGGAGCCAAGCATTCTTCATTGCATCGTGTGCCTGAATGGGAGCGGCTTGAATTGCGAAATCGGATTCGGCCTGAATTCAAAGTTTTCACAGGCAACGATTTGGCAATTGACATGGTGATGTATGGGAGTGACTACCTGCTTGGGTTGAGTGCATTTGCACCCGATGCCTTTGCCGAACGAGATAAAATGTGGGCCGCAGGCGATCCTCGTTTTTACGAAATGAATGACCTGCTACAGTATTTAGGGGCCTTTTCTTTTCGTAATCCAACGTCGGCCTATAAGCACTCAGCCGCGATGTTCTTGAAAATCCGAGGTATGATTGAGAACAACACGATCCATCCAGACGCAATGCTGCGACCTGACACAGATATCGAGGTCTTAGAAACGATTGCTCGTGATTTACAGCAACTATTGAAGAAAAGCGATTGATGCCTTACTTGAATTCGCTCCCATTCGAGTAAATAATAAAGAAACAAGATTTACTCTTCAATTGAAACAGGGGCGGCAAGGAAATGAATCGATATACCTTACTCGTGTGCTTGGTGAGTTGCATGTCCGTGTTGCCGGCAGCCTACAGTGAAGGCCAGCCGCAGTCAGAGACCAGCACGAACCTCTTGCCGTTTGGTCGAGATGGTCAGATCAAGATGCTCTACGATTGCCGACAACGACCGCAGTCGGTCTTCCTGAACGACAGACTTTACATCGTTTATAATGGAGACACCGAGCCAAGGAAGAGTGGCAAGGGGAAATCTTATCCCATGCTGATCACTTATGATCCGCAAGATCGAAGTTTCTCCAAACCGGTTCGACTCTCGCAAAAGAATAGTAGCGATCATCACTACTGCCCGATTATTTGGGCTGATACCAGTGACAATCTGCATGTTCTATTTGGGTGCCACAAAACTCCAGGGACGCATCTCGTTTCAAAACACACTGTGAAAGGTGCTGCGAAGATTGCCTGGCAACAGGGACCGCAGATCGCTCCGAAGCTTTCTTATGAACAGGATGGCCTTGCCTTCCATCACTGGTAGTGCAGCGCGGGCGCCGATATTGCCCAGGCCGAGCACCGCTGAGCCATCGGAAACAATGGCCACGCTGTTGCCTTTCATGGTCATTTCATAGGCGGCGGCGGGGTCGATGGCGATTGCTTCACAAACGGCGGCGACGCCGGGGGTATAAGCTCGCGACAGATCATCACGGCTTTTCAGTGGTACGCGAGAGCGTATCTCCCACTTGCCGCGTAGTTGCTTGTGCAGTTGCAGTGACTGGCTACCATAATCGCTCATGGATAACTCCTGTAAGGGGTGTAGGTGCCCACAAATACTAAGGATCGAATTTAGCAGTTATGTTAACCAGAATAATTTATATCGGTGTTTTACTAGCGGCTGTAACGTCAGCACATGGAGGCCAGTTTACCGCCCAGTTTGAAAATGACCTCTGGGGCAGTGGGGCGGATCAGCACTACACTCACGGCTCGCGGTTCAGCTGGAGCTCGGATAATAAACTGGGGTTGGTGCAACGGTTCACTCGCCGGTTGGCGAAAACCGTGCCCTGGATGCCCCTGCTCGATAGTCAGATAAAAGATGTTCGCTTCAACGCCGCCATCGGTCAGAACATTTTTACCCCTGAAAATATCAACGCTACCGGGTTGATTGCTGACGACCGGCCTTATGCAGGCTGGCTTTACTTCGCCGCCGGTGCCGTGGTGCAGCAGCAAAAATCCGGGTATCGGCAGATCGATTCGTTTGAACTCAATCTAGGTGTGGTCGGGCCTAGTTCCCGCGCCCATGAAGTGCAGCGAGAAGTGCATAAAATTATTGACTCCCCCATTCCCCAGGGCTGGGATAACCAGCTCAAAGATGAACCGGGGCTGGTGCTGGTTTACGATCGCCAGTGGGCGATTCCGCTGAATGACCTCGATAACCGGATCGAATGGGATTTCACCCCCCACCTGGGTGGCTCGCTGGGAAACGTCTTCACCCACCTTGCCGGCGGTGTGACGCTGCGCTTTGGCCACAATCTGGCTATGGATTACGGTCCGCCGACCATCCGCCCGAGTAAACCTGGTTCAAATTACTTTTCGGCGAACAAAAATGATTGGGGCTGGTATCTGTTTGTTGGCGTCGAAAGTCGTGCCGTCGGGCGCAATATTTTTCTCGACGGCAA
>NVWB01000110.1 GCA_002733575.1 Blastopirellula sp. | reverse complement strand
ATGAATCAAAAAGATCCGATTGATATCAATAAAGCCGCCGGATTATCGAATCTCGATGAGAGTGAAAAGAGACACTTAAATCTACTCCCAGTGGGTCATGGAGTCGTCAAAATGCAAGACCGCTGGAGACAGCCTTTTCTGGTAAAGTTTCCGTTAGTAAACGCGAAGAAGGGAATCGTCACTGATCAATTACTGGAAGGACTACAAAACGGTACGATTTCATGGTCAGAGTTCCGAGAGCGAACATTGGCGAATTCCCACAGCCAACAAGACTCTCGGAACAACGCTACTAGCTTAGAAGAGGGTAGTGTGAAGCTGCTCCATGATATTGCGCAGTTCCCACTAGATGGCGTCGATGCTCGTTATAAGCGTTTGGGCGTCAGTGTCGACAAGGGAAATCAGTGGAAGACGCAGCTTGTTCAGAATGGATTGGCACGGCCAGAACGGGTTAAGGTAAATCGTACTTCTCGTGTAATTCTTCGACTTACCGACGAGGCACGGCTGCTGATGCTACCCCGTGAAGGACTCGATCCTCAGGCATCATTTACTCATGAGTATTGGAAGCGTCGAGTGGCGTATCAATTGGAAGATCAAGGCTACAAGGTAATGCTTGAGGCGCCACGTAAAAGGGGCGGTGGCAATATGGATATTTCGGCCACTAGAGCTTCTGAAAGCGTTGCTATTGAAATTGAGACCGGAAAGAGCGATGTGGTGGCCAATGTAAAACGCAATCTATTGAATGCTCAAAAAGTGATTGTTGTTTCAACCGATGAAATGGCTTTACAGAAAGTTGAACAAAAACTTGCAAAAGCTGGATTACTGCTTCCAGGTAGATTGAGCATCATGTTGCGTGATTCAGAACTCAATCAAGCTATGAACTAGAGAAGAAAGAAGGTGTAAAGCAGTTGAACCATTATTAAATGCATTCTTGTTGATTGTTGATGGAAGAAGATAAATCTCAATCTCAAGGAAACAGTGAAGAAGTCATCCGAGCATTATTCAGACTAATTCGTCAAACTGAAAAATGGAGCGACAACTAGATGGTGTTCTTCGGCGTCAAACAAAGAAAAAAGCGGAGTCGTCCAAAGAATGAAAATCATTCAGGCCGATTGCTTGGAGTGGATACGAAAGCAGCCAGACAATTCGGTTGATTTAGTGATTGGCTCACCTCCCTACACTGAAAAGGGACTGCGATATAAAGGGAATCGCAAGGTGATAATTACAGAAGATTGGGACGATTGGATGCTGGAAATTACGAAGAAAGCAGTTCGCATCAGTTCAGACTGGGTTTTGTGGGTAGTCAACGGATCAGTCAAACACGGGCAATAACTTCCAGCTTGCGAAGGACTGGTTTGGGAGTGGTATAAACAAGGTGGCGAATCGGAGCGATCTTGCATCAGGCACAAAAATTCTCTCCCCAGTAATCGTGCATGGTTTGTCAATGATTGGGAATTTGTGCTTGCCTTTAAGAAACCCAACACTCGACCAACATTCAACTGGAATAGTGTGGCACTCCCACCTGCAGGACGCAGTTGATCTACTACACTCTGAGCAACTTGTTGGTAAGCAGTGTTCTTTATTCCGTCGCAATAGTAGGACGGTAGCATAGCGTTGACGAGCCTAAAAAATAAACGATTCAGTGACTCTTCATGGAGGCCGTTATGGATCAATCAAACAGGGGGAAACGCTCAGCAATATCCCCCACAAATAACATGAAACGAGCCCGCAGATGAATTGATGTACCGGGAATGGAGTTGGGTGTACTAGCCCAGTGACATTTGGTGGTTATTATAAGCGACTCCAAACCCACTTAAAGACACGGGAATTGTCCATCAAGAAGAATTTAATTCAAACTCGACTAGCAGCGTAATATTCGTGTCTTCAATATTAACTCTACCGGTATGCGCGCTCCTATGTGGTAACGTGAATTCACTCTAAGTTGTCAGAGACCATGAATTATTCATCGGATCTTTGGACGATTGCGGCCTGTGTGCAACTTAACTAATGGAAGGGTATTCACGACGAAGGTTCCTGGGTTAGTACACCGATATTCAAGTTGCAAAACAACAGCTATGGAGCCGAACTACTGGTGTCCACATTATCTGGTTTCAGCGACTGTAAACTGTCGGAGTCAACTATCCAATCTCTCGTCATATTGCCAATGGGAGTCTGGCGACCCTCCCAAGGTTTCACTTCGTTCACTTTCGCCCATTGGGAAAATGCGTCTGACAGTTCGACGACTTTTTCTGGATGAGTTCGGCTAAGGTCGTTTGCCTCCAGTCGATCACGATCAAGTCGATACAATTCCCATTCGCTGCCGAATTCACGAACAAGTTTCCAGTCTCCCTGACGCACGGCGCAATTCCCTTCGTGTTCCCAGAACAACTCCTTGTGCCCCACACGTTTCTCGCCTTCCAATGTCTTGACCAGACTTCTACCGTTCAGGGCCTTGATTCGCTTACCAGCGTGAAGTTTGGGATATTTCTGATCGGCTAGTTCCAGGCAAGTTGGCAGGATATCGATTACATGCGCAACCTCATCAGTCATGCCCGAATTCAGATGGCCTGCCCAGTAGAATATCGCAGGGGTTGCGATGCCACCTTCGTGTACAAAACTCTTGAAGTTCCGAAAGGGCGTATTGCTCAGTTGTGCCCATTCAAGGCCGTAACTAGCGTAGGTGTTCTCCGGGCCAGGGGCAATATCTGGCTGGTTGCCAAGCCTAATTTTTTTTCCTTTTCGTGTCGTGAGTGGAAACCCTTTGGCGCGTCCCAAAGGCCCGATCTCTTCTGCACACCCTCCGTTATCAGAGAGAAAGATAATTAGAGTATTCTCAATCATCTGCCGTTTTCGCAACGATTCTATAATCTGCCCTACTCCATCGTCTAATGATTGAACCATTGCCGCATAGGTTGCCATCCGTCGTGCGAACCACTCGCGATGGATTGGATCAATTTCAGCCCAACGGAATGAATTTTGGTGAGGTGGTGGCATTGGCCAGTTGGCATCCAATAGACCGCTCTTTAGAAGTTGCTTGCGGCGATTCTCGGCCAGATTGTCCCAACCAGCCAGGTATCGATTTTCATACTTCTTAATGTCGGATTCACGAGCATGAAGTGGCCAATGTGGGGCAACATGTGGCACGTACAAAAAGAAGGGTTTATTTGCATCATGCTTTTCAATCACTTTGCAAGCATAATCATTGATCGCTTCGGTGTAATAGAAGTCACCTTCAGGTGAAGGCAGAGGGCGATTATTGCGTGCCAGAGATGGTGGATTGTAGTAGCTTCGGATACTGGCAATTGTGCCATAAAACTCGTCGAATCCACGCTCGCAAGGCCAATTCGCGGTCGGATCATCGCGTGAAGCAGAAGGCCATTTAGTGAGATGCCATTTGCCAGACAGGTACGTCGAGTAACCCGCTTCGCGAAGGCCTTCCGCGATGGTAATCGCATTCTCACTAAGGCCGCCCTCGTAGAGCCCATTGGGACTCTTCCCAAGCATATGCCCGACACCGGCATTATGAGGATACAGGCCCGTCATTAAACTGGCTCTAGTCGGACAACATCGGCCGGTGTTGTAGAACTGCGAAAAAACGAGACCACCCACTGCAAGGCGGTCGATGTGTGGTGTTTCGATCTCTCCTCCATAATAACCAAGATCTGAATATCCCAGATCGTCGGCCATTATTAGGATGATATTGGGTTTGCGAAACTCTTCTGCTCTCAACGTGATCGTATGTGATGCGAAAAAGCAGTGAATTAGTAGCGAAATGATTACAACGACAGTCCGTTTCATATGACAAGATCTCTCTATTTGGTTAGGAAGATACGGCTGGTGACGACAAGCTTGATGAGATCGCGGAGTCCATTCTCTTTTTCATGAAGCGCGTCCACAACTCGATCGATTTCCGGCCGATCAGCAACATCCATGGTGCGGCCTGTCCCATAGGTCATCAGCTTGCTAGTAAGATTGCGCGAAAATACGTTCATATCGCGAACCATGATCTGCTTCACTTCGTTCACGTCGCGAAACTTTTTTCCGTCAGGCATCTGACCAGATGGATCGACGGAGTTGCCGGATTCGTACTTAGTTCGCCAATTGCCGACGGCATCGAAGTTCTCAAGTGCGAAACCAACCGGATCGATTTTCTTGTGGCAGTCGTTGCACGACTCAACCGTGCGATGCTTAGCGTAGAGTTGGCGAATGGTCAGTTCGCCACGTGTGTCCGGCTCGGGAACTTCAACGCCAGGCGGCGGTGGGTCTGGAGGCGTGCCGAGCAGGTTTTCTAAAATCCAAATCCCACGAACAACAGGCGACGTATCGACCCCGTTGGCCGACGCCGTCAACACAGCAGCTTGACCAAGCAGACCGCCGCGATGGAACGATTTATTGAGAGCGACCTTTTGAAACTGAGCAGAAGTGTTCACCTTGCCCGGTATGCCGTAATGCCGACCCAGGTCCGCATTGATGATGGCAAAATCGGAATCAATGAAATACTCGATCGGTAGGTTCTCGGTAAGCAGATGGCGGAAGAACGAGATTGTTTCCGTAGTCATTGCGTCGGCGATACGATTCCGATGAAACTCATGGAATTTCATCGGATCGGGTGCCATTTCAACCGTGTTCTGCAGCTTCAACCAGGCCCAAACAAAAGAACGAATAAACTCATCTGAACGAGGATCGCTCAGCATGCGATCTACGTGGCCGTGTAGCACTTCCGGATCGCGGAGACGCTTTCGCTCGGCATCCTTCAGCAAGGCGTCGTCAGGCAAGGTGTTCCAGAGGAAATAGGACAAACGCGCAGCAATTGCATTATCGTCCATTTCGCCTGATTCCTCAAAGAGATAAACAAACCGAGACGAGCACAGGATAGCCTCAATCGCCGAACGAATACCTTCGGGGCTCTGCTTTGCTAAGCGCAGATAGGGGGCAATTTGCTCGTCGGTAACCGAGCGACGAAACGCGCGAGTCGCGAAATCACGAATCGTTTCCTCATCGGATTGCCCGGTTCTTCCGTACACCGCCTGATGGCTTGCTGGCGGCCACTGCTCGTAATGCGGCCCCGTCTCAGTCACGTTATAAACGTCGATCCGCGGCGCGTCGTATCGTTCCAAAGCATCGATTAGTATTTTTCCGATGGAACTCCGCTGTGCCTTCTTGTCAAGCAGTTCGTACGCCTCGAGATCGAAATCGGGATCGACGATGTCAAGCAGAGACTTACCGTCTGAGGCGAAGGCGTTACCAAACGCGGCCTCGACCCGCCAACCTTGCGGCAGCCAAAGCCGTCGCTTGATTGTCAATCGCTCGTTATCTGGCAAATCGATGGCTGCCACCAGATGCCGAGGACGAGTTTGAATTTGCGACTTGCTATTTGGGGCCGTGAGGTAGATCTCGAATCGATGCAAGTCTTCAGGACGATATACCTGGCGATAGGAGAGCCATGCGTCCTGACCCTGGCCGCTCAGTTCTTTGCTGAAATTGCCGCGTCCCTTCGACTCGACTTCATAGGTGAATTCATACCAGCCATCATGCTCTGCACCTTCGCGTGCATTGATAAAACTCTGTCCACGCGGATCGCCAGGAGTACGTTCGTCATTCTGATACAGCACAACATAATCCCGAGCCGGATCGTTACCCGCTGTCTTGAAATTGTTGGGCCGAGCTTTCTTTTTATTCAGTTTTCCGTCATTCAGTGTATAAGTGACGGCCTCAGGCATCTCTCCAGTGAACGTGGCTTGATCAACTACCGAACGTGCAACAATCAGGTATTGCCGTAACAGAAAATCCGACATTTGCAGGGCTTCTCCGAGATTGTCGAATCCCTCCTTCTTGTCGTCTGCAGAGAATGCCTCGGTCGGATCCTCGACCGCCACATCAATATGCAGCAAATCTCGAATCGTGTTGCGATATTGGGCCCGGTTTAATCTGCGTAGCACAACTTGTTTAGATCGGTTCGTCGCTGCGGCAGCCAGTTTGCCGTTCAACGACTTCAAGATAACACTAGATTCAGTGACTGCGGGCCGTGGCTCATCATCAGGCGGCATTTCGTCGGCATCGATCCGATCAACAATCGCTTGCCAGACTTCCATGTTGTTGGAATCGGCCTGGTTCCACTTGAGCGTATCCAGACGCAGATCGCCCTTTTGCTTCGTGCCCCCGTGGCACTTGATGCAGTGTTGTTTGAAGAATGTTTCGTGATTTGCGGCAGTTGCATCTGCGAATCTACAAACGCTTATCATAGCGACGAGTAGAGTGATACCGGTTAATCTTTTCATTTCGTGTTCTCGTTATTTCGACGTGTGCCACTGGCATTTTGCCAGTGTGAAGCTCGTACTATCTTACTGAACTTGAGACATTGAAGCAAAACAAATTAACTTGTGTGAAAATCATGGAACGCATCAATCGACCGTAGCACACACTGGCAAAATGCCAGTGGCACACCAGAAGGCATCTCGGTTGCTATTAATTTTTACCAGTGTCACCCGTCGAATCACGACTATTTACCCAACTGTTTCCAGACCGGTGAGTGTGCTGTTGCTGCGGTTAAAGTAATCCTGTTCGGCACCCATTCGTTGCAGCATGCTCAGGTAGAGATTACAGAGTGGTTGTTTTCTCCGCGCATCGATGTGCTGTCCGTGGTTCCAGCCACCACCAGCTAGGATCAATGGCAGGTTCGTGTTGGAATGTCGGCTTCCACTGCCGAGTCCCGATCCAAACAAGACCTGCGTGGTATCTAGCAGCGACTTGCCGCCTGGCTGCTCAGCCGATTTCAATCGCTCAATGAAGCGAGCGAGATTCTGCATGAGGTGTTGTTCGATAATTGCCAACTGGCGAAGCGGATCTTCTCGCTGGCCGTGATGCGAAAGCGTGTGGTAACTGTCAGTCACTCCGTCAAGTCCCCAGTTGCCATTTTCGACCGCCATCGAAACGACGCGTGTCGAATCCGTCTGCAACGCGAGGTACATTAGATCAAGCCAGACTTCGATATAGTTATCTCCGATCTTTGTGTCGCGTGATCCATCGGCAACTTTCATCATTGCTGGATCAGTGATGTGTGGCTTCGGCTTGTCGGTCCATCCTTCAGCCAGTGCGAGCTTCTTCTCGGTCTCGCGAATGGATGAAAAGTATTCTTCAAGCTTCTGTTGATCTGTCTTTCCAAGTTCGCGATTTAACCCGCGAGCATCTTCAAGAATGGCGTCGAGGATACTGCCGCTCGACTCAATTGAAGCCCGGTTAAACTTCTTTTGTTCGTCGCTGTCGTCGACAAACATCAGTTTAAAGGCGTCACTCGGTCGGGCAACTCCAGGAACTCTGACTCCGGTTCGCGTAAAGCTCATGCCCTCTTTCCAGAACACCAGCGACGGAAATCGCGTGTTGTGTCCAACAAGTTCCGCCGCTCGTTGGTCCACTGTGATATTGCCATCGGGATATCCTGCCCGCTCCGTACTCTTGACGCCACTTAGCAGCGTGTGATTCGCCGCATGTCCACCGCGAACGTCGTGATCAAGATTTGAGAATACCGTGAATTCGTCGCGAACCTTATTGAAAGGCTGAAGTGTCGAAGGCAACTCATATTTCGTTCCCGTCTGAGCCGGATGAAAATTGTCGACAACCATCCCAAACGGAACCGTTACAACGACCATCCGTTGGGCAGCAGCGATCCTGTTTGCAGCAAACGTATTTCGAGGCATCAATGATTCCATGAGCGGCAGAGTCAAACTGACTCCCATGCCTTTAAGCACGGTACGGCGCGTCATATTTCGCTTGTTGAAGATAGCCATAGTCTTCCTTTGATAAAGGTCAGTTAGTCGCGTAATTCTACAACCTAAAGCCCGAGCAGGAATTAAATAGGTTTTCCGATTTTTTCAGAATTGAAATCCGTATTAATGGAAGTCTATGAAACTGCAAGGGATGGGGCAACGGAGAATTATCACGCGATAATCTTCTTGGCCACTTTGCCATACACATCTGTCAGGCGAAAGTCACGGCCGGCATAGCGATAGGTGAGTTGTTTGTGATTTAAGCCCAACAAGTGTAGTGCAGTGGCATGGAAATCGTGAACGTGGAACTTGTCGACTTGGGCGGTGATTCCAAACTCATCGGTCGCACCATACCGCAGTCCACCTTTGACGCCACCGCCAGCCATCCACATGCTGAATCCCGTTCCGTTATGGTCGCGACCATCGGCTTTTTTCACTGCAGGTGTCCGGCCGAATTCGCCTGTCCAGATGATTAGTGTGTCTTTCAACATGTCACGCTGTTTTAGATCGGAAATCAGTGCGGCTATCGGCTGATCGGTTGCCTTGGTATTGGATGTCAACTTAGCTTTCAAGCCGCTATGTTGATCCCATCCTTCGTGTGTGAGTTCGATGAATCGCACTCCAGCTTCGGCAAGTCGGCGTGCCAAAAGGCATTGACGACCGAAATCGTTGGTCGCCTTTTCGTTAACTCCGTACTTCTTCAATGTCGGAGCTGATTCCTTTTCGAGCGACATCACTTCGGGAACTGCGGATTGCATACGAGAAGCAAGTTCATAAGATTCGATGACGCCATCGATCTGCGAGTTCTGAGGATGACGTTTGGCCAACTGACGGTTCATCGACTGGAGCAAATCGATTTGCTTTGTCTGTAAATCTCCCGTGAAATTCTTGTTCTCCAGGTTGCCGATGCCAGTGTCGGTCACACTCCCAACTCGGGTGCCTTGATAGATGGCTGGCAAGAACGCGCTGCCGTAGTTTTGCGCTCCACCCAATCTTGCGGGCGGTTTGATGGTAATAAAGCCCGGAAGATCCTGGCATTCGGAGCCCAAACCATACAAGGTCCACGCGCCCATCGAAGGTCGCACGAATTGAAACTGCCCGGTATGAAGTTGTACCAAAGCTTGCGGATGGTTTGGGATATCCGTGTACGCTCCGTTGATCAAACAAAGGTCATCTGCGTGTTTGGAAAGATGCGGATACAGTTCCGAAATGGGTAGACCGCTCTCACCGTGCTGAGAAAATTTCCAGGGGGATGGCATCAGCTTACGGCCCTTTTGATTGTTTAGGCCGCCAACCCCACCTGGAGACTCTCCCGCATGTTTGGCTAGCATCGGCTTGTAATCAAACGTATCGACGTGCGAAGGTCCGCCCCGCATGCAAAGCATGATGACTCGTTTCGCTTTTGGCTCGAAATGAGGTGTCTTGGGTGCCAATGGGTTTTGAAACGATTCCTTGGCGGCGGCCTCAGCAGCTAAGCCAGCAAACGCCATGTAACCGAAACCACATGACATCGCTTTCAGAGCGCTGCGTCGGGAATAATTTGGAGTCATACTATTGTCCTTCTATTCGATATAACGAAATTCGGCCGAGGCAAACAAGGCTTGAGCCAATCCGGTCCATGCCAGGATGGTCTTCTGATCGTCTTGATTGGAAAGCTCACCGCCACCCAATGATGCAACGGCATCTTGTAAGAACTGGTTAGCGTGCTGCGATTCCTGAGTTGTCGGTACCCTTGATAGCGTCAATCTGTAGGCCATCACAACACGGTCGTAATCATCAAGTTCTTCCTCCGCGAGAAGCCGACGAGCCAGATGATTTGACTGATCGATTACGAAGGGACTATTCATCATGTACAGAGCTTGCGTGGGAACGGTCGTCACATCGCGTTGCCCGCCCATGATACTTGGTTCAGGAAAATCAAACAACTTGAGGATTTCCGGAATCGCGCCACGGACAATCGGCAGATACACACTCCGTTTGGTGCTGTTGGATCCGAAACGCGACGAATTAATAGTTCTACCTATATCACCGTTGCCTATTGTTGTCACAACCGACATGACGCCCGGCTCCAGATCGATCTGTCCACTCGCGAAAAGAACTGCATCCCGTAACGCCTCGGCTTCGAGACGGCGATGGTTCGCCCGCCACAATAACAAGTTCCCCTGATCCACTTTTTCCGCCTCAGGATTCTCTGCGATGGAAAGTCGGTAAACGCGACTGAGCACGATATTGCGAATGGTCTTCTTAAACGACCAACCTTCTTTGACAAAATCGGTCGCCATCCAATCCAAGAGTTGTGGATGCGTAGGGCGGGAGCCATTTGCTCCGAAGTTGTTCACCGTCGAAACAATGCCGCGTCCGAACAGGTGTTGCCAGATACGATTCACGGCAACGCGAGCGGTGAGTGGATTCGATTGAGACGTCAACCATTGCGCATATTCAAGTCGTCCGCTGGAATCGGAGTTAATGGGATGCGGATCACCCAGTGTGGCAATTGTCAGAAAGCCGCGAGGAATCGAATCGGCACGCTCATTCGCTTCTCCACGAATACGTAGCTGAGTATCACCGACGGATGCGGCATCCTGAACGCCCATGATCTTCACGGACACTGTCTTCGTGTCGCCGGAGGCCGTCTTCTCCATCTGCCGTATACGGGAGTTAAGACTCTTCAATTGTTTCTCCGACCTCTCGTGAGCAACATTCAGCTTTTTCTTTTGAGCTGCCGAACTGGCACGAGCAATCTGTTGTGCGGATTTTTCCAAACGTGTCTCTAAAGCCTTGATTTGTCGTTGGAGCCCATTGACGTTCTTGGCGCTGTTCTTATTGCCGCCTCCGCTGACCGAGATCTGCTGCACACCCTGGTCTGATATGGTCAGTAGCTTGCCGCTTTGTCGATTGCCATTGCCACCGCCCGTACCATAGAACGTGTTGGTACTGCGAAAGATCCCAGCCAGTGAGTAATACTCTTCTTGTGGGATCGGGTCGAACTTGTGATCGTGACAACGGGCGCATCCGGCCGTCAGTCCGATAAACGCCCGCGTCGTAACATCGATCTGATCTTCCACGATGTCCATTAGAAATGCTTCGCGGTCTCGCTCGTTCAGTGTTTTTGTGCCGAAGGCAAGCACACCGGTAGCGATTAGGTGCTGCTTACGTTGTTCGGTCGATTCGGCTGGCAAAAGGTCACCGGCAATTTGTTCATGAATGAATGTGTTAAATGGCTTATCCGCGTTGAAGGCGGCGATCACGTAGTCACGGTATCGCCAAGCTTCGGGATAGGTGTAGTTACGTTCCATACCCGTCGATTCGCCGTAACGCACGACATCCATCCAGTGCCGACCCCAGCGCTCGCCAAACAGGGGCGAGCCGAGTAGTTCGTCTACAAGAGCCTCGATCGCTGTATCGTTGTCTTTTTTCCACGCGGCAACAAAATTATCAGTTTCAATAGGAGTAGGTGGGAGTCCAATCAAATCGAAGTGCAGGCGTCGTACTAGAACCTGGGGTGATGCATCGGCAACCGGATAGAGTCCCTTCCTCTCTAACTGTGCGGCAACAAAGCGATCAATGTCCGTCTTGGCCCAATTGGATTCGCGAATGATCGGTACGTTTGGGGACTGGATTTCTCGAAAGGACCAGAACTCACGCGACTTCTCAAAATCAATCGTTCGTTTAATGATTCCCGCTTCGCCATCACGAGGGTCCGGAGCGCCCATTTCAATCCACTTTTCAAAACGGGCAATCACCTCATCAGGAAGCTGCTTGTTAGGAGGCATTTCCAACCCTTCGTACTTGAGTGCTTCCATCAGCATACTATCGTCGAGATTACCCGGCACAACTGAATGCCCGGATTCGCCCCCTCTTCGAGTCCCCTCACGGGTATCAAGCTGGAGTTCGCCCTTGGGTTCCTTCGTGTCCTTTGAATGACATTTGTAACAGCTCTTGACCAGCACCGGCCGTATGTATTTCTCAAAGTATTCGGTGCCATCATCCGCAAATGATGGTACGGAAATGAGCAGCAATAATAGAAGGCAAACGGGGGGCCGGTTGAGCATTACATAACTCCCTTAGGGGCGGACAGGTAGGCGGTTACATGAGTAGATGTGCGGGGTCTGCAAATTATTGTAAGCAAATAGTGGATCAATTGTCAAAAATCAGTTGAAATTGACATAGTGTACTAAACCAGCGACTTTCGGCGGTTTAGTACACTATGTCAATTCACACAAAGATGTGACTATCATCCATCAAGATGAACTTATAGCATTCGAGCCAGTGAACTAGCCCAGCGACCTTCGGCGTGAACATCCTTCCACTTGTTCAGTTTCAATCACGTTGCGATCTGTCAGAAATTCATTGAATAAATCAAGCTCATCCAACTTCGAATATTATAAGTTCTTTTGAATAGACATTTACCACATCTTTGAGCGAATTGAGAATCGCTTAAAGCAACCACCGAAGGTCGCTGGGCTAGTACATCAGGGAGGAGTAAAGCAGTTGAATCATTATTAAACGCGAACTTGTTGATAGTGGATGGAAGAAGATAAATCTCAAGATCAAGAAAACAACGAGGAAGTCATCCGAGCATTATTCAGACTGATTCGTCAAACCGAAGAAATGGAGCGACAACTTGAGAATGCCCTTCGGCGCCAAGCAAAGAAAAAAGCGGAGTCGTCCAAAGAATGAAAATCATTCATGCCGACTGTTTGGAGTGGATGAAGAGACAGCCTGACAATTCGGTTGATTTGGTAATCGGCTCACCTCCCTATGCTGAGAAAGGACTGCGATATAAAGGGAATCGCAAGGTTATAAGTACAGAAGATTGGGTCGATTGGATGCTGGAAATTACGAAGGAAGCAGTTCGTATCAGTTCTGGATGGGTTTTGTGGATAGTCAACGGATCGGTCAAAAACGGTCGATATCTTCCAGTTTGCGAAGGGCTGGTTTGGGAATGGTATAAACAAGGTGGCGAATCGGAGCGATCTTGCATCTGGCATAAGAATTCTCTCCCCAGTAATCGTGCATGGTTTATCAATGATTGGGAATTTGTGCTTGCCTTTAAGAAACCCAACACTCGACCACCCTTTAATTGGAAAAGCGTAGCACTCCCACCAAAAAGAGATTCAACTCTAGCATTTTCACATCGAAACTCACGTGGCATCCGAATGAACACTAAGAAATCATTACCCAACAAACTGGCTCGCCCCCGCGATGTCATTCGAATTACAGTAGGTGGTGGTCACATGGGCCATAAATTGGCCCATGAAAACGAAGCCCCCTTTCTCCATTGCGAAAAGCTTTTTTTTGAAAAGCTCCCGAGCTTCCGGCCAGTATCCACAAATTTGAGCTAAGGCTAACTCAGCAGGGGAAAGATTTTTCTATTAGCCTAAAAGGTGTGCGTGGAGACTTAATGAACAGCCGAGTACACAGTTCTGAACTCGCCCTTGCTGAGTTAGGTTGTGCGC
>NVWB01000109.1 GCA_002733575.1 Blastopirellula sp. | reverse complement strand
CCGCCTCGGCCTCCGCCTCCGCCGCCACTGCCGCCACGACGTCTACCGCCACCGCCGCCGCCGCCTGATCCGCCACTGCCACCCGTTCTTCCACGGGGAGTCCCTTTTTTTGCCATTAATCAATCAAACCTAATCGCATACTAGAATGCGAAATTCAAGAAATGTTTTCACCAAACAAAGATGTTTAGGATACGAGACAAAGCAAGTTGCATTATTAAGGATGCAATTCATAAGTCTACGTGGGTCCATCCATCTAGTTAATTGGCAGACAAATCACGATTAAACATGATCAGACTACCGTTGAATTGAAACCGGATGATTCCGGTAAAACACGAAATGGTCGCTCGAATCATCGTGATCAGAGCAACTTAAAAATCAAGAACGCAATTCAAAATTACGCTATATTGGAATACGCTATGTGGTTCGAAAACCTCAACGTAAAAAAGTCAATAAATGACTCTCAAAGTCATGCACCAGCAATCTTTATTTTTTAGTCAAACAGTTTCATCTTTGAAACTTTGAGCCAAAAAATCTCCATCTAAAATAGATGGGTTCAGATACTGAAAAAGAAGGTTTGTTAATTGAAACTTAGGAACAATCTATAGGTCAAACAACTATGCGTAATACATAATTCATAAAACAACGTGACCAAAATTGAGTCTTTGAAAGGTTTGCCGACACATTATTGAATTAGAAGTCAACCAATATGAAAACTAAAGAATGTGCTGGAAGTTAAACTTCCACCCAAAAGACATTGCCCTAAGACTTGGATTCAAAACGGGGCATGCAAAATGTTTACCATTAAAGATAAACTTCAAACTATCGGCATCATATCTATTTATTCGACTGTGTCAAGCTATCACTTCACTAGAAGCTGTGAATCTGGATGATTTCCAGCATATTTATGAATTAATCACAAAATCAGCCTGAATTACACGTAAAACCACTGAATCAAACAGGTTTTGTCGCACTCTCAGGCACATCGATTCTAGTGCTATGCTAAACCCTAAAAAACAAAACATCTTCTAAAATCGGTCGATTCCGAACTTTTGTTACAGTCGTCAAAGTTTACCGCCGATCAAAAGAAACAGCGTAGATTTCCCCTCGTTCAACTCACGCTAGCATCCAAGGGCAGGAAGCCATGCGGTCGACTTTTAAAATTGCTACACTTTCATTACTACTAATCTCTGCTTCGTTCTCGGTAGCAAAAGCGGAAGATTTAGTCCGCTGGGCTCCGAATCTCGAAGCGGCCAAACAGTTGGCATCGAAACAGAACAAACTCGTTCTGATCCATTTTTATGGAGACAATTGTCCACCGTGCCGTGCATTAGAAGCGAATGTGTTTCCCAATGCCCAGTTTGCAGCCTCTGTTGACCGCAACTATGTACCAGTAAAAATTAACGCTCAGCGGTTGCCGGCAACCGCCCGACAATTCAAGGTAGACCGCTGGCCACAAGATGTAATCATCACACCCAGTGGTCAACTAGTTTTCCAAAAAGTGAGTCCTCAAGATATTGGGGTGTATACTAGCATGCTTTCGCAAATTTCAGCGAAAGTCAATGCTAGAACTCAGGAACTAGCAGCCAATGCGGCACCACCAGCCACGCCTAGACCCAATGCTGTTGCCGAGGGCAATGCAGGTACTTCACGATTTTCCGCCCCACCTACGAACGTAGCCAGTAATCGGCAACAACCTTATGCACCTGCTTATAATCAACAACCGCAACCACCAGTAAATAAAGCGCCAGTTTTAACCGCTTCTAACCGTTTGGACGACCCAATTGGTCGAGCACAAGCGACACTTGTAACTCCAAATACTGTGGCAAATTCAGGGAGTCGATTTTCGGCACCACCATCAACTCCGCCTGTAACACCAGCAAGTCGATTTGCGAGTCCACCAGCAGGCGTCCCAGTTTCATCACCTGCAACTGCTCCAAGTGTTGCCCGCAATCAACCACCAATTCAACAGCAACCACTGGCCGCTTCAACTGCCCGTCAACCATCGGCACCGGTTGCCAAATCACTTCCACCGAATGTGGCTTTAGAAGGTTTCTGCTGTGTTACTTTGGCAGAGAAGACGGCTTGGCAAGAAGGCGATGCTCGCTGGGGTGCGGTACATTTGGGCAAAGTCTACTTGTTTGCTACCCAGGCTAATCAAAAGACATTTTTGGCCGATCCGAACAAGTACAGTCCAGTCCTCTCTGGAAATGATCCTGTCGCATTTGCACAATCGGGCAAGCTGGTTGAAGGCAATCGCAATCATGGTCTGGCATATCAAGGATCGCTCTACTTGTTCTCAAGCCAACAGAGCCTGGAACAGTTTATTGCGGAACCCATGAGATACCACGCCGTTGTAACCCAAGCGATGCAACAAGTGAATCAGAAACGCTAGCAGATTGCATCTCCACAGGCGAAGACTGATCTATTACCAGTCTTCGCCCGTTGCTTCAAGTAGATCATCCTGGTCACGTAATTCGCCCGCATGACGCAACAGTTTTTGGAACAACTGCATTTCTTTTTCTTGCAATTCTTGCTGGTTGATTTTCCTGAGTACCTTAATGGCTTGATTAGGCCGTTGTTCGTATTGCAATAACACATTGGCTAACCGCAACCGAACTTGGTTGCTCTTATCACCCGGTATCTTGACGTATTCCACCATGGCAGGAATCGCAGCCTGAAACTCTTTCCGCTCGCAATAAAGCTTGATGATTTGCAGCAGGATCACATCGGGCAATTTCCAATTTTGATATCGATGCCGCATCTTCGTATGGGCCCGATATGCCAAACTAGGATCTTGATTCTCTCGCAAGATCGATTCTATTTGATCGATACCGCCATTGATTAACGATTGTTCTTTATCTTGATATTCTTTGGAGTCTCGGCGAAGTTCATCTAATTTTCCCGGGGTCATCTGGTGCTTACCAGCCCAAACCGAGAAACAATCCCATTCCTCACAATCGACCAGTTTCAGCTTCAACAAAAGCACAGCGAGAGCACTACTAAACATCATCACGAAGAGATACAGCATGATGATAAGAAATGACGATGAGCTGCCTGGGAATGGCAATAAACTAATAGCGAAGCATTGAAAAAATATCCCGAAACCTGCCACTATCAGAACCGACAATTCAAAATAATGATTATAAATAACTCTCAGCCCCCAGGTGATTACAAACACACACTGCACATTATTACTAGGAGCCCAGACCATGCAGATCGCCATCAGGCTCAAAACAATTGCATTTCCACCAATCGGATAGACGGCTGCATCTGCCGAACTGATAACGAGCTGAGTAATGGCAGCTTGAAGTGCTGCTATTACGAGATATATTCCGAGAAACTTATACCAACCCACTTTACCTTCTACAATCAACCCAAATATCCAAAGGTAAAGCATGTTAAAAATTAGCGGCACAGGCCCTGCATGCCTGAATGTAGATAACAGCCACTGCCACGAGGACGTATTCCCTAGGTCAAAGTCTTTCGATCCAGACTCATCATCGGCAGCCTGCGTGTAACTTACCTGATCAAAATTATAGACGCCTAGATCAGACGCAGAATCTGAAAAAATCGCATGGAAGAACAGAAAGAAATTTAAGATAATCAAACCCACCACGGCAAAAGGCCAATGATAAATAGGAGCATCAGATGAGTAAGGGATGAACATTTATTCCTACTGAAAGAGCTTGATACTCTATAATTCACACATTTATTTTGTGCAGATAACCAGACAATCTAAAGCAGATTGCCAATTGCAGGGACATACTAGTAATTTCGTAGGGGATGAGGATTTATTACAGTCGAAACTATTTAAATTAAGTTTTTCTACTCAAATCACACTACCCAACAGGCACCACAATAAAACTCAGCCCCAAGGCAATCAACAAAACACCCACCACGGCATACGCCGCGCGTGCGGCGTTGCGGCCCCAACGGTGTTCGATCCATTGAATTTTTTTTGATTGATATGCCGTTTCACTATTGGAAATTGCAGCCGCAAGTGCTGCCAATCCAAACGCCGACATCATTAAACACAAGATCAAATCGGTCATGTTACTCGCTTGTTGCTTGAGACCAGTTGCGACATCGAGAGACCGCCTCTTTCCACTGTGCATAACGGGCTGATTGTTCCTCGGCATCTGCCTCTGGCTGGAACTCTTGATCGAGTTGCCAGTTGTTTTTCAGTTGTTCCAGCGAACTCCAATAGCCAACCGCAAGCCCTGCCAAATAGGCGGCCCCGAGAGCCGTGGTTTCTGAAACCTTCGGTCTGCGAACCTGGGTGCCTAACAAATTAGCCTGAAACTGCATCAACGGGTCATTCACAGATGCCCCGCCATCGACTTGCAAGGAAGACAATTGAACGCCTGCGTCTTTTTGCATCGCTTCCACTAGGTCTCGGGTCTGAAAGGCCATTGATTCTACCGCGGCCCTAGCAATGTGGCCGGCGGTCGTCCCGCGTGATATTCCGATGATCATCCCACGGGCATGTGGATCCCAATAAGGAGCCCCGAGCCCAACCAAGGCTGGTACAAAATAAACGCCGCCAGCATCGTCGACTGATTCTGACAACGCTTGCACATCTTCAGAATTCTCAATAATGCCGAGGCCATCGCGGAGCCACTGCACTACCGCGCCTGCGATGAATACCGAACCTTCTAAGCAGTACGTGGTTTTATTGTTGATTCGCCAGCCGATGGTAGTCAGCAAATTATTTTGCGAGGGCAGGGGAGTCTCCCCAATGTTCATCAACATAAAACAACCGGTGCCGTAAGTATTTTTCACACTGCCGGTTTCAAAACAGGTTTGCCCAAACGTGGCCGCTTGTTGATCTCCGGCAATACCGGCTATTGGAATTGATTGGCCAAATATCTCAGCGTCAGTCTCTCCATAAACTTGGCTCGAATCACAAACCTCTGGCAACATGGCCCGGGGGACATCCAAAATCTTTAACAGTTCGTCATCCCACTCACAGGTATGGATATCCAATAACATGGTGCGGCTAGCGTTACTGACATCAGTCACATGACATTTGCCGCCCGTTAGTCGCCAAACTAAAAAGGTGTCGACCGTGCCAAACAGGATATCTCCCCGTTCGGCCCTCTCTCGCAGCCCTGGTATCGTATCAAGCATGTGTTTGATTTTAGTGCCAGAGAAATAGGCGTCGACCACGAGCCCGGTTTTCTGACGAATCAACGCTTCGTGACCATCGGCCTTTAATTGATCGCAAACTGGCGAACTCACACGGCTTTGCCACACGATGGCGTTGGCCACTGGTTTGCCTGTAGTGCGATCCCACAAGACCGTGGTCTCTCGCTGATTGGTAATTCCGATGGCCGCGATGTCAGACGCGTTTACCTTGCCAGACGACAATACTTCCTTAGCGGTGTCAATCTGCGACTGCCAGATGTCTTCAGGGTCGTGTTCAACATTGCCTGGTTCTGGCAATATCTGGCGAAATTCTTTTTGTGCCGAAGCAACAACTTGACCTTGATGGTTAAACAAAATAGATCGGCTTGATGTGGTTCCCTGATCTAACGCTAGAATAAGCTGGCTCATCTTCGACTCCATGCAAAGGTAAGTTAAGTTACTTTTTTCCCGAACCGTTTGAATATCTGTTCCGCATATTGTTGTACTTCTAAATCCATGTTGGATTCAGTCAACAATTGATGTTGGCAAAGCGTCTGGGCTAGTTCGGCCAATGTGGCAAGGCTCAATCTCTGTTGATAAACCAACATCAATCGCCGCTCAACCAAATCGGCCAAGGTGCTGCACCAATAGTGCTTAATACAATAGTGAACATACTCGATAGGGATCAAAGTATCTACTAGCAAGGCACGGTCATTAGAATTATTTTGTCCATCATAACAAGTGCTCAACACCTGAGTTATGCGTGTGCCTTCTAACTCGAACAGGCTTTGCAGTGTCTCAATGGTCAGCCCAAATTTCTTCTCCAACTCTTGCAAGTCGAGATCATTCTGGTTCTCACCGCCTGGGTAAAAACGCTCGCGGCTTTTTGAATGAAAAGAATGTCCTAAATCTCTCAGCACGGTTTGAGAGGTTTCTTCCGCCAAGGCCCGACAGGTGGTTAGTTTACCACCGATTACGGAATAAACCGGCAGTTCGCTCTCAGTGTGTCGATGCAACAGATGGCTTCTAGAGATCGCACCCGCAGACGCGGCATCCACATACGGCAGCGGCCTGACGCCGCAGTAATGTTGCTGCACATCGTCTCGGGTCAATTGCACTTCAGGAAAAACATCGTTGGTCGATTGAATCAGATAGTCAACTTCCTTATTGTCAGCCAAAGCGTCAGCCGGATTCCCTTCAAAGTGGATATCGGTGGTCCCGATCAAGCAACCATGATTCCACGGTAAGATGAAAAACGGACGCCCATCGGCAGCCTCGGCATAGACGCCACATTCCCCAAGACCGGAAGTGCTCAATGCACGGAGTAGTTGCGGATGATACGAAATCAAATGACTTCCCTTGGTTCCGCCGATCAATCTCTTTGAATCAATCTGAATTTTCTGCAAACAATCATCGACCCAAGCCCCAGTGGCGTTGATAATTGCGTCAGGGTGAAACTCTAATTCAGTAGCATCATTTTCTGTCAACGTGGAAACATTGGGAGATGTCTTGATCACGTTCCCGTCCAACTGAGCATCACAATGTGTCAACAAACGAAACTCGACATTAGGTGATTCCTCCGCAATTTGCTTGGCATCCACCAACATTGACAACACAAAACGTTCAGGAAAAACAATCTGGGCATCGTAATACTGGAATGCCGATCGATATTTTTTGTGATTGAGCGAAGACGCTTGATATTGCTGCGTGTTCAAACGACAGTGTTTTGGCAATGCTTTATCAGCAGAAAACCAATCGTAGAACTTGAGACCAAGACCAACAATGAGACTGCCGCGTGGCCGTGACTTTTTCACCCAAGAGGCGAGTCCACAAAATTTCAACGCAGAGGCTACCGCTCCTGAAAACCGAGTCTCGGTCGGAATCAGCAATTTCAGCGGTTTGACCAAGTGAGGAGCCAACCGAAGCAATCGATTGCGTTCATGCAACGATTCTTTGACCAACGAGAATTCAGCATACTCCAAATAGCGAAGCCCACCATGAATTAGCCGAGAAGAGTAGGGCGTAGTCCCAGAAGCAAAATCGTTTTTATCAATCAAGGTCACCGACACGCCACTGAGTAACAACTCACGCGCAATCGCAACGCCATTGATTCCGGCGCCTAAGATAACAACTGAAACTTTTACAGATTGTATATTCTCACTCATTAGCATCTCCTTATGCCTTAGTCTGACCGATCACAATTAGTCTGTCAAAGTAGCGGGTAGAAACTACATCTCTTCCAACTGCCGTTCTAAATAGCTAACCTGGGTTCGTACAGCTTCCAAGTTGGGATTCAAGCGTAAAGCGCGGCGGAAGCTTTCGAGAGCCATGATGGTTTCGCCGGTTTTTAGATAACACTGGCCCATAGCCATGGCAGCGGGGAAGTGATACGGGTTGATTTCAAGTGCCTGATGACTGTCTCGGATAGCTCGTTCGTAATCTTTTTGTTCCATCGCGGCAGAAGAACGAAGAAAATAAGCTTCGGCATACCAAGGAGCTTCTAGAATCAGTTGCGTTGCCAGTTGGGTTGATTCTTCAAACGCTTTGCCTTTGAGCTTTGTGGCAATCTTTTCTAATCGATGACGTTGTTCTTGCGTACCAACACGCATCCATAATGAACGGATATTATTTTCCGCAATGAGACGAACTCCGCGATCAATATCAGTTAAGGCTCGTCCCACGGTTGCGTTAGAACTGTAATCGCCCAAAAAACCGAGTGCCATGAGTGCTGCACGCCGGACGTTAGGATCATTATGTTCCGCAAGACGTTCTAAAGTTCCGACAGTATAAGACGATAAAACCGCTTGGATAAAATCTGCGGTAATCTCGTTATGGAGATATTTTCCATAGAATTTAAGCAAGGTCGGAAGTCGAGGTTCCTTAGAATTCACGATACTGTGGGGAGTTAAAGCAACAGATATGGGATCTGAATTAATAGGAAAAGTATAAAGTGATAAACACTTGGTATGCTTCGAGTGTAATTACCCTGAGCGAATGATTCAATGTTTGCTGACTCAACTTGGCCTACTTCTTACTGGATTTTTCTGCGAAGATAGCTCAGAATCTAGATTCAGAACCTTTGTGCGTTAGAAAACATTTATCAAATAGATGAGCCATGACTGCTGTCAGGAATAAATCAATGATTTGCCCCACAAAAAGCTTACTGCATTTTACAGTTTTAGTCTTGACTTTTTCAATAGCAACACTTCAGGAAATTCAAGCCGTAGATTTCAAAACAGGTACCGCTTTTGAAAAACAGCTTGAAGTTCAAGTCGATATTCACTGGGAAGGACAAACTGCCAGAGCGGCCATGAATCGATTATCTGAAGTTTATGAGCTTGCCATTTTTTTAGATCGCAGAATTGATCCTGATCAAACCTTTGATTTGGAGATATCGCAAACCAAACTCGATATCGGTTTGAAACTATTGGCCCGCAAGCTCCAATGCGGCGTTTGCTATGTTGGCCCGGTGGTCTACTTTGGCCCAGTGGAAACGACTCAGATCTTGCCCACGGTGGTTGCGATTCAATCAGATTATGCAAAAAAACTGAATGTCCCTCTGGCCACGTCTTTGTCTTCGCCCAAACAACTATCGTGGCCACGTTTATCACAACCACGCGACCTTGCGACACAAGTGGCAGGTTCGGCAGGTCTCTCATGGATCGATCTTGAGAAAGCAGTGCCGCATGATCTCTGGATGGAGCAAGAGTTTCCAAAACTTACGACCACGCAACAGTTGAGTCTATTACTGGCAGGCTTTGATCTTTCGTACAAGTTTTCTGATCCACAATCGAACAGCCCGCAACTGATCCCCATTACGATGCCAAAAAATGTGACGCTCACACGCAACTACGAATTCCGTGGCGATATTGCGGATGCCGTGAAGAAAATCCGTGATGCTTATCCAGAAGTTTCAGTCGAAGCTTTAGAGCAAGGGCTACAGATCACAGGCAAGTACGAAGCACAGCAGCAAATTGGCCGTATCTTGCGAGGTGTCAAAGTGCGTCGGTCTACGATTGTGGACTCGAAGCAAATATTCACTATGAGTATTCAACAAAAGCCACTGGGTGCAGTGATTGCTAGTATTGCTAAAAAATTGAAACTCACAGTATCTCCCGCTGTTGGTATTGAAATTGAACTAAAACAACTGGTCTCTTTCGATGTAACAAAGATCGAACTAAAGGAATTGTTAGACAGAACCTTTGAAGGCACAGGGTTAAAATACCAACTGGAAGATAAACAACTCACCATTACGAAATAGTTAAATTCAAGAAATAAAAAACCTCTGACGCTTATCAACGTCAGAGGTTTTTTTAATAACAATGTTCAGACTGTGGGTCATTTAGTCCGAAATTAGCAACCGTGTTTTTCTAGTTTTTCTCGAAGAGTGTCTGCGGTAAATGGTTTGACTAAGTAGTCAGACACACCAGCTTGAATGGCTTCCATAACGCGAGACTTTTCAGCTTCGGTGGTGACCATCATGATAGTCACATTTGGATCAACTTTACGAATTTCTTGAACCACTTCTAAACCATTTTTACCTGGCATATTCCAGTCGGTTAAAACCAAATCAAAGTCGCCAGGATTAAAAAGCGCTACAGCCTCTTCACCATCGGCGGCTTCCGTGGCGGTAGGGATGCCAACGGCTTGAAGTGAACGAAGAATGATTTTTCTCATTGTGCTGGAATCGTCAGCAACTAAAACTCGAGTAGCCATCGGATGTGTATCTCCTACAAAACTGGACTAATTAATTTTGTTGGCCCCCTGCGGACCAGTTGTTTGAAATAAAAATGTCACAGGTTTTGTATGTGACTACAAAACGATAGGTCACCCTAATCAGCGGTCAAGAGATTTTACCTGATTCAAGTCAAGTTGCTTTAAATCAGCACCCTCTATCGTATGTGCCATAACGCACAGTCCCTTTGAGTTAATTGTTTACTTATGCCAAGTCATTCACTTAAATAGAGTGAGAATGTATAGAGTTCAGGTGTGCACACTGTGCATTTTTGTTCCACATTTGATACTCAAAATGCGCAAAACTGATACCACATGTATCGATTAATCTAACTGCATAACCTGCGTAATAACTGCAAGGGTAAAACTTGGGTAATCTAGTTAATTTATCTGGGCAACTTCTTCGATTAAACCCATATTCTTATGCAACCTAAAAGAAGGGAATTAATCCTCTTCAAGGTTTTATATCTATCTTTACACGGATTGTAAAACAAATGACACGGTAGTCATGTAGTAAACCCAAGAATACGAAACCCACGTTTCAATTTTTTACTTAGGAATTTTTGGAGGACTAGTACCTTGTCTACTATGACAACAGAAGAGCCGACTACGACTTCGGCTTTACGAGAGTCAGGACAGGAAGAGTTGGCGAACTCCACTCAGATTGTCAGCTTTCGTCTTGCTCAAGAAGAATACGGGATTGAAATCACCAAAGTACAAGAGATTATCTTGATGGGTGAAATCACACGTGTTCCTCAAACCCCACATTTCATTAAGGGGTTAATCAATCTACGAAACACTGTGATTCCGATTGTTGATCTTCGATTACGTTTCAGTTTAGAAGAACAAGAGTCAACCGACGAAACTCGAATCATGGTCATGAATGTTGCCGGTAAAACTATCGGAATCATTGTTGATGCGGTCAGCGAAGTGCTGCGTATCACGCATACCCAGATTGCTCCTCCACCTCCTACAGTTGCGGGTCTTGGAAGAGAATATCTTACCGGATTAGTCAAACTCGAGAAGCGACTTCTCATCTTGTTAGATATCGACAAGATCTTAGGCGAAGCCGAAGCTGAAAGCCTCGAATCAGCAACTGCTGAAACCGAGTAACCAACACTTCTACTCTATCAAACCCCACCCTACTATTTCCTACCTACAAAGTCACACAACTCCAAGGATGATCGAACTATTGCCGGGGATGGCAAATCACTCCACGTATTCTCACTACCCACAATTGTGAGATCATTCCTTCACATATAAAGAGAGCTAAACAATGGCCGCTACAAGTAAAACAACTAAAACTAATGTTGCAAATTTAGAAAAAGAATTGTCACTTGCTAAATCAATTAGCGACAATTCACCCATCAATATCTTGGTGGCAGATATGGATCTTGTGATCACTTATGCCAACCCTTCCAGCTTCACAACACTTCGAACTTTGGAAGAACATTTGCCGATCAAAGTTGATAACTTGATTGGAACGAATATTGATATCTTCCATACGAACCCTGAGATGCAACGAAACTTGCTCAAGAATGATCGCAATCTGCCACACAGAGCCATCATTAAAGTTGCTGATCAATCTCTCGATCTCTTAGTCTCCGCAACTTACAATGCTGATGGCGATTACACCGGGCCGATGGTCACATGGGAAGTTGTTACYGAGAAACTGGCACTAGAAAAAGCGGCTGCTGAAAAAACCGCACTGGTTGAAAATGCACCGATCAATATCATGCTGGCAAATCTTGATCTTGATATCATTTATGCCAACCCTGCAAGTATTGAAACGCTTCGCACTTTAGAGGAACATCTTCCTTGTAAATTAGATGAACTAGTAGGACAAAATGTTGATATCTTCCATAAAGACCCTAGTTATCAACGAAATATCCTAGGCAACGCCCGCAATTTGCCAGTCCAATCGATCATCGATTTTGCTGATCAAAAGCTAGACTTGTTAGTAAGCCCTACTTTTGATGGTGATGGTAACTACGCAGGCCCGATGGTGACCTGGAGTGTTGTTACTGAAAAATTGGAAATGGAAAGATCGGCTGCAGAAAAGAATGCACTGGTTGAGAATGCCCCGATTAATATCATGTTGGCAAACCTCGATCTTGATATCACTTATGCCAACCCTGCCAGTATTGATACGCTTCGTCCGTTGGAAAAATTCTTGCCTTGTAAGCTCGATGATTTAATCGGACAAAATGTTGATATCTTCCATAAAGACCCTAGTTATCAACGAAATATCCTGGGTGATCCACGTAACTTACCTACCCAGGCAATCATTGATTTTGCTGAGAATAAGTTGGATCTCTTAGTTAGCCCAACTTATGATAACAACGGTGACTACGCAGGCCCCATGGTAACCTGGAGTGTTGTTACCGATAAATTGGCCTTAGAGCAAGATGCGGCTGAAAAAACTGCCATCGTGAAAAATGCTCCGGTCAATATCATGCTGGCCAACAAAGATGGAATTATCACCTATCTGAATCCAGCTTCAGAGAAAACCCTTAAAACGATCGAATCGGCTCTTCCTACCACCGTCGATAAGCTTGTCGGAGCATCTTATGACATCTTCCATGAGAATCCTGCTCATCAACGTCGACTGTTGGCCGATCCTTCGAACTTGCCTCATAGTGCAGAAATTGAATATGCAGGTGAGCACTTGGCACTCAATGCGTCTGCTCTTTATGATACAGAAGGCAACTACACTGGCCCGATGATTGCTTGGGAGTTGATCACTGAGAAAAAACTAGCTGAGCAACGTGAAGTAGAACGTGTTGAGAGTGAACGAGTTGCCCAAGAAGAACTGAAACGCAAAGTCGATGAAATTCTGATTGTTGTCAACGCCGCTGCCGAAGGTGACTTGACCAAAGACACCACCATTACTGGTGACGATGCGATTGGTTCACTCGCCGAAGGCTTACGCAAGATGGTCACCGATCTACGCGGCGTGATTGGCCAGGTGGTCGAGAGTGGTGCTCAGTTTGCAGAAGGAGCAGCAGCGATTGCTGAAAACTCTCAACAACTGGCTAGTGGAGCTCAAACCCAAAGTGCCTCGGTTGAAGAAATGTCAGCTTCGATTGAAGAATTGACTGCGTCAATTGAGTCGGTCAAAGACAACGCCAGCGATGCCAACCAAGTGGCGACTGAAACTAGCCAAATGGCAGAAGAAGGTGGTCAAGCGGTACAGAAATCGGTCGAAGCGATGGATTTGATCAAGACCTCGTCTGAGCAAATCAGTGAGATCATTCAAGTGATTTCTGAAATCGCCAGCCAAACCAACTTGTTGGCCTTGAACGCAGCCATCGAAGCAACTCGTGCTGGTGAACATGGACTAGGGTTCGCAGTGGTTGCCGATGAAGTTC
>NVWB01000108.1 GCA_002733575.1 Blastopirellula sp. | reverse complement strand
CCTCGTAGATCGATCCCTTGATGCCTCGCAATCCAGACGCGTGGTCAGTGCCTTCTTTCGGGTACCATGGTCCGGCTGTTCCATTGTCGGTCATGAAAATGACGATGGTATTGTCACGCAGCCCTTCATTCTTGAGGAATGTTTCAAGGCGGCCCATGTTTTCATCCATGTTGACGAGCATGCCGTAAAAGTTGGCTCGGTTTTGTGAGAAGCCTTTTTTAACAAACGGCTTAGAGAACTTTTTATCTACGTGGTACGGGCCGTGTGGTGCATTGGGCAACAGGTAACAGAAAAAAGGGTCGTCACGCTTGGTACTCATAAACTTCATTGCTTCGTCGAACCAAACGTCTGTGCAATAGCCTTTGAACTGTCGAGGTTTACCGTTGATAAAGTAGCGGTCGTCGAAGTAGTCGTTGCCCCACAGATCAGGCGTCTGGCCAATGCCTCCTCCTCCGTGATAGATGGCTTGATCGAATCCCCGGTCGTGCGGTCGACAGGGATAGTTGTCGCCAAGATGCCACTTGCCAAACATACCCGTTGCATAGCCAGCGTCCTGCAGGGTGTTCGCCATGGTTGTTTCTTCGGGGTGTAAGAAGGATCGACCGGCAATCGTGTGCCACACTCCCGTGCTTAACGAATAACGCCCGGTGATCAACGCAGCGCGAGTTGGCGCACAAGTCGGATCGACATGAAAGTTGGTGAAGCGAACACTCTGGCGATAGAGTTGGTCGAGGTGCGGTGTTTGAACATCCGGATTTCCGTGGCACGACAAATCGCCGTACCCCTGGTCATCCGTCATAATCAAGACGATGTTTGGCCGATCTGCCAGGCAAGTTATGCCTGTGATTAACACAAACAACAAACCAATTGAGATGCGAGTAATGTATGTGTTCATATTAATCTTTCAGTTTCGTGTGACAATGTGGCTGCCGTAACCAACGTCTAGTGAAGGTATCGGAGACGGAATTTCTATAGCCCGCCTTCTGGCTGAAACTTAACTGCGTTATCCATCGCTTTCAGTTCAACGCGAAGTCCGCGTTCCCGTTGACTGGGATTGAATTCAAAAGTCAAAGTGCGGCGGCCTCGCTCCAATCTGATGGGAGCCGCAAGGTCGTCGACCCGAACACCGTCTACCCAAAGATTTAGACCGTCTATGTTATTAATCTCGAACTTGGCGGTGCCGGGCACCAACACGTTGACGAATCCGCGGGCGAATACCGAATCGCCCGTTGGATAATCCTCAACAGGTAGCTCACCGCTGACTTTGCTGTAGGCAGGCAACCAGGCTGCGTCTTCGGCCGGTAGTTGGCCGCTTTCGGAGGCCGAGATGACTCGCCATTTACGAATCACGGGACTTTCGTCATTCGCATATTCTCCTGGCTTACCGAGTATTGAGATGAACTTAACGAGGTCGAGAAATTCAGCCCGGCTTTGCAGTTGGTCGGCCAATCCTGCGGGCATCAGCGACTTAGCAGGAATCTCGTCCTCGATGTCATCGACAGCGAGTCGCACTTCCTTGCCGAGTTGAGCTGAGTCACGGACAACCACTTCTTTATCATTTCGGAATGTCACAATTCCGGTCTGCACTTTTCCGCTGGAAAGTAGAAACGTCCGGGTTTCGTAGTGTTCGGAAATCGCCGCATTGGGCAGTAGGATCGATTGAACCATGTACTTCGTCTTCGCCGCAGCTCCAGCGGCCACCAGATTCGGACCAATTGTCGAACCGGCCGAACCGATCGCATGGCAACTCGTGCAGGCAACGGTCTTACGGCGGAAGATCATCTCGCCTTTGGCTGGGTCGCCCAGTTTATCGACATCCGCAGAAAGTGTATCCAAGTTTTCCGCGAGGAGTTCTGCACTGAGAGAACCAGATGCTGTAGAAGGTCGGAATACTTTCGCGAGGGCGACGGGAAGCAGACCAGTGTCTCGATGGAACTTACTGACACTCGCCAGAACCGCGGGGTGAATCTTGCGGCCCTGAATTGCTTCGCTCAGAAGTCGTCCACCGTTGCGATGTCGCAGCAGAGTCTCGACGACCTTTGCAACATTGGCGTCTTGCGGGTCTTCGGCCAGCAGTTCGACTGCCGCTTTAACGCCGCGATTCAGATCAACATGAGCCAGTCCTATTACAGCGGCATAACGAGTTTCGAGATCTCCACTGGCGACAATTTCTGCTAGCGTTTTTCCATAGCGTGTGCTGTTGGTCTTTGCCAGTGCCACAGCTAGTGCCCTACGAACTGCTGCAGGAAACGATTTGTCTTGTAGTGCCGCAAGTTCATCGCTGCCGGCAACGCCCCATTGACCGAGGTTGGTTGCCGCGAGAACTGCGATGGTTTCGTTTTCGTGTTTGATTAAGTTCTTCAGACCACGAAAACTACGTGTGAGCGATTTCGGCGAATCAGGTTTTGCCATTCGCACAAGTGTCTCAAGCATCGCAATCGAGGCCGCCGGAGACGCGAGACCTCCGCCCTGATGTAGGGCAGTTACGATCATCCGCACTTCAGTATCAGTTCCCACTTTAAGTAACTGAGCCTGAATGCTCGCAATGTCTTTGTCGCTGGGTGATTTCTCCTTCAGAAACTTTGCCAGGCGTACTTCTAGACCCTTCCCTGTTCCCTGCTCTACGAACTCGCGATGAGAAGGTTTTGCGAACTGTAATTTTCCGGACTCCATCGCTGGTCGCCAGTAGGGTTCCAGGGCCATCATTGTTTGTGGCAGGGCCTGATCAAGTGCGGCATCTCCCGGATGATCGAGTGAATTCAGTGCCGCGACGAACGATTCAGCACTCGGTATGAAACCCGCTGAAAGCACGGCCTCCATCCGAGTGCGAGGGAATGAGTCAGCAGATGCCTTGGCGATCATGCTGATTGGATCAGATAGCTGCTCGTGCCAATATCGAATCATTCGCGCGCCGGCAGAGCGGGCATGGCCATCTTTTGCCGCAAGAACCCGTTTTAGGATGTTCTCGCTGACTCGCTCTATATTCTGGCAAGCCCACATGGCTTCAACGAGATGATGATCGTACTCTGCCGCATCGGAATTCAGTGTTTTCACCCAAGATTCAAGTGCGGTAAGGACTTTGTCCGGGTCTTGTTCACTCAACTCTTTCCGGGCCTGATGACGAGTCCAGGCTTCAGGGCTCTTAAGGTGCTCAACCAGTGCCACGATTGAAACACCAACCAGTTTAGGCTTCTTTACGAGCGGATTCTCCTTGTGCGTTATTCGCCAGATGCGGCCATGGCTGTGATCGCGGCGAGGATCGCGGAAGTCGTGCTGAGCATGGTTAATAATCGAGTTGTACCAATCGGCCACATAAATAGCGCCGTCCGGACCGGTTTTCACATCGACAGGGCGAAAGTTCGGGTGCCTGGAACTGATCAATGGGGGAAGTACTTTGGCACTGAAGCCCGCTCCGTTATCAATGAATTCATATCGAACCACGGTGCGACTCTTAAAACGCCCTGTCAGAAGTTGTCCGCGGATGTCATCTCCAATGTGAGAGCCAGTTGCCAAATCACCACCGCACTGTTTCTCTGTGCTGATCAACGGCTTGACCTGAAGTTGCTCGCCACTGTTGCCTGTCCAGGGAGAGAGATGCATGATGCGGGGATTGTTCACCATGAATGATTGTCCCCATCTATCGAAGACATGTCCCCAGGGGTTACCGCCTGTTCCTCTGCAAAACATCCGTATTTCTTGCGTGCGAGGATTGAATTGGTAAACCCCGCCGTTGAAATTCCTTAGCACACCATGCTGAGTTTCTATCTGAGAGTGAAGGAAAATGCCTTCTTGAAAGTAGAGCCAACCGCCGGGTCCACGACGCCAAGCACTGATGGAATGGTGACTGTCCTCAATCCCAAAACCAGTCAACACTAATTCTTTGACATCCGCGACATCGTCACCGTCGGTGTCCTTAAGAAAAAAGATATCCGGAGACTGCGCGACATAACAACCACCATTGGCAAGTTCGATGCCGGTTGGCAGATAAAGTCCATCGGCGAAAACTGTCGATTTGTCCGCAACTCCGTCATTATCTGTATCTTCAAGAATGATGATCTTGTCGTTGGCCACTTCACCTGGCTTGAGTTGTGGATAAGCCCAAGAGCAAGCCACCCATAGTCGCCCTTTCGAGTCCCAGTGCATGTGGACCGGATTCGCGAACATCGGATCGGATGCAAAAAGATTCACTTGGTAACCTGGCAACAGATCAAAGTTCTCTAACTGCGAAGCTGGATCATGATTGTTCATCAAGCGAAGGTCTGCATCCTTTAGATTGGCGGGTTTTATGCCCTGGACATCCTGCGCTGACGCCGGTTTTGTGACTACGAGCACCACCACCAGCAGGAGGAGGAGGAGGAGGAGGAGGCCGGTACAAAACAAGGTAATGGGTGATCTATTCATGAGAAACTTCGTCTATTTGCTAATTGTTTTAAGGTTAATCAGGGGCGGATTCAATTCTGAATCCCGCAGGAGGTGGTTGAGCAGGAATTCTTCACAACACCCGCTGCTGATATCGGTTACTTTGAGATTCTCGAAACACGCCATTGCCGTGTTTTGAGTTCGACTCCTTTGGCGAGGGCCTTATCGAGTTCTTTCGCCAGCCTGCTAAATTCGATGACTTCCTTCGGCAACTCCTTGCCACTGGCAGAAGTGCGGCGTTCACCAACAATGTGAACTTGATTCAGCGCCTTCCAACTGTACGTGAATTGCAAGTTCTTATCGTTCACTAGAGCGAGATAAGCCTCAGCCGATTGGTGAGCCGGTGAGGAATCGACGGCCACGCCAGCAGCCCAGGCTTGAGCCGTTGCCGTGGCGACATGTTGCTTGTCGATGGTCAATCGATATTTTCCTGGATTGAGGTTTTCGATGATAAGCGTGTCTCGAAAGGATTCGAGTTGAGGAGGCAGGGTCTGATCAGTTGGTGGGCGCAGCTTCGGAGTGGACTTTTCCGTGACCTGAAAGCTGAGGCCTGAACCATTTGTCGTCAGTTCAGAAATCTCAACACCACGAGCATATTCGGACTTCGCGTTGGCATCGATCCGAAGCAACCACGACGCTCGATTGCTTTCAGTCAGTTGATCGTAGAACGCGTGGCTGATAGCCCAGTAGCCATAAGTATTGAGATGAATCCCATTGTTGGTTAGCTTCGGGCCGGTTGGCTCGTCCATTAGATAAAGAGAAGCTTCAAACAGATCGACAAAGGGCACCTCCGTATCTGATGCCACTTCTTTTATCGCTTGAGTATATGCTTCGAGTACACGGTTCCGCTTGTCTCGTGCTGGAGTCAACTTGCCCAGGTCATCGCACGCAATGGGTGAGACTAAAATCAGTCGCACTTCAGACTTGCCGTTATATTTTTTACCGGCGTGGGAGGCAACAAACTTTTTGAGCAGTTTTTTGAACTCTTCGAGACCCTCCTCGCCGGCAAAGGATTCACCCATGCCGAAGCAAGCGATAATCACATCGGTGTTGTGTGCCGTGAGTGTCGATTCTTCAGTCGGGAAACCCGTTGGACGATCACGAGCGGAGAGCATGTCGCCAGCCCAGCCCAAGTTCCGAATCGAAATGGGATTCTCACGCGTGTATTGAAGCAGCAACGTCTCCAGATATCCGTGAATCCGTAATTGATCGGCAAAGGTATTGCCAACGATGGCGATTCGATCTCCAGGTTGAATCGGCGACTCGGCAGATGCAACTCGCGCGAGGAGAAAACATAGAATCAACGCAGTAAAGGTGTAGATTTTTTTCATTGTCGTAATTGTGATAGTCATTGATGTTAATCTCGCCAGAAACTGAGGCGTGCGATATCGGTTCACGATCTTGTGACTGTAGCAGTAGAGCGAAAGGTTATTTTCGAGGTTTTTTATCAGCGCGATCAATCTTCCACGTCGATACTTTCTCATCAGCACCGGGTAGTGGTCGATCAACAGACCAGCAGGCAGCGTTGACTAACATTCGCACAAACGACTCCTCGGCAAAGTCACCGGGATGACCAAACGAAGTACCAAATACTTTACCGCCCCATTCGTTCTTCCAAGCCCAGGCGACAACATCGGTCTCATGGGGTTTAACTTCGATTGTGCCAAATGCCTTGTTAAGCGTTCTGGCTTTACCGTCTCCGGTTCCAGTAACTAGTGGGATGCAACCGTCCTCAAGATGAGTCAGATAGAGTGTCCCCGGAGACTCCCAGTTCTTCTTGGTGACATTGGTCATGATAGGGTGCCCGAGAGATTTTTCTACTACGCTGATCTGTGTTGGACTACTCTGATGAACAATGTACGGAGTACCCAGTACTCGCCGACCGAAGCCATCATTCCAAGAAAATCGTTTGTGACCTGCGGGGTATTTGAAGGAGTGATTGGCAGTCCGCAGCCCGATGACTGGTTTCCCAGACTTGATGTAATCTTCAATCGGCTGCCACTCTTTGTCGGGTAGTTTCAGGAAACGCATAAAGAAGATCGCCAAGTCAGCGTCGGCCAGAGCTTCGATCCCTGGCAGGACATCTTCAGTTTTGCTCTCCGGATTGCCCTCGCCCATTACGATGGTGGTACGAAACCCGAAGCGTTCCAATTCCTTCGCAAAGACCGGCATCGTCAGTTCGGGCGAATAGTGCAACGTGCCGAGAACAATAACCACATGCGGTTTCTCGTTATCCTCTGCCTTCACAATGCCAGAGAGCGAAACGGAAAGTGTGATTGCAATCACGATTGCGATTGTTCGTTGTAGGAAATTCATTGCACTTTATTACCTGTTGAAAATTACTGATTTGATTATTTTAGTTTGATTCGCAAGAGAGAAGCTACTCCCTCTGCTGTTTTTTGCCTATTTTTTCACCTGAGTCTTATTAGGCTTTGCCAGCAGCAGCTCTTTATCCGACCAGGTCGCGTTGCGATCGAAAATTGTGCCATACCGCTGATAGTTGTTGTACGACACTGCCTCCGACTGCCATTTTGAAAGATGTTTATCGTATACCTGGCGCATCTGCTGCATGGCGGAGACGTATTCCGGATTGTCGGACTGGTTGGTCAGCTCAAGCGGATCTTTGCTCAAGTGGTAGAGTTCTTCGGTTGGCTCAAATCCTTTCGCAGCATAACCCCAGTGAATATATTTCATGTCCTTAGTCACTACACCAATCGCATGGGTCGGGGCCTTGCCCCAGACATTGATCAATGCCAGCGATTCATGAATGGAATGCTCAGGATTGCGATAAAGCTCCATCAGGTCGCGGCCGTCCATGTTTCCAGGTACTGGAAGTCCGGCGAGCTTGAGCATCGTCGGTGCGAAATCAATGTTGCCGGTGAGTGCATCGCAGCGCAGCTTTTTACCCGAATTGGAATGTCGCGGATCATAAATGATCATTGGAACGCGTGTCGATTCTTCATAGGGCAGCACCTTGGAACCATAGCCATGCGAGCCGCAGAAAAATCCGTTATCCGAGGTAAAAATAATGACCGTGTTGTCTGCGACGCCCTGTTCCTGAATCGTCTTGCGGATCATGCCAACGGCAACGTCAACCGCATAGACTTGCTGATGATAAGTGGCCATGACCTCGTCATATTTATCCGCGTAGTTCCACTCATAAAATCGCGAATACTGCCGGTCCTGTTTGCTCTGTTTTGAGAAATGCTCGCCGTTTTCGCGGCCATAGTTTTCTGGCTTCTTGAAAGTTTTTCCGGCGTACACCGAATCAAACCTCGGATCTGGTGTAGCCGGTTTATGGGGTGCCTTGAAACTGATCGACAGGCAGAACGGTTTTTTGGCCTTCACAGCGTCGCGTATGAAGACTTGCCCGAATGCTCCATAGGAAAGCGTGGAGTGCGGATAGTCCTTGGCATATTCGGCCATGGATTTGTTCATTGATGTTTTATAAAAGGTCTGCCCTGCCCCTCCGCCCCAACGATCAAAATCGTTTGCGGGAAGTGCAAGCTTCGGTTTATTGGGAGCTTCCCGCAGCTCGAAGCCGAATTTGCCTGCGAATGCGGTCATATATCCGGCCTTACGCAGCAACATAGGATAGGATTTCTGCCACGTGTCCGTCAGCATCTCGCCATGCGAAAAGTTACAGCCGGTTTTATATTCATACATGCCCGTCATTACATTGGCGCGCGAGGCCATGCAGATGGCTGTGGTGTTATAGTGATTATCAAAGGTCATTCCATCAGCCGCAAGCCGGTCAAGATTCGGCGTTTGCACATCCTGGTTGCCGTAACACCCCATTGTGTAGGTGCTCTGGTCGTCGGACATCAGGAAGACAATGTTCGGTTTTTCCGCGTTCGCTACCGTGGCGGAAAGCAAAGCCATGGCGGCAATGATAATTTGTTTCATTTGGATTTCCATTGAAGTTTTTTTCGTGCGGCGGCACGCGTTTATAGTGTCGAGTTGGGAAGACGCCCGTAGAGTACAAATATTTATTAATCAGCCAATGAATGTACCTTGTAGTGAACTCTTGCGTTGTGATTGCTACCAAAAAACTTTTTTAAACCACTCGACTGCACATCATAACCAAGCGAATTTGCAACATCGGATAACGGAGGCTTTGGTCAGGGGCGAGAGTTTTCGTAAATCTCAGCAATTTGGTGTTCGTTAAGTGCAACATTCCAGATCGTTAATTCGTCGATTCGGCCAATGAAATTGCGAATTTTATGGGGTGCTGGTCGAGGTTGCATGCCCCAGTTACCGATCTCTGCGAGACCAATGTGCATTGGCAGATCAGTTTTTAGCGTTTCGCGGAACACCTGTTGGCCGTTGAACCAGTGAGTGACCGTACGAGACGATCGATCATAAGTTGAACAGACACAGTTCCAGACACCTATTTGACGAGGCGTGAAGACCGGGGGCGACGAGTAGCCGATCCCGGTTCTTACCTGAGCTGGAATCCGACTACTGATGCGCAACTCTCCCTTTCCAGTGATCTGCCAGTGCAGATGATCTATTTTAACATTATCGGTCAACAGCAACGATTGTTGACGCGAAGGCAACGCATCCACTCGGACCCAGGCCATTAAAGTAAGTGCATCAAACTCTCCGGGGAGATCAATTCGCACGCGATCACCAGGACGTTTGAATTCCAGAGCCCGCTTGTCCGGCCACCGTCCAACAGTCCACTCACAACCGATAATCGTGCCGTGAGCCTTCGTTTCGCTACGATCAACTAGTCTTGAACCATCTGATTCAAAATCATATCGAGCAACTATTTGTGGATTGTCTCGCAGGGCCACGTTCCCCCGTTGCCAATTCACAAAACGTTTCTGAGAAAGCGACTGATCTCGAACACGCATATCTTCAAATGATGCAAAAGCTTCTGGATTCGGTGTGATCGATGTTCTGATCCCTGTTGGTAACCACTGGGTTGCTTGTCCGCCTAGTAACACTTGCTTCTGCTCGAGTTCGCGTTTACCATCTGGCAAGTAGAGCTCGACCTCTCCCTCAAAAACATGCACATCGGATCGACCATCGCTGGCAACATACACAGCAAACTCAGTACCAAGGTCAACCAGATCGAATTTTGGCGTCAGCACGCTGAATCCTCTTGCATTCTGAGGCACAAGCGACCGAAGCTTTCCCTCATGACAGATGACGCTCGCCACGGACACAATTTCAAGATCTGCTGGACCTTCAACAATGAGCTGCACGCCATTGTAAAACTCGATTTGAATCAACCCGCCGCTCAAATTCAATGTGCCTGGTGACAGGATGCTCCCAGCCTGTGGCTTATTCTTGCCTGACCACTCAACGTCTACGGCGTGTGTGAGAACGGCTACTCCATCATCGCGAGAGTCTTCGATTGTTGAAGGGGAGATGGGATCGTCAACGTTGTACTGAGCATAATTATCGTCACCTGATGGTGGATTCATCCATTGACCAATTCTCAATCCGAAGGCAATTAAAATCGAAGCCACCAGGGCGGATACAATTATTTGTCTCGTCGTAGGACGGGCACCGATGAGCGTCGATAAGTTGCTGTTGATACTGACAACGGGCTGCATATTGCTCTTCAGCAGAAGCTCGCCATGCAGGTCCAAATAATGGACGTATCGTCGTTGCGCATCGGGGTTGCCATCCAGGAGTATTTCCAACGCGGCAATTTCAGCCGCCGTGGCCTCTCCATCAACGAGACGACCGAGTAACTGATCTAGATCTGACTGTTTCTTAAAATCACCCATGTTGCCAACCCTCCTGCCGCATTTTGTTATTAATGCAGGCTAGAAGACGAATTCTCAGTTTATCAATTGTGTAGTATAACTTATGTGGACTGATTTGTGATTGCTTCGCTTCTCGCTGGACAGCCCCGTGTTCCGAGTAACGACGAAGCAGTAGATCCCGCTCTTTTTCACTCAACTTTAGCAGACAGCCATCTAACGCATATCGGCGATGCTCCAGCAGCGAGCATTCCTCACCAATCGTCGCGTGCAGTTGAGCAAGGATCTCCTCGGAAAAGACCAGCCGCTCTCGACCTTGTTTCTGTCTCCACGACAGCACTTCGTGATACGCAAACCCAATCGCCCATGGCGTAAACGGTCGATCTGAATCGTACTCCTCGAATTTGATCCACAGCCGCGAAGCTGTCTGCTGCATCACGTCGTCTGCATCCGCAGCTTTTGGCACGAGCATGCCGACATAACGCCGCACATCCGGTTGACACCGAGTCCAAAGGCTGACAAATTCCGAGGTTGCGTCGTCCATTTCATGCTCCGAAAGTAATACGTTACCTTTTCTCATCGTAACAGTTTAACAGGCTGCATGGCACGCCAGGGCGTATCGAGCGAGTGATCCTCAGGCTACTCGATATTGATCACAAGATCTTTTACGCCCTTAGTGATTTCCAACTCGTAAGGAACTGCACCTGGACGGTCTGTACCATGCTTGGCGAGAATTGCTTTAACGGCTTCTGCGACTTTCTCATCGCGATGACCACCAGTAACTCAACTAGTGTAAAACCTTGTCTGGATTGGAAAGTCTTCATGGTGCTGATGTCTTAAAATAAGAAAAGAATAAAACGAAAATTCGACATTACCTTTACTCATCGCAACAAAACCAAATTCGGAAAGCAATTCTCAAAAATCTGCAATTTTCCTTGGATTACCCTCAGTAGTAGGTGTTTTTCCTCGGTTTCTCATGAAGAATATTTCTTCAAGCGTTGAGATTTCGACCAGTAGATCTGATTATTTACAGGGAGGCATCGCGTTAGTGATAAATGCACCAGAACGCTTATTCACAGAAATCACTTTTTCTTCGACATTGTTTTTGCTCTATAGATTAGAACTAGCAATGTAAACGGATTGCCTCAGTTAAACTGCTATCTTCATGATCAGAAATGTTTGGCTCATATATCAAACGTGCCAAACATTTCTTATATTTATTTAAAAAGACGTCTTTTGGTCGACTTATGCAACTATATGTAATAAATATTTCGTTTGTAATTCTTAGTCCGACGAAAATCAATATTCCATTTTTTCTGGGCTATACTCACCCCTTATCAAGCGGGTGCGACCCGAGAGGCACATTACAGAGTAGTGTCGTAAATCATTATTCGAATGTCGTGTATCATTCTTGACGAGTAACGTTGGTAGAGCATAATGCTTTATACTGTGCAGTTGATGTTACAGTTTGTTTTGTGGAGAATTCATGTCTGAAATTCGCGTTATTCTGATTCTAATTTTTGCGCATTCTCTTGCAAGTGCCGGGGAACCGTCTGCTGATTTCTATGTATCTCCCACTGGGTCTGACGATTGGTCAGGGACAATTTCAGAACCTAATGATTTGCGAACGGATGGGCCATTTTCCACGATCGAACGAGCTCGCGATGAAGTTCGTAGATCAGGGAAGAACCGGTCAGGTGATGTCCTCATTCTTATTCGAGGCGGTACTTACCAACTGAAAAAGACGGTTGTTTTTGGAATTGAAGATTCTGGGCAGGAAGACACAACTGTCACCTATGCCGCATATCCCGGTGAGCCCCCTATCTTTAGTTCAGGACACGAGATAACAGAGTGGAAACAAGTAACAGACGCACTACCCGGGTTACCAAAACAAGCGATTGGAAATGTATGGGTCGCGAGTGTGACTGAACACTTTCGAACGCTTTACGATGCCGAAGGATTACTTCCCCGTGCCCGATCAAAAGGGTTTATTCCATTGGAAGGTGGGACTCGCAACAAGCTTCACTTTCCTGAAGGTCGTCTAAAAAACTGGTCTAACATTGAAGATGTAGAAATCGTCGTTCGCCCACATCATGCTTGGATTTCTAATGTGCTGCCCTTGGAGTCGGTTGACGAAGAAAAGCAGATTGCTTATACGTCCATCGCTGCAACCTATGCAATGAACAAGCTTCATTTCTTAAGAACAACCGAATCGTGCTGGGTTGAAAATGTACTTGAGGAACTCGATGAGCCAGGCGAATGGGTACTCAATACCAAAGAAGGGAAAGTGTATCTCTGGCCACGGGGCAAGTCGCCGGTTATGGCTCCGCAGCTGATTGAGTTGCTCCGAGTTGAGGGTGAAGTAGATAAGTCGGGCCCTATAGATCGTCCCGTACGAAATCTATGCTTCCGGGGCCTCACGTTCATGCATGGCGACCGCTATACCCTAACCCAGGACGATGCAGGATTGCAGCACGATTGGGACATGTTGGATAAGGCAAATGCATTGGTTCGCCTACGCGGTACGGAGAATTGCACCATCGAACAATGCCACTTTAAACATAGTGGCAGCGGCGCGATCCGAGTTGACCTGCACGGACAGGAAAACAAAATCTCCAGTAACCATATCGAGCAGATGGGAGGTGCTGGCATCCTGCTCTGCGGTTACGGTCCGGGAACCAAGGATGTGAACAAAAACAATCTCGTCTACAACAACCACATTCATCAATTGGGGCTAATCTATCTGCATTCGCCCGGCATTATGATCTGGCAGAGTGGCGAGAATCGTGTGGCGAATAACCTGATCCACCACATGCCATACTGCGGCATGATTGTCTCGGGTTGTATGACACATTTTTTCACCAGAAATGGTCGAGAGTTGGGTAGAACCATCCGGAGGCATGAAATCAGTGATCTGCCGAGAAACCCTACGCTGGAAGATGTTCGTCCCTATCTGCACACACATGACAACCTGATCGAACAAAACGAAATTCACAATGTGATGGAAAAATTGGGTGATGGAAACGGGATCTACATTCGTGGTGCAGGTGCGGGCAATGTGATCCGTCGCAACTATATTCATCACTTGGTGACCCCGATGCAGATTCAAGCGGCGATCCGAACCGATGGCGGCCAGCGCGACACGCTAATTTCTGAAAACTTGATCTACAAGTGCATGGCCCAAGGAATTATCTTGAAGCTAAACAATCGTGCTGAAAATAA
>NVWB01000107.1 GCA_002733575.1 Blastopirellula sp. | reverse complement strand
CTCCCTTGATTTTGGCATGGTTGCCTACCACTAGGTAAATCAAGCCATCGGCACCCAGGGTCAATCCATGCGGCCCGTGCTCTCCGATGAGACCTTCGAACTCCATCAAAGTGCCTGCGATTTCCAGTGTGCCATCGCGGTCTTCGTCAGTCAAGTGATACAAGGCGGTCAAATTATTGGCTTCACCAATCACATAGACATCTCCGTTTAGTGCCAGAATGCCTTGGATGTTTTCTACCGTGTCGCAGTAGACACGTTTGCTGTCAACCACTCCATCGTCATTCGAGTCGAAGAATAAAACCAGCGGCCCACCTTCTTCCGAGGCAATGATATTGCCGAACTCGTTGAATGTCATCGCAATCAGAGAGCCGGTGGTCTCTGCCGATAGTACTTCTTGAATTGCGAATCCTGGTTGAATTCGGAATCGTGTTTCTTCCGGTTCCACAGTTTCAGTTTGAGTGACTACGTCATCTTGTGGAAGTGCTGTCTCTGGTGGTGTTGGTGCTTCAGAATTCACGGCAACTTGGGGCATAGGTGGAACCGTTGGTGGCTTCTCTTCTTCAACAGCCCAGCTTGGTAATCCAAAAGATTGTGCCAGTTCCCAACGTGCATCGCTGTATCGGGTCGATTGCCAAAGTGGAAAGGGGTGCATGTTGGTGGCCCAAGTCGAATCGGTCGATAGATCGGCGGCCGGATGTCCTTTTTCTTTGATCATCACATCGGCGATCACTCCGGCCGTTTTGCCTTCAGTGTTGCTCACACGAATTGCAATGACGTTGAGACCCTTAATCAAGCGGCGAGTCACATCAATGGATCGCTGTTCTGTTTGATTCGTGCCGGTTGCCACACGTGTGCCATTGACCCAAAGTTCATAATCATCATCGCCTGCGATGCTGATTATCCCTTGCTCGGGCGAGTGCATGCGGAAGCTCTTTCGGAAATAGCAAGTGGTTTGCGGAACTTGCCCTTTGCCATGCTTGGGCGTCCAGATCCACTCGGCATTCTCGGCCGATGCTTGTCCAGCGGTTCCCAAGAAACAACTTAAAACCATGATGCAAACTAGTGTTTTTCCGATATTCATTGCTCTATTCATTAGCATGAGTGCTTTGATCCTGCCCACTAAGCCCTACCCTGCGCCAGGGCTCTTCTGATGCAATTAGTTTGCTGAAGCCCCGATACTTTTTCCGCGCAAAGGGTACGGGTATCATTCTAAGGATCGGGAACCCCTAACGCCTAAAACCAGCAAAACTGGAATAAGCGGAAGAATTCCTCCAAATTAACATTTGAAATCAGGCCCAGTGACATAGCTGCTAGCGTTTTATCAGTTAGTTCCCACTCGCTAGAACTAGATAGTTGTTCTTGACCCATCGGCGACCTACCAGTACGATGCAAAAACCACAATTGGGAAAGATATAACAACTGGGGCAAGTTTGTCGAACACAAGACATTCGTTCTATGGTATCTTTCTCAACGCACTTCATTCTACCCATCTTTTGTCTCTCACTCAGACAATTATTTTGAGCCTTTGCTGCTCTCCATACAAAGGATTAGCTATGTACCGCTTCGGGTCTTATCTGCTTGTGACGAGTCTTTGCCTGACGATGCTTGGATGCTCTTCTGATGATCTTAATGTGACCAAGGGATCAGATGCGAATAGCAATACGACGACTACTGCTACTTCCTTGACAGATGAAGATCTGTATAAACCCATTCTATTACCATTCGATGCACCTCCGCTTGCCGAGCTTGATGCCAAGGTCACTTGGGTTGATCAACCAGTATGGAATCCATATGAAATTTTGAAAGATAAGTTGGATGAGACGGAACCATTAACTGAAGTAAAAACTGCGCTTTCTTTAAGAAATGACTATCCGATCTCAAAAGTAAATAATGAGAAGATAAAATCAGCATTAGGCAGAGGACCAATCAGTAACAAGCAAGTTGATTATGAGGCAACATTGACTCGACGCGTTGGAGGCGATGCTAAAACAACGAACCCAATTATGGTGAGTTCTACTACTGACTTTGATGTGTCGTCTTTGATCAATATGGAATTGTTTGGTTTTGATTGGAATATGACTCCATTCGCCAATTCAGAATACGTGAAAAGCTGGCAAACCTCTGAGAGTTTACTATATGAGAAAATAACACTTCGTAACGATATCTATTGGGAAGATGGAACCCAAGTGACAGCTCATGATGTTGTGTTTTCTTTTCAAACAATTTTGAATCCAGAAATCCCTATTCCTGCCACTCGTACAGGCACCGATTTAATCCGATGGATCGAAGCCTATGACGATTTCACAATTATTATATTTCATCCAGAAGCAAGTCCGGTGAATATCTGGAACATAAATTTTCCCGTAATCGCAAAACATATTTATGAAAAAACGATTCCAGATGACAAATCGTTAAAATCCAGTGATGCGCATCGTGAATTAGAAAAGAACCCACTCGAGAGCGGGCCCTATCGGTTAATTGATCGGTCATTTGATCAGGAACTCGTTTTTGAACGACGAGAAGAATACTACATGGTAAATGGAAAGCAGGTTCGCGACAAACCTTATTTCAAAAAGATTCGCCTTCGCATTATGAAAGATCCAAATACTGCGATCATTGCGTTGAAATCTGGTGAAATAGAAGAGATGGAGATCACTGCTGAACACTGGAATACCCAGGCAAATGACGATGATTTCTACAAGCTTAATACCAAAGCAACCGCAACTGAATGGGTAAGTTTTCACTTCTGTTGGAATTGTAAGAGCAAATTTTTCCAAGATCTAAAAGTCCGACAAGCCATGGGCTTTGCTTTTGACCATGAAGAATTACTCGATAAGATGTTTAAAGGTCTCTATGCTCCATCGAATGGTCCGTTTCACCCTAAAGCATGGATGGCTCCTAAAAATCCACCTCCTTTCCTAAAACAAGATTTGGATAAAGCAGAAGATTTACTCGATGAGGCTGGCTGGGGTGACAGTAATTTCGATGGAGTACGTGATAAAATGATCAATGGCAAGAGAGTAGATTTTGAATTCAATGTTCTCTGTTCTCAAAGCCCCACCTCTAAACGCGTGAGTACATTGCTGAAAGAAAGCTTAGATCAAATTGGAATTATTTGTCATGTGAAGACTTTAGAATTTACCGTATTGCAACAATACAATTTAGACGGAAATTTTGATGCAACATTTGGAGGATGGGGAACCGGAACTGATCCTTACCTGACAGAAAATATATTTGGTACTGGAAAGAAACGAAACTATGGCAAATATAGCAGTGCTAAAGTCGATCAGCTTTATAAACAAGGATTAGCTGAATTCGACAAAGAAAAGCGGGCCGCTATCTATGGAGATATCCACCAGACACTTTACGCTGATCAACCTTATACTTGGCTCTTTTACCGAAATTCATTCTATGGATTTAACAAGCGATTAAGGGGTTATTATTTTAGCCCACGTGGCCCCTATAATTACAATCCTGGATTTTATAGTGTGTGGGCTGCCGCATCAGAGTAATTGTTTTCTGTAAAAAGATAGACTACGTCAAATCGATCTAATTTTATAGAAGGCAAGCGATGCTGAGTTATCTTATCCGACGAATTTTGATCGGTTTACTTACTCTATTGTTTATCACGTTTTTCGTTTACGGTTTAATCCGTAATATGCCCGGAACTCCGCTGACCCTAGAGGAATCAACCAATTTGGCAAGAGAGCTCACCGAAGAAGATGCAAATCGCCTTGCAAAACACTACGGCTTAGATAAACCATGGTATGAGGGGTATTCGGTTTGGCTTAGTCGAGTGGTTCAGTTTGATTTAGGTAGGTCAATTCCTAAACCTTATACCGTTACGGAATTAATTTCCGAAAGGTTGCCAGCTACCCTGCTGCTTTCAGGCAGTTCTCTGTTTCTTACTTACTTGCTTTCCATTCCTTTGGGACTATTTTCAACGGCCACCAAAGATTCTTATTTTGAAAGAGGCTTAGGGTTATTTCTATACATGCTTTACTCACTGCCAGCATTTGTGGCTGCGTTGTATTTGCAAATCTTATTTCATCAAAAACTAGGATGGTTACCATTGGCAAATATGGTGACCGATATATCGGAGTTCAAGAACCTGACTCTTTTAGAAAAGACGTGGGACGTTACTCTTCATTCTATCTTACCTGTTTTTTGCTTTACTTATGGCTCTCTCGCCTATTACACTCGTTTTGTCAAATCCAATATGATCGAAGTAGAGCAACAAGACTATATCCGAACAGCCAAAGCGAAAGGAGTGCACCCTTTTAAAATACTCGTTGTTCATGCTTTCAGAAACACATTAGTTCCTCTTGTTACACTCGTTGGATTAACATTGCCTGCGTTACTTAGTGGTGCAGTTATTTTGGAACAGATATTTGCCTGGCCTGGAATGGGGAGTCTCTTCTTTGAATCGATTGATCAACGAGACTATGACACGACAATGGGGTTGGTTTTAATGTTTTCTGTTATGACCTTGTTAGGTCAGTTACTGGCAGACGTGCTTTATGCTGTTGTTGACCCTCGGATTACTTACGATTAATTAGGCAGTATTAAACGAGAATTTATTCTTGTTGGAGTTCAATATCCCATAATGGCGAAGTCAAGCGGACATGAAGCAAAACCATCCCAAGGATTTTGGGCTGAATCCTGGCGCTACTACCGTCGCAACTATCGAGCGATGGCAGCTCTTGCTTTTGTTTTTGCATTATCATTAATAGCTCTTTCTGCACCTATGATCGTGGGTACAAAACCGATTGTTTGCAAATACAAGGGTAATCTCTATTATCCAATGATGGGTTATTATAACAATCGCTGGGAACCCTCGATCTTTCACCAAGATCGATTTCGCAAGCGATATCCAGAAAATTTAAAAAAGAACGATCCCGATAGTTGGGCAATCTGGCCTTTAGTATTTCAGGATCCCAATCGTCGTGTTCATGAAGATGAATGGCCAGGGCAACCAGGCAACGAGTTGGCTGAAAAGGGAATCCCTAATAAATACAACTTAATGGGAACTGATATCGATGGCTATGATGTCTTTGCCAGGCTTGTTCATGGTACAAAAACTGCTTTATTAGTCGGATTTGTATCGATGGGAATTGCTTCAGTTATCGGCATTACAGTCGGAGCAGCAGCTGGATTCTTAGGAGGCTGGGTCGATGTTCTATTAAGTCGTTTGATTGAGTTTGTGATTTGTATTCCTAGTTTAGTATTGATTCTTGCTTTACTGGCAATCATTGACCAGGTCACTATTTGGCATTTAATGGCAGTCATTGGTGCAACCGGTTGGACAGGCATCGCCCGTCTCACCCGCGCCGAATTTCTCAAAATCAAACAGCTTGAATATGTGACCGCTGCCAAGGCGTTAGGCGCAGGTAGCACGCGAATCATGTTCGTTCACATACTAAGAAACTCGATGGCCCCGATATTGGTGCCGATCACCTTTGGTATTGCATCGGCCATTTTGACTGAGAGTGCATTGAGCTTTCTGGGATTTGGGGCACCGCCACCGAACCCGAGTTGGGGTACACTGTTAAGCCAAGGACGATCCAACATTCAAGACATGTGGTGGCTGATTGTTTACCCAGGCTTGGCCATCTTCTTTACAGTTTTAGCGTATAACTTAATCGGTGAAGGGATTCAGGAAGCTACGGACCCGAGGACTCGCGAAGCGAAATAATTATTTACTGCTCCATTTTTCAACTCACTAGAATAACAATCGACCGCTTGATCTGCTCATGACATCACCACTATTAAAAATTGAAAACCTGAAAACACACTTCCACACGGAAGAAGGCGTGGTCAAGGCGGTTGACGATATCTGTTTGGAGCTAGACGAAGGCAGCACGCTGGGGATTGTCGGGGAATCTGGGTCAGGTAAGTCGGTCACTTCGCTGTCGATCATGCAGTTGCTGGCTACCACTGCAAAAATCGAGAGCGGCAGCATTTCGTTCTTGGGCAAAGATTTAGTTCGCTTGCCTGAGCCTGAACTGCGAAACATTCGCGGTAAAGAGATCAGCATGATCTTCCAAGAACCGATGACCTCGTTGAACCCGGTGTTCACCGTAGGTTCGCAAGTGATGGAAGCCTTGTTGATACATCAAAAAGTCACGAAGAAAGAAGCCCGTCAGCGCACGATTGAACTGTTTGATGAAGTCGGAATTCCTGATGCTGACACGCGAGTTGATTCATACCCTCATCAAATGTCTGGCGGACAGAAACAACGGGTCATGATTGCCATGGCGTTGTCATGCAACCCAAAGTTGTTGATTGCCGATGAACCGACCACCGCATTAGACGTGACGATTCAAGCTCAAATCCTCGATATTTTGCGTGAACTGCGAGACAACCGCGGCATGTCGATTCTGTTTATTACTCATGACTTAGGCGTGATTGCCGAAATCGCCGATCATGTGGCGGTCATGTATCGCGGGAAAATTGTGGAGTATGGCGATGTAGTTTCCATTTTCAAAGAGCCAAAGCATCCTTACACAAGAGGACTGCTGGCCTGTCGTCCGCGGCTTGATACCAAATATAAATTATTGCCCACGGTTGATGACTTCATGGAATCAAAAACCGTGAACGATGAACTTCAAGTGATTGAAAAAACACTGGACGATAAGCGAATCAATCAGTTGATGACGCAAGGCCGAGGCCGCTTACTGCACCCTAAAACTTTGCTCAACGAAATGGGTCACCCTTGGAATCAGGTCGATCATGCCGCAGACACAAAGACCGTCGAGGAAGAAATAAAACCACTGCTGACAGTCAAAGGGCTCAAGGTGCATTTCCCGATTCGCAAAGGGGTTTTCTCAAGAATCAGCGGACACGTGAAAGCGGTGGATGGAATTGATTTTGATGTCTACCAAGGTCAAACCTTAGGACTCGTCGGCGAATCTGGCTGTGGAAAAACAACCACTGGCCGTGCCATTTTGCGGTTGCTTGAACCAACCGCTGGCCATGTCAGCTACGATGGAATCGATCTGCAATCGCTACGGGGCAGTTCACTCCGGGCCATTCGCAAACGTATGCAAATCATCTTCCAAGATCCGTATGGATCATTGAATCCAAGGATGACTGTGGAAGCGGCGATTTGCGAACCGATGGTGATTCAAAAAATTGGGGGTTCTAAAAATGACCGTCGAAATCGAGCGGTTTCCTTGTTAGAAGAGGTGGGACTAAGTGGCGAGCACTTACGCCGGTATCCTCACGAGTTTTCTGGCGGTCAACGTCAACGCGTTTGCATTGCCAGAGCACTAGCGGTGGAACCAGAGTTTATTATATGCGATGAATCGGTCTCGGCACTCGATGTTTCGGTGCAGGCCCAAGTTTTGAACTTGCTGAAGGATCTACAAGAAAAACGAAAGCTGACCTATATATTTATCAGCCACGATCTGAGTGTCGTGAAATTTATGGCCGATATGATGGCCGTGATGCATGACGGTAAAATCATCGAGTTTGGGCCATCGGAAGCGATTTATGCCGATCCGAGCGAGGAGTACACCAAACGATTAATCGACGCCACGCCACGCGATGATCTAGAACACATCCGCCAACGCCAAGCCGATCGCCAAGCGGCCTTGAAGCAGCGGCTGGCACGTGCGTAATTCATTCCTCAATGGCAGTTCACCTTGGGGGAATCGCGTGTTTTGGGAACTATTAGTTTTTCCTCACCGCGGCGTAACTCCATAACATTGACATTCGGTTATACGTTACAATAAATGTGTTCCCTTTCATGTTCTGCGAATCGCTCAGTGATGTAGATGACTTCTTCCGCAAATAATTCGACTGAACTTAACACCACCACATTTCAAGATGTCACCTGTGCTGGCTGTGCCTGTTTGTGCGATGATTTAAAGGTCACCGTCACAGATAATCGTGTCGTTCAAATTGAACCGGCCTGCGAACTGGCGAAAATTCATTTCAATTGTGATCATCACTTTGAAACAAGTTGTCTGATCAACGGTCATCATGCAACGGTCGAAGAAGGAATTGCCCACGCGGCGAAACTCATCGAGCAATCGAACGCATTGCTGATGTGTGGGCTCGGCGAAACCACGACCGAAACCCAACGAGCAATTGCTGACTTGGCCGATGTTGCTGGTGCCTATCTTGATGGAACCAATCCGGCGTTTGCTGACCCGACTGGCGTTGTCTCGCAAACTACTGGCTACATTACCGCGTCGCTCGGAGAAATTCGTCACAGGGCCGATGCCATTTTATTCTGGGGAACCGACCCCGCGATTACGCACCCTCGACATTTCGAGCGTTATAGCATCGATGCCCCAGGCAAGTTTCTAGACCCTAGCAAGCCGCGAACTGTGCTTGCCATTGATTCCGAAACAACCGCCACTTCCAAACGGGCTCAACAGTTTGTGAAGCTTTCGCCGGAGAATAATCTGATTGTGCTGCAAACTTTGCTGGCACTTGCTCGTGATAACAAAATTGATGCGGCTGCTGTTGAATCACAAACCGGGGTTTCATTGGAGACCATCCAATCCATCCACACGCAAATGTCGCAGGCTAACTACGCAGCATTTATCATTGGCAAACGGTTTACCGGTAACGCCAACGGGCAAGCCTGTTTTGAATTGTTGGCCGATTATGTGCGAGAATTAAATCGAACGAATCGGGCCATTATTTCGCTCAATCGTGCCGGCCCTAATTGGGTTGGTGCTGCGAATGTCATCGCTTGGCGGACCGGCTATCCACGCGGCGTCAACTTGGCGGCCGGCTATCCACAGTATGACCCAGAGAATAACACTACTGCCGCGTTACTTCAACAAAAACGTGTTGACGCGGCACTCTACTTTACTGGCGATTGGACCCATGGGCTCTGTACAGCCGCCAGAGAACATCTCCACACAGTTCCACAAATTGTGCTGAGTAATCATCAAACCAAAACCGTTCCCAAGAATGGAGTCTTGTTTCAAGTCGCCAGACCAGGCGTCGAAACAACCGGCACCATGTACCGCATGGACGAAGTCTCACTGCCGCTGAAACAAGTTCGAACAACTGAGCTTCCAGACGCAGGGGCCATCATTCAAGCACTCTACAAGTTGGCAAAAGACACAAACTAAGGCAGGCTGTGTTTTGGTCTTTCTGAACTATCAAGCAATCAGCATAATTTCGGTGCATTCAAATAATGAGCAGTGAACAAAAGAACAACCCTTTGCATGGTCTTACGCTTCAGAAGATCGTAACGAGCCTAGTAGAACACTACGGCTGGGATGGGTTGGCTCAACAAATTAATGTCAATTGTTTTAGGAATGATCCTTCCATTAAATCCTCACTCAAGTTTCTGCGCAAAACAGAGTGGGCGAGAGATAAAGTTGAGCGTTTGTATGTTTCGACTTTCGGAAATGATTCTTCATAGAATGCCCTGAACTTGAGTGGCTCCTATTGCAGGTTGTTTCAATGGTTTCCTTCCAATCATTCGAGCATTAGCCCGGATATTTTCTTTGCAAATACTTCCTTTCTTTGTTAAGAATTGAAATCGAAGGGCGAATACAAGGTCACATCGCAATCTGAACTTAACGCAAATTGGAGTGGCAATTGTTTCAAGAAAAGATCACCCTCAGACATTGGGGCCAGATTTTTATTGCCCTGACCATGGTGTTCGGTGGCCTGCAAGGCATCTGGATATTTCTTCCGCCGAGTCCTAAAGTCATGTTTGCGCTGCCCGGTTTATTTATGCTGTTCTATTTATTGAATGTCTTCACCGGGGTTCTGATCACCGGGAGAGTGTTCTGGAAGTGGAATATTTCTGCCTGACCACTCGTGGTTATTTTGTTGTTGCTTCAACTAATACGCATCGATGGGCCAACACTGAAATACACTTTGGCCAACTGTACCGGCGTGTGGTTGATGATATCCGAAGCAGGGTTTAACTTGCCCTACCAGTATGCAAGCGGTTTTCTGTATCAACGGATCACAGGATTCGGGCCGACGATTCCGACAGGATCTACGTCTTATGGAGTCAACCTCTTCGCGCTGGCACTTCTTATTCTCGTATGGTTTGTTTGGCCTACACGCGAGACAGTCGCCCTTGATGCTGAGTAGATTCGTAGAGCGACTGTCGAAAGGCCAGTCGCCTGTTTATGGGCTTGGTGTTGGTTGAGAATTCATCACCAAAACAATCTCTCGTCTCTCATTTCTATTCCATTGAGATTTCATCCACTTCAAGTGATTTGATTGTTGCCGTGTTTTAGATTGCATCGCTTCAAAGAAATAAAAACGGCGTTCCGAATGCGTTTATCCCAGAAGCACAGCCAACTTTGGAATTGTTGGCGGTGTTACCCGATATTAAAGCGTTCGGCACAGTGAATAAATAATGATCTAGTCTTGATCAAAAGATCGAAGTTCAACGTGGAATGTAGCCCCTTGTCCTGGGAGTGCTTCGGCCCAAACTCGACCACCGTTCGCTTCGATAATCTGCTTGGTGAAGTAGAGTCCTAACCCTGACCCGGGATCGTCGCTATGCGTAGGCAGTCGACGAAATGGGACGAAGATTTTTTGGAGTTCTGATTCAGGTATTCCCGTTCCATTATCGGCAACGGTAATTCCAATCACTCCACCGCCACGTTTGGCTCCTGTAATCGTGATCAATCCTGGCTCAAGCTCGATATATTTAATCGCATTCGAGAGCAGATTTGAAAATGCTTCTTTCAATCGAGCAGGATCGCCCAAGGCATCTGGAAATTCGCCTTTAAGGATTACCGTGATATTATTCTTGCGTAATTCATACTGCATCTGACGAATCAAAATCTCGATGATCTTTTTAACATGTACTTGTGAAGAACTGTTCTCCTCGTGCGAGATATTAGCAGAAGCAAGCAAGGCATCGATCATACGGCTCATATCAAAAGTCTTCACACTCGCCTGGCTAATCATTTTGACTGCCTCCGCCGGCATTTGATCTCCAAACTCATCGATCACTTCATCACACAAATTTGCGAGTGTGCCTAGTGGTGTTTTTAAATCATGCGAAGTCAACTCGGCAAACTGACGTAACTCTGCGTTGGCTTGCCAATAGAGATCGAGTGCCTTACGAATTTGTTGTGTCGAATGTGTGAAATAAGCATCAAGGGTTAGCCCAACATCGTAGAGCGTTGCTTTCAGTAGAACAGAAAACTTTTCTTCACACTCTGCTTTCGATTCACACACGATGTTCAATCGTTTTAGAAAGAATTGGAGATACTGATTATAGGCACCGAGAAACAACTGAGGTTCAATCCCTATATCGGCATGTGCCTGACCTACAATGCGTCTGCGCGCGTTATATTCGATTCCCCACTCAGCATCTAACATCGATTTTAGATGCTCTGTCTGAAATCTTTTCAAACGAGTGACTAACTCTTGGTCCTCTAAGAAACGAGATGTTTCTTCGAACTGAAAGAGGTGTGAATAAAATTCTTCGACAAATTCTTCTGCATGCGTATCGAAAATCTCTCGCAACTCTCGAAGGTGATGTGCATCTTTATCTTCGAGCTTCAGGAAATTACGCCGATTTTCTGTGTCGTCGAGTTCTTGTTGCCGTAATTCTTCGCGTTCATTCGTCACTATAAAGTCCCGTTTGCACTGTGGGGGGAAGAGAAACTCCTCTCTACTAGGAGTTCATTCAGGCTGAAACTTACTCATTGCGATTGAGTCTATCTGATTCACAGAGGAAATCTAGGACTATTTGATCTATTGAGGTCCATCAATCAACGATTTGAACGACGAGAGAATACTGGTATCATAGTACCTAGTCGCATTATTGAAATTAATTAAATCCCGATCCCTTACATTGGAAGATTTATTGATGTACCGTTGCCTATCAATTCTTGCCTTGCTTCTTCTAACGAACATCTGCGTTGCAGAAATTAATGCCCCTGCGATGATCAAGATTCAAGCTGGTCAACATGACCGTGAAGATTCCATCGTTCGAGTTGAATTACCAAAATCTTTCATTTGGAAAGAATCCTATACTCTGAAAACAAACGATGGTGCTCTCCCTCTGATCCCCTGCCAAAAGCTAGAAGAAAACAACGAGTCGTTTCTTCTCTTTCGACTTCAATCACCGCTAAAATCAGGCCAATCAAGGGGCTATTTATTAGTAGAGCAGAAACACAACAAGCAAGAGAAAGTTCTGGCAATTCAGGAGAAACAGTTGACGCTTGAATTCAGTGGAAAGCCAATCCTGCGATACAACACAGCCTACCTTGATTCGCCTGACCCTAAACAACCTTACTTCGGGCGCAGCGGTTTCATCCATCCTCTCTACGATCCAGCGGGTCATGAAACAACCGATGACTTCCCCGCCGATCACTTACATCAGCATGGAATCATGTTCCCTTGGACCAAAACTTCGTTCCGTGGGCATGACATCGATTTTTGGAACAGCAAGCTGCAACAGGGAAAAGTCGAGCACCGCCAATTACTCAAAACGATCTCCGGACCTGTCGTAGGTGGCTTCGATGCCAGTCTCGCTCATATTGATATTACCTCCGATGAACCGGTCGATGTGCTGAACGAGACGTGGCAAGTTCGCGTTTATCCCAGTCAATCGTATCACTTGATTGAGATCACTTCGACCCAAACTTGTGCCACGAAAGATCCGCTGAACATTAAAAAATATCACTACGGCGGCATGGCGTTTCGTGGCAATGCGTTGTGGTTAAACAATTCGATTTCGGACTTCTTAACCAGTGAAGGGAAAACTCGAAAAGATGGCAACCACACACAACCAGCTTGGGTTGATACGCATGGCTTGCTCGAAAACATCGAGTCTGGCGTCACAATCATTCCGCACCCTAGCAACTTTCGTTATCCGCAGCCTGTTCGTTTGCATCCCAGCAAACCCTACTTTTGCTTTACACCTCAAGTAGAGTCAGGGTTTCAAATCAAGCCAGGCACTCCTTACGTCTCAAAATACCGCTACGTTGTTCGCACTGGAACTTTTGATGCGAAGTTGACGGACCGCCTCTACAAAGATTACGCCGATCCGATCAAGGCAAAATTCATCCAAGAATAATTCATCCAACCATAAACGAACCAAGAAGCAACCATGACAAACGGAATTGTAGAACAGATCTCAGTAGGGCTACCGCAAACTTATGGTCAAGAAAATGCAGCAGACCCGATGGACCAAGTTTGGACCTCTGCTTTTTATAAGTACGAAGTCAAAGGTCCAGTCACCGCAACGCAAACTTTGATAGAAGGCGACGGCCAATTCAATTTGAAGAACCATGGTGGTATCGACAAAGCCATTTTGGTCTATGCTGCTTCGCACTATGACTATTGGCGCACATCTCTGAAAGAGCAGCTCAATGGCCAAGACTTTCAGTATGGCGCTTTCGGAGAAAATCTTACCGTTTCTCACTTCGATGAGGAGAATGTTTGCCTGGGAGATGAATATCAGATTGGCGAGGTTGTTATCCAGGTCTCACAGCCACGCCACCCGTGCTGGAAACTGGCCCGCCGTTGGCGAATCCCAAATCTAGAAAAGACCGCACTCGAACAGCGTAAACTTGGATGGTATGCACGAGTGCTAAAAACAGGTGTGATGGAAGCCGGTCAAGCGATTGAATTAATCAACCGTCCCTTGCCTGAATGGACGATCCAGAAACTCAATCACATGCTGTATACCGAAATCGACAACCTGGCCGCCAATCAATTTATCGCTGAGTGCCCCGTGTTGGCCGAGTCTTGGAAGAAGCCTTTTTTAGAACGAGTCAAATAGAGCCGGGTGC
>NVWB01000106.1 GCA_002733575.1 Blastopirellula sp. | reverse complement strand
CAGATCGAGCAGCGATGCATTCTGATCTGCCCAGGGGCAACCAGTTGCTGGCAAAGATCACAACTGACTGCGTGTTCTGTTAGTAGAAAATCGCCAGAGGACGCACAGGTAATGAGCAACTTTTGTGAAACCCGTTGGTTGCTGACGCAGCAAGTTTGCAGCTCGGTTTTCAGTAATCTCTTGCCTGATTGTTCGCATTGCTCAATCGCTTCGGCAACCGTGATTTTACCATCATCGGTCGACGCAATTTGATACGACTGCTGACCTGTATAAGGGCAAACGTAGGGCGGCATGGTTTGCTGTCCGTTGGCCAATGGACGTGCCCAAGCTGAAAATGGAACGCCGACACAACTTTCTTCGACACACAAATCAATTTTGCCAGAGACATGTTTGCACCACAGCACCGTGGCAACCGAAAGTGTCTGTTCGGAATCGCTGGAACTAATTTGCGAGTGATTTTGCTTCAGAGAATCGGTTTGATCTTTTTGAACTTTCGACAGGTGTAGTTCCACCGGATCGGCTGAACCCAAACCGAGTTCTTCGATTTCTTCGGTCGAAAGTCGTTTGTTGTTTTCCCAAAAATAATGATGCTGGCAGTCTGGTTGTTTGGGGTCAATCGATAGTCGCGTGACACGAAGCACAGGGCGGTCTTCGATATGATAACCGCCTAATTGCACTTTGCCGCCGGTCACCTGATACAGGGCAAACAGGGCTTCGGTCAGTTGCGGAATACCTTGGGGTTGATCGCGGGGTGCCAAATGCGGTAGCTCTGGCCGCAAACGTAACGCTTCAACCGCATGGCGTAACAGTTTGTGATTCGGCGTGAGGCGTTCAATCGATGCTTCCGCGTTCGATCCTTGAAGCACAAATACGAATTCATCTTCTGACAGCCGATCATCGGATTGCGGTAACACAGCGGTGTAGACGCCATTTGCATCGGCTGAAACTTCGATGCCCAATTCGGTAAATACCCACAACGCGAATTGCGATAATTCGTCGCCAGGGTTTTGGGAGTCTTGTACGTTCGAGTTGGAGGTTGATTGTGTCAAAGTTGTGGATGCCTGAATCGTTGATGCTGTAGTCACTGCTTCTCAATAAAATAGAAAAGGAAATGAAGTAGGTAAAATACACTGCCTCATTATCTATTTCGGTTGATTGTACCCGGTTATTGTGGATGTTGTTTCTAGAGAGAACTAGTTTTAGCGTACTTGTGTACTTTTTTCCACCCAACCGCTACAACCGGGAGCTTGGCGTGCTGTTCAGTGCGTTGAAAGATCTTGGGTAGCCCTGGTTGCTCGCAACCAGGGTTGGCGAAGCCAACAAGAGGACACACCCGGCGGTGTCAATTGAACAGATTCGACGCTAGAGCTGTTTCCATTGGTCTCGCGCAGAGACGCAAAGGCGCAAAGCCGCGAAGGGTTTTGCTTCAAACTTTCTCCGTGGCCTCCATGTCTCTGTGTTTGACAAAACAATAAATCTTCATTCATCCACCATGCTTGACTGATCTTCTAGATACCAAAAACAATAGCATTCCAGAGATAAAAAATCCCATTGAGAATAAATAGGGGTAGATAAATGGCTTGAAGGCATCTTCTGGTAGAAGCAAATGCCGAGGGCCAGGCGAGCCCACAAAAACATTGGGTAAAAAAAAGATCGTGAGCACTATCAGAATAGCTACCGTGATGAGGCAGCTTCCAATGACTTTTAAATACATCTCCGATTCAATCCTTGTCGATCAAATTAAACTCAGTTGATTCATCCACCTTGGATAGATTCTCCATTACACAGAATGATCGATTGTAGCATGCCGGTGAAGTGATGATCAATTCCGATAGATAAAGATTTCATTTACCCTACTTGGTCGAACTATTTTTTGTTCCGGTGTAAAAGTTGGATAATGACTTGATAATCACCTGGCCTGATTGTTTGTTTTCTTTCTTGGTTCGGATTTCGGCAGAGCCTTCACAAAGAAAAGCGGTGATGCCAAACTGTTTGTGAGGGCCAGTGCTCCACTTCGTTTCGGCGCCCCCTTCTTTTCCCAAAATAGGGTTCACCAGTTGATCAGGATCAGTGCGGTCTAGTATCCAGTCGAACTTCTCGAACGTGCCGACTTGCTTGCCGATCTCTGGCCCTAAGTTGGTGAGAATGTCGACTTTGCCTCCCCAGGTATGACACGACCAAATGTCGGTCACAGGGCTCTCAGATGCCATCAGGGCTTCGAAATCCTTTTGGAAAAAATAGGGTTCGGTCGTTTGCAGTTTTCGATCCGAGCCAGCCCACAAGTAGCTACGATTCATGTCGATTCCTTCGGCGTTGCCTCGCATCCAACCATGGCTCGGAGAGTCGGGGCTCATCATGATCACAAAGTGACAGATGCTACGCTTTCGAAAGTCGGCCGCCTCTTCGCTTAACGCCCAGTCAAGCATCCCAATCATCCGCCACTGCGCATTGTGCTCGCAGCCATGTTGGTTTGCGAAGTAATGAACCCAACGGTCTTTCTCTGCATGGGGGCTTTGGGGGTCGGTTATAACCACGCGATAAAGGTTCCGCCGTTCAAACGATTTTCCGACAGTGTGAACGGTAACATTGGGATTCTTTTTCCACACCTTCGTCATTGCATCTAATTGGTTGTACGAGAGCGGAACTTGACCAGCGACCCAAACTTGGTCTCCCGGAAATTCAGGGAAGACCAGGCTACGGCCCTGCCAATTGATCGGGTGCCAATTCACTTTGTCTGTTGACCACGAGTAAAAGTATTCTTTGTACGATCCGTTATGACCTTTGGCAGGCACAACATCCATGCGGAGAGGGTTTCCCTTGGCCGATGCTAGAATTTGAAAATAAGGAAATGCGGCCTGATGAGGGATGCCTGGCTGGTTGCCCAACTCCATCTTGAAATGATTTGGGCCAACTTGGGTAACCACCGAGTCATTCGATCCCCACTCGCAATGTTCCTGATCTCCGCCCACACGAATATGCTGCAACTCGATCTGTGCATTGACCGGTGTAGTAAGGAACATGATTACAAAAAAAGAGAAAAACGCGACGCCCTGTTTTACAGTAGCGATACTATTAAACATTCTGATGCTTTTCATTTCTGCTTATCCTAAAGTGGTGTGCAGGGTGGCTGAATCTTTATTCATCCACCTTTACAAGATTCTCTATCACATAGAATGATCGATTGTAGCATGCCGGTGAAGTGATGATTCGATCAGTCGAAATTAAATAATCAAACCGCTTATCAATCCGGAATTCTTTGACCTCACCGAAATTCACTCGTCTGTAAATATTTTCAGTTCTGGTTTTGCTTGCTTTAACTTTTCCAGATCTCCATTCGGAATAGTATTATTGTACATCCAAATAACCTTTAAGTTTTGTATTCGAGCTAATGGAGAGAAATCTTGGATCGGTGTATTGTCAAAGAACAATCCAGAGAGATTTTTCATATTCACTAAAGGGGTTAAGTCATTTATTTGAGTGCCTCCTAAATTCAAGTCTGTAATATTTCCCAAATTGGCTATGGGACTAATATCCTTGATTGGGCAATCATAGAACTCTAACATGGTAAGATTTGAGAGATTTTTTAACGGCGATAAATCCTGAACTTTTGTCCTAGCAAAATTCAACCAATGTAGATTTGTTAGATTTGATAAAGGAGAGATGTCGCTAACCTTACTGGAGTAGATATTTAACTTGATCAATTTTTTAAGGTTCGATATTGGAGTAATATCACTAACATTAGTATCACTTAGTTCAAGGCTCTCTAGGTTCGTTAAGTTTGATAACGGAGATATATCTGTTACTTGGGTATTGCTTAGCGTCAAGAATCTTAATCTTTTAAGCTTTGACAGTGGGCTTAGATCACTAATTTTTTTCGAGTTGAATCCAAAGCTGAAACTGGCAAGAGCAACATAGCCATCCTTATCATAGCCAATCGTTGCACCGATTCTTTCTAAATAATCGACAACTTCCTTTTCGCTACCATTTCCTTTGATGTTGGTTAAGTTCACACCAATAATAGCAGATTCTAGTGACATCTGTTCCAATGCAGATTTCTTTCTCTTTCCTTTGCTATCCTTGGCACTCTTACTAACATCGTTTACATCTTGCTTCGAAGAGGAAGTGTTCTCTATTTTTGCAGTTTGCGTTTTAGAGGGCTGGCTTTGCTCAATAACAATGTCCTCACCACATCCAGAGATAAAAAGAATGATTGCAAGGAGGGAGATAATTCTCAAGATTTTCATCTTCGATGGACCTTCTGAGGAGCACAAAAAGACAGGCTGAACAACAGTTACCATGAGTAGTTTAACATGGCTAAAAAGGGAAGCAATACTGATAAGGCCAACGCTCAGATTAAATTGGAGCATTCATAGCAAGTGCCGTAGGGTGAATGAATATTCACGAAGAATAGGTTTTATTACAGCAATAACGGCCAGGGTGCCATGCTTTTTGCCGCTAGGCATAAGCATGTTTCTTTCAAATCAATTAAACAATTCTGAATCAATCTGATCATCAAGATTCGTCAGAGCATTGGAACAGAATCACGATCAATCTTTAAAACAGAGTCCGTTCCATTTGCCAAGGTGCATCGTTTGAGTTTAACCTATTGGTAATTCAAAAACATGCTTATGCCTAATCGGCAAAAACATGGCACCCGGGATACTAATCCCTCTAAGCCAATGCCTTCTGCACTTCGGCTTGCATCTTTTCTAGGCCTACTTTAGCCACGGCGTTTGGGTCTTGTTTCCAATATTCTTTGTTGAACAACTCTAATGAGAGCGCCCCGCGGAAACCTCGGTCGTGAATGTCACGAATGATTTGTGAGAGCGGTGCGATTCCATCGCCAGGGTAGACGCGATGGCTGTCGTTGATCGTTTCGCGTGGTGGATCGGCCGGGTAGTCGTTCATGTGGAAGACCGGCATGGCCGAGCCTTCGATGATTCGCAAGGCGTTGAAGTCTGAACCGCCTCGATACACGTGATACACATCAGGCATGATGCACGCTTTAGGGTGACCGCTTTCCATGGCCACAAAAGCGACTTCGCCCAGTCGACTGAGATTTTTAGAATGACCCCAAAGCTCAAGTTCAGGTGTGACACCCATCGTGTCGCCCAGTTCTAGTAGAGCACGATAGCGTTTCGCCACTTCAAACAAATCTAAGCCAGGTTCACTGTTGCCAGAAGGTGGGGCCGCTATTCGGGTTCCGCCAATCTGTGCCACCAAATCCATATCGTGCTTGGCAACTTCTAGCCCTTTTTTGCGTTTCTCTTCGTCGTCAACAATCCATTGAGCAAACCCGATGGCACTTTCGACGGTCAGCCCATGATCGGCAATTCGTTTACGCAAGTCACTGAGCTTGCCGCCATCTTTTTGATACTGCGCGATCTTACGAACCCAAGGCTCAATTCCACTATAGCCAGCATTACCGGCCACATCGATTTCGTCTTCGATAGACAGATTTTGTCCACGAATGGTACTGGTATTAAAACAAAAGCGAATTCCGTGGCCTTCGTCGGCAGTCGGTTTGGCAGCAGCCGGTTTTGCGATATTGGCAGTCATCAGCCCTGCGCCTGCAAGTGTTGCGTATTGTAGTAAACCACGGCGGGAAATCGATTCGCTCATGAAATTGGCTCCGGGGGATGGGAAGGAATGAACCTTCTATTGTGACTCGTATTTTATGAAATGCAACTTGGGGGAACTCAGGGCGTAGTTTGTGTTGGCCAGCTAGGGTATCATACGCACTTAAAGTGCCTAGTATTATTGGTTCTAAGAAAGGGCACTTGCTGGCGAATACCCTTTGAATACCGGCCTAACTATTTCTGCCTGAAAGACTTGATCACCCATGACCGAAGCACTCATTGCACTGGTTGCCCTGGCAGCCATGGAAATCGTTCTCGGAATCGATAACATTGTTTTTATCGCCATCGTCTCTGGCCGCTTGCCAGAACAACAGCGACCCAAGGCGAGAAAAATAGGGCTGCTCCTGGCGCTGGTCACCCGATTGTTGTTGTTATTTACGATATCGCTCGTGATGAAAGCTGATAATCCAATTTTCCACTGGTCGAAAGTTGGGATCAATATTGAGTTTGTGTATGCCGATCAAGAGGCAGAACACACGAAGGCAACCTTGGATCACACGAAGGCAACCTTGCATCTCAAAGAACACCCTGGCGATGAAGAGGCGAAGCACGACCTGGATGAAGCGAAGCACGACCTGGATGAAGCCAAGTATCACTTGAAAAAAGCCGAGCATTTTCACGAAGAACTCAACGGAGTTTCCATTAAAGACTTAATCCTGTTTTTCGGTGGGCTGTTTTTGATCTGGAAGAGTGTGCATGAGATTCATGAGAAATTTAGTCATCATGAGGATTCAAAAGAGGCCGCACAAAAAGTGGTCACCTTCTCTTCGGTGATTACACAAATTGTTTTGCTCGATATAATTTTCTCGCTCGATTCAGTGATTACTGCGGTCGGTATGGTCAAGTCCGAGGTTCCATTCCTGGGCTCCACAATTCCTGGTTTGTATATCATGATAGTTGCGGTGTTGATTTCCGTCGGCATCATGGTCGCGTTTGCCAATCCGATTTCTGACTTTGTTGAAAAACATCCCACACTGAAAATGCTGGCACTAAGCTTTTTGATTCTCATCGGCGTGATGCTAGTTGCCGAAGGAGCCGGAACCCACTTCGACAAAGGGTACGTCTACTTCGCCATGGCCTTTGCGTTGGGTGTAGAAATGCTGAACCTGCGACTGAGCATTCTCGGAGGCAAACAGGCACCAGCGGCGGAATAAAAGATTGAGACCGTAGACCTGTGACCAGGAGTTAAACAGATGGCTGCTCAAAAGAAAAAACTTCGCTGGGGATTAATCGGTTGTGGCGATGTGGCACGCAAACGTGTGGCCCAGGCAATCATCGACGACCCTAACAGCACATTGGTAGGCGCGTGTCGACGTGATGAAACCAAGCTCAATGAGTTTTGCGACCATTTTGATATCGAGCATCGATTTACGAATGCGGAGAAGTTTCTTCGATTGGAAGAAATCGATGCGGTCTATATCGCCACGCCAGTGGAAGACCACTTTGGCTCTGCCCTTTGTGCCATGGAATATGGGAAGCACGCATTAGTTGAAAAGCCGATGGCCATCAACACGGAAGAGTGTAAAACCCTGGTCGAGCAGTCGGATCGGACATGTAAAACATTAGGCGTGGCCTATTACCGCCGCTTCTATCCCGTGTATCAACGCATCAAACAACTTGTCGATGAAGAAGCATTAGGACGCATCCTCTCGGTCAACGTCATCGCTTCGGCACCCATGGATATGCAGCCAGGCGAAGAGGGTTACTGGCGCGTTGACCCACAACAAAGTGGTGGCGGCCCGATGATGGACGTCGGCAGTCATCGCATTGACTTGTTGATTGACTTGCTTGGGGAACCACCACTCAAAGTGGATGCCCATTGTTCGCAACGATCACTGTTCTACGGTGATGATGACGTTGATGATGTCGAAACATTAACATTAATTTTTCCTGGCGGCATCCAGGCAACACTACAATGTCTGTTTGGAACTCCGGTCGATCCTGATGTGTTCCAAATCATTGGCACCGAAGGCTATCTAGAAGCGACACCGCTCAACGATGGCCGGCTCACCATCAAAACGGCCGCAGGCGTGAAGCACGAATCGCACCCTCCACATAAAAACTTCAATAGCCCACTCATTGCCGACTTTGTGAAGGCAGTTCAGAAAGGGCACGACCCACTGATCGACGGAAGATCAGGAATGAAGGTCAATCACGTGATGGAGCAAGCCTATTTGGCAGCGAAGCTCAATCGGTAATTGTGTTTTAGAATTCGCTAGTATTTAAGCAAATACATAGATGGTAATCTTGTGAAAGTCCGCAATGGATCGTCCAACCCGACCTGACCTGAGCATTACTATTCAAGTTCTTAATGAAGAAGAATTAATAGACTACGCTCCTGACGAACGATACTGGAACTTATGGAAAATTAACTTCATGGGCTCTTCAGATGAGATCATCAAACAAGCCAAAGCTAATATCAAACTAGTGGTGATTCGTATCATTTTCCACAATGACTCTGAAAATTCGATACCGTTTGAGTTTCGAAATCTCAAATGCAAGGCAGAGTTGCTTGGACTTTCGGTTCAAGATGATTCAGGCTACCAGATTAAAGCTGAACATGGCCTGCTCTTACGCCTAAAACCTAGTGATCGTGCCATGCCGATCTTAGAACCCGATGGAGAGATCGTGTACGACCTTGTTGGAGAAGTTTTTGATGAATGGCTGAAGTTTCCTGGTGCAAATTATCGCATCCCCGAAAACCAAATACTAAACCTTTCTTTTCATTATCAAGGAAACAGTTCACCTTCAGTCAGATACGAAGTATCACAGAGTGCCACTCAATAAATGATCGATTTAAGAGTGGCACCCGTTTGATAAAGAAAATCCTTCTTACTTTGTGCCTTCGAGCCTTGGTGGTTCATCTTTTTTCACTAACACCGTATTGTTTATTTGACACCAGCGAAAAAATCATCGAAGATCAATAAACCCAAATCCAAATTGTCAAAGACCAAAACAGCATTCTACAGGAAAACCGGAAAGTGAAGTGGCTACCCAAAATTCGTTTTAGTATGCGTACGCTATTTATTTTAGTGACGGTGCTTTGTGTGCTACTGGTGCCACTGAGTGTGAAGCTTTACAAAGCCAGGCAGCAGAGGTTGGCGGTGGAGTGGGTTTTGGCGAATGGAGGTTCGGTTAATTATGACTACCAAAGGCCAGACAACCCAAAATTCGCTTCAGGTGGCCCGACAGATAATCTATGGCTAAGAAGCATACTCGGAAATGATTTTTTTGATTCTGTAGTTTTCGTATACATTGAAAATACAAGGATTGCTGATATATCTCAATTGACTCACTTACCTTCTCTTAAAGATGTCTCGCTTTATGACCCTCAACTTGCTGATCTATCACCGCTGAGATCACTGAAGAACCTCAAGTCTCTTGATATATCTTTTTCTTCGGAGAAGAGTTTTACTGCGAAAAACCTGGATGAGTTATCCAAATTGAAGTGCTCATTAGATGTCACTCTCTACGGCCAATTCATAGATGATTTAACTCAAATTCAACAATTGAAAAACATTAAAACGCTTTTAATAAGTGACTCGCAAGTAACAGACCTTTCACCTTTGATCCACTTCAAGCAGCTTGATTACTTACTACTCCGGAGAACATCAGTGGAAGATATTTCTGTGTTGTCACAAGTAAGCATGCTAGAAACACTCATCCTTTCAAACACACCAGTCAATGACCTTTCATTTTTAAAGGAAAATAAACGTCTAAGAGAGCTATATATTTCTGAAACGAAAATCACCGATTTTTCACCATTGTCCGATCTCTCGCAGCTTGAAAAGCTGAATCTTTATGATCCGAACCTCATTGATTTAACGCCCCTTTCCAAGTTAAAAAGACTAAAAGATCTAACACTTCTTACTCCGAAAGCAAAGGATCTGTCGCCGCTCAAAAGTATTACCACTCTGGAAAGTATCTCTCTCTTTTCTAAGGAGGTAATAAGTGAGGATCAAATTAATAGCCTTGAAAAGGCATTGCCCAACTGCACAGTTCAGCAGTACAAATATTGAGTGTCTTGCCTCAATAATACAGAATTCAAATTGTCAAAGATCAAAAACAACGGCAGGAAAACAGGAAAGTGAAGTGGCTACCCAAAATTCGTTTTAGTATGCGTACGCTATTTATTTTAGTGACGGTGCTGTGTGTGCTACTGGTGCCGCTGAGTGTGAAGGTTTACAAGGCCAGGCAGCAGCGGTTGGCGGTGCAGTGGGTGCTGGAGAATGATGGTTATATTATGTATGACTATCAACTGGATGAAGAGGGAACTTATGTTACAGAGATCCCGACAGACAACCTATGGTTAAGAAGTGTTCTCGGCAATGATTTATTTGATACGCCTGTTGACGTTACTCTTGGAAACCCTGCGATCACTGACATTTCGAACTTGTCGCATTTGCAATCTCTTGAAACCGTTCACCTAATTGATCCTGAGAATGTCGATTTATCTCCGCTGAGTTCACTCAGAAATCTCGATTCTTGTATGATCGAGTTTTCCTCGGAGAAGAGTTTTACTGCAAAGCATATTGCAGAGTTATCGAAGCTAGACTGCTCACTAACGATTTATCTTGACGGTCAATTCATGCAGGACTTAACATTAATTCAACAATTAAGCAATGTTCGTGTTCTCGGTATTTATAACTCGCAAATCTCCGACTTGTCACCTTTGATCCAACTCGATCAGCTTGAAAACTTGAACATTCAAGGTCCGAATGTCACAGACCTAACACCCTTGGCCAAGCTCATCAATCTGCGAGACTTAAAGCTTAACACTCCTAAGGTAAAAGTCCTTGCACCGTTACAAAACCTTGTGAACCTTGAAGATCTGCGTATTCATGGTGCAACGGTTACAGATATCACGCCCTTCGCCAAGCTCGTCAACCTGCAATACCTGTCATTTCGCAGCTCTAAGATAAAAGACCTTTCTCCATTAGAAAACCTTACCAGCCTTGAGACATTAAGCCTTGATTGTTCGGAGATCACAGATCTCACCCCTTTGGCCAAGCTTGTTAATCTCCGATTTTCGAGACTTGACACTCCAAAGGCAAATGACCTTTCTCCGTTGTTTAAACTTTCCAATCTTGAAAACTTAACTCTCGTAGGCATGGAACTTCAAAAAGCAGAGATCGACAAGCTGCAAAAGGCATTGCCAAATTGTGTGATTAAGAATCAATAAACTAAATTCAAATTGTCAAAGATCAAAACTCCATCCTACCGGTAAAACGTAAAGTGAAGTGGCTACCCAAAATTCGTTTTAGTATGCGTACCCTATTTGTTTTAGTGACGGTGCTTTGTGTATTGCTGGTACCGCTGAGTGTGAAGCTTTATCAAGCCAGGCAGCAGCGGTTGGCGGTTGAGTGGCTTTGGGCGAATGGGTGTCATGTTCAATATGACTATGTGCTTGATGAAGATAGACCCTTTGATATTCCAGAACCGATGAATATTTTATGGCTGAGAAGTATTCTCGGCAATGATTTTTTTGACACTGTCGAATTTGTTGATATTCGTAGTAAAGAAGTTGATGACCTTTCACAATTGACGCAGTTGAAAGGACTCCGTTCTCTTTCTCTAAGCGGTTCAAGAATCTCTGATCTTACTCCTTTGTCTCAGATTTCAAGCCTGAAAAAATTGCATCTCTATGTTACAAAAGTCAAGGATCTTCAAGCATTGGGGGATGAAATCAAGTTGGAACATCTTTCCCTCTTAACAAATGATGTTAGTGATATATCATATTTATCTAAGCAAACAAATCTTAGAAAATTGGTAATAAACGAATCCCAAGTGTCGGATTACTCACCGATCACAAATCTGACTCAACTCGAGGAGCTTAAAGTATTTTCAGATACGTTATCGGATTTAGAATTTGTATCGCAGCTCAATCACCTTCAATTGCTTACAATTCGGTTGCCCATGGCGACTGATCTTTCTCCTTTAAAAGAACTATCGAATCTTAAACGATTAGACTTTTTTGATATGAACATTGATAAGACAGAGATCGATAAGCTGAAAAAAGCATTGCCCAATTGTGTAATTAATAATCGATAAATCCAAATTCAAATTGTCAAAGATCAAAACAAACAGCTACCTAAAACACCGCCTCAATCACCAAGTCCCCATAATCATTCCGCATGGCATACACCACCGCATACGCCGCCGCATCAATTTGATCGGTGGTTTCATTCGGTAACCCGGTCCAGCTTAGTAGTTCGGTTTCAAAATCGGGTTTCCAGTTGTTTTCGGTTTGGGGGAGGAAGATATGGCCTTGTTCTAGTTTGTTAATCAGCGGCGAGGCTCGGGCGACTTTGTCTTTGCCGCCGGTGGCACCCGTTTGATAAAGAAAACCCTTCTTTCTTTGTGCCTTCGAGCCTTGGTGGTTACCTCTTTTTACACTTCAAAAGGCGGCTGGCGAGCAGCCGCCCAATGATATCTTGCACAATATTTACAACCCTGGTTTGTAGTCGGTGTCGTAGATTTCGTTGATCTCGTCGTAGATCGGTTGGACTACTTCGGGATATTCTTTGCGACCGGAGAGTGTGAACTTTGAGATTGAAATGGCGTTTCGAAAATCAGGCGAGATTTTTTGTTTCAGCGGTGGCGATGGCCAGACTTCTTCGTCTTTGGCCGCCATGCGTGTTTGGATGTTGTCTTTGGTGACATTCCAAACCATGTAATCGACTGCCAGTGATAATTCTCCATCGTAGGTTTTACGAACACGACGTCGGACTTCTGGCCCGGTGTCGAAATCGTTGAAAAAGTGATAGCCGACCGCCATGCGTGGTTTGACTTCCGACATTACTTTGCCGAACTGCTCAGGCGAAGTGTGTCCTTGAGTTCCGACAGTCAGTGCTTCGAGCGGGGAAAAACCTTGCTTGGTGACCAGTAGCGTGGGCGGAAGGAAGCATTCGTGAATGGCCAAGTCAGCACCGGCCGAGTGTTCGATATACCATTTGTTCGGATAGGTGTCGCTGCCGTAAACAAATTTCAGGCCGTTCCATTCCAGCACAAAACTGACCGCTCCGTCGAGCCCATGAATGGCGGGGAAGCTGCGAACGATCACGTCGTTTTCATCGTAGATAATTTGATTCACCCCATCAAAAGCAAACTCATTCACTTCAAGTTCGCCACCGCGGAAATCAATCACGCCAGAACGTGTACCGATATCCCACTGGTACATCTCCTGCATTTTTTCCATGCAGTATTTAGTTCCCAGTTCCGGTGTGGAACCACTAGGCCCCCAGACACGCAGCGGCACTAAGCGGTTCATCGTCGTTCCGCCGAGCCAGAAGGTCGGCAAGTCTCCAAAGTGATCGACATGCAGGTGACCGATAAAGACTTTATCCAAATAATCATAAGGAATCTTTTGGGCAGCAATGCGTTCGTGCGAGCCACTGCCGATGTCGAACAGAAACTTATCGCCGTTGCCGAGTTCGACTAAAAAGCAAGCGGCCGCCTGCTTCGGACGAGCACTCGGCATCCCGGTTCCTAGTGCCGTGATTCGCATTTCGTCTGGCTTGATGTCTTCGGTGCCAGGGAAATACATGTCTCGATTGGCGAGCGCCTTGGTGGGCGAAATCACAGCCGGGCCACCCGGTGCATTCGAGGCGACTGGATCTTCTGCTGCGACCTGAGCCTGAGCGACTGGCTCACTTTCCGACTGACTACAACCCAAAATATAGCCACCCACTGCTGCGATGAAGGCCACAATGGCCAACGACGGAAAGACTTGTTTGATTCTGGTCACGATAGGGCCCCCATGCGTGAAATTTGTGAAAGAAGATGTGTCGTGAATGATTCTACTTCTCTTGGAACTCTGCTTCAAGGATATTTCTGAGAAAAAAGTGATACTATCTCCATGCAATTTATGGTAGATTCCGGTGAGGAAAAAGTGTTTTCAATTCAATAGCGTCTGCTGAAAAGCGAATAGATACGAGGAGCATTTTAAAAATTCGAGCTCCGACTATTAACGAACAGCGGCCTTTTGTTTTCAGTTTTTTTCAGTCCCGTTAGGGACGAGATCATGTAGCCAGGGAATTCATTCCTTGTCATTACCCAAGTTTTGGGTTGTCATATGTGTCCAACTAGTTTCATTCCGTCAAGGAGGCCCTGCATTTTCTG
>NVWB01000105.1 GCA_002733575.1 Blastopirellula sp. | reverse complement strand
CGATTGTGGCGGCACGGGAGCTGGGGCTGGATGCGTAGGAATTGAGCAGAGCCCCGAGATTGCGGCGATTGCCAAGACGCGATTGGAGAAGACGTAAGACGTTGAATTCACAAGAGTTGCAACGCGGTCAAATTTGCAAATTGGTGAGAACCTGCCCTGGGGAAACGGGGGTAGGTTCTCCCTGGAGGAAAAAACAGCCAGCCCCACAGGGAACGGTTCAAGAATAGTAGTGTGTTTCTTTCTGTGTCCGGCCGCCGGTAATGTCTTATTTAAAATAGCAGATATCAAACCGCAAAAACACAAGAACCAACTCCCGCACCATTACGGTCTAGTACGGATCAGTGAAGCTAAAATGTATCACAGCATTCGGGTAGATACAACAAAGAGGAGATTGGGCGGTGAGGAGCAGGAACGGATGACAGAATAAAAACTGCAACAAATGTGAATTGGAGTGATATAACACCTTAGGTGAGTGATATTCAAACGTCGCGTTCTACGGCAATTTGAATCGCAGTGGAAAATTAGTCTGACCACAGTGTTTTGTTAAGTTTTCTGGGCATGAAGAACTTCCATGACGAATACAACAATGGTATGCGCTGCATTAACTACCAACCGTGCTTCTGCAACAACAATACTTGGTGGGTTAGAACCACGACCATGCGCAGAACCTATGTGAGACCTAAATGCGCCAACGCCATCAATGATTGAGGAAATGCCTTTTAAAACTCTATGCTGATCATCAGCTAAGATTGGATCATCATTAAGCTTTAGGTGATCCTGTACTACTTTCCATAAATTTTTAACGTTTAGGCTGGAAGGCATATCCGAATTGATGAAAGTTTCTATATAGAACTTCAACGCAGCTTCAATAATTGAGCAAGCAGCAGTTATTGATGCATGTGGATCAGAATTGATGTGCTCAACCGCTCGTTCAAATTCCTTTTCGATAGATGAGAAGTCACCCGATTTTAAATAATCTTCTAGTGTTTTAGAAATCGGCCTTGATCCTGCCAAAGTTATGTAACCGTTAGTACGGTACGAAAGCTGATTTTTGCCCAAAGCTTTCTGAATTCTTTCTTGGCCCGCTGTGATTTTTGAAGAAACAGTTCCGTTAAACACTGAAGAAGGCTCTTGAGCCATATATTCTTGAATCACTGCACCAAGAACTTCTAGTGCGTCAATCGATTTATCATTGTTACAACGTTTTAGCCAACTACTGCACTTATCCACACGGTTTCCTTCCGGCTCATTGCCTGGAGCACCGCTTTCCATAAAAAGAGTATTTAGCTTTGAATGGCTGTAATTGTCTCCAATCACAGCAGCGACGGCACCTATTACAGTATTTGGAATCTTGGAACTCAATCTCGAATCTCCGTGAATCTAACAGACATCAATCCGCAAAAAATACAAGAACCCATTACGGTCTAGTACGGATCAGTGAAGCTTAAATGTATCACAGCATCTAGACGTTTTCAACAAAAACGAGTTAATACTTCCTTGCTACGTCACTTTGTAAGGTATCGGATGGCCAGCAAGCATTTTTTAAACACAGAGGCACAGAGCAAACAGAGTTTTGCTTCAAGCTCTCTCCGTGTTCTCTGTGTTGAATCATTTTGTAAAACGTAGTGATTCGTTTGGCGGCTGGCGAGCAGCACAACCTACTTCACTTATCCGGGTATGTCAGCATTGGTTAGACCATCTGACAAATTACCAGAAATCTGGATTGAGTGTCCCCAAAATAGATCGCCATCGTTGTGCCAGAATTCAAAATCACCATCCGGGTAAATTGAAATAGACTCTAGTGTCATTTTACGCTTAAATTCGGTTGGAGAGAATTCGGTTTCCTCATCACCTAGCCAGTTGTCATTCTTCAGAGGCAACAATTCTTGAACAGCGTAGTCGACGATTCGTTCGTGCCAAGTTGATTCGTTGTCCCAAAGTGAATATGCGATTTTGAGAGCGGCAGTAAGTTCATCGGATTCTTCGGCAATCAAATTCATATTTACCGTATCCCCGTTCCATTCGACCTCAACAGAATACCAGTTTATTTCCCGATCATTGGTAAGAGTGCCGAATCGCTTGTCCTGGTGTGTGACAGGTTTTTGAAGCTTGACCAGATAAGCTTGCAAGACAGAATTTTTTGAATCGAGTTCAATGAACTCTTCGAGTTGTCCTTGTGGGCTGCCAAAGATGTTATCCTCGGCAACGCGTGCGCGAACTCGGATAATTGTTTCTTCCTCGATTAACTCCTGAAATCTGTCTAATTCTTCGTCGGAAACCTTGCGTCTAAGAGTAAGTGACTCCATTCGGATTGGTTCGGAGCCGACGCACCATGCGTCGAAGTCCAAGAGCAATGACCAGAGCTCTTGGTCGCCAGATTTTGCCCCCCCAACGCCGCTAGGGCTAACGATGCCAGTCAATTCGCTAACGGGGCAGGCCGCGAGTTCATCGTATAGTTGCTCTTCTCGTTTGTTTGCTTCTGCGAAGATATCGTCCATTTGTCTTTGTCACATAACAGGAATTAGACCGCAATAATGCGGTAAATAAACTCTCGCACCATTACGGTCTAGTACGAATCAGTGAAGCTTAAATGTATCACAGCATTTGGGTAGATTCAACAAAGAGGGGATTGGGTGGTGAGGAGTGTGCTAATGACTGTGACTTAGGCTTTAGAACACGCCCAGATCGGTCGCCTGGGTGCATCTTGTTATACAGCGAGTGCCTCATTGTTGCCGCATGGTGACGACGAGAAAGTAGCTGCGACCACGTGTCTGGTGTAGCACTGGGATTCGTTCGTTTAATGCATATCGTCCAGGCTTCGCATTGAATGCCACAAGGGTCTCCAGCGTGTTGTGTGTGGAGGCAACTACAGTTCTCCTCGTTGACGTTCCACCAGACAGATTGATGATCGTCTTTAGGGTTGATAGTTCGCCTTCCGTGTTAACCAAAAGGTCTGTCAGCACATTTAGGTGCACGGTCGGACGCCCATCACCTGCGGGGGAAGAGTTAATCTCAGCCTGGTCGGTGTCATTCAATAACTGAATACGCGAGCCAGCTGGCACGTTGACTGAAATTCGCTTGACAATACAGCCGTCGGTTTCGATCACATCAATAATCGACACCCTGACGAGCTGTTTCGGTGTGTCTCCAAGCACCATTGGGTTGGTTGAAAACAACAGTGCTAAACTTATAACGGCTAATGCTGCGTATCTGGACAATGTCTAGGCCTCCATGTGAGTTGCAGAACAGGTATTAGACAGAAAAAATGCGTTAATTTAATATAGCACTATAACGCACTCATACGGATCAGTGAAGCTTAATTTATCACAGCGTTTGGGTGGGTACAACAAAGAAGGGATGATGTGGTGAGGAGCGTCAAGTTGAACCAATGCGAATTGGAGAAATGTAAGTCAAGAGTTGAGCAATTATCTAACGTCGCACATCACCGGACAGCGGAGGTTGATGTGGAAGACAGATTGCGTCTGGCCCCGCCGTTCCGGTGCATGTGATTGTTATGCGGCCCTTACTCGGGAATTGAAATCGAAAGTTCCTGGCAGAATGCCGTGAAGCTTGGAGCGACTTGGACCCAGTTGCACCCGTGCTGGCCGAAGTGGTTGCCAATAACCGAAGGGTCCTGTGCGTCACTGCGCAAGTCTACTGCAAGCCAGAAGTCGTCGCCAATTGCAGCGCCGCCTCCAAACACAACAGCTTGTTCGACATCTAGAACTGGGAGCACTGATTCACCGAATTGACTGCCGATTGTCAATTTCAGGTGATCACGGTTGTCGGGACGTTGGGCGAAGTTGGCAAGTGTGTTGTGAATCAGTTGTTCCAGTGTTTGCAGCAACTCGATATTGAATCGATCGAACATTGGATGCAGGTGGCGAAGCTTGGAACCCCAGATTGGCTTGGATGGCCAGTCGGGACTACTCAAAGCACGGATCAGGATGTCAGGCGCAACCGCTAAATCCACAGGCTGGTCTCCGAGTTTGCCGCATAACAAGTTATTACTCAGTTTCTTTATATCTCATTCGAGAGTCGGCTCAGATCCATATTTTCCGGACTGAGTAAATTCATCTCTAAAATGTGAATAAGAAGAATATCGCATAAATCGAGAGTGTTATCAAAAAAAGTGAAGCTTAAATGTATTACAGCGTTTGGGGAGATACAATGAAGAGGGGATTGTTCTTACTGCACCGCATTCTGTTTCATACTAGGTTGCAGTGCTTAGCCATCGACCAACAGGCCGCTGGAAGCTGGAATACATCGGCAACTGGAGCCATCCTATTGGGCAAAAGATGCTGAAGTTTAGTTGATGCCGGGATTGCCGGATGTGTTACTTGACCTTTGGGGAGGTATGCATGTCAGTCGCACCGATAACAATTATCTTTGCCAGATATATTTGGAAAGACCTTTCTCATTTATTTCATCTTCGATTTCTTGAAGAAATACATGTCGTAATTTGCTCAGTTTATCTGAATGAGGTGGAGTGCTTATACGTGAAATACCAGTCGGAGTGTGAGTGATTTTTATGAAGTCACCACCGTCGGATCTGCCTTGTTGGACTAGAAGATGTTCGCTATATAACATTTTGTTTCTTTAGACTAATCATGCCTAACGCCCTATATCAGCCGCTTTTGAGGAATGAAAAAAATGTCGTCTGCATGGGATTGTTATGATTTTCACCATTTTTCTAGCAGCTCAATAATATAGTCTAGAATCTCAATATCTGCCTTACCTAATTTTAGAGAATAACCAAACTCGTCTTTCCAATTCGGATCCACAAACTGCTGCGCAAAATCAGCCGCTTTCCAACCTTCACTATTCTCGATTTGGGGATCAGCCCCCCATTCAATAAAGAACTCAACCAAGCTCAATACTCCTTCAGGAGAATTTATATCACCGAAACGATCAGGTGTAACGGCACACATAAGAATAGTTTCGCCTGACTTATCTTGCGTATTTATGTCGAATCCAGAGTCAAATATTTTTTTGCACCTTTGAGGATCACAGTAATAGCAAGCAGCTTCTGTTAATTCTACCGGTAAAATTTTCACTTCTGAGATTCACCTCAAATCATAACAACTACCAAACCGCAAAAACACAATAACCAAATGCCGCACCATTACGGTCTAGTACGGATCTTGGAAGCTTAAATGTATCACAGCATTTGGGGAGATACAACAAAGAGGGGATAGGAGGTGAGTGATATGCTAATGACTGTGATTGCAGGATTGCCGGAAGTGATTCTCAACTGCATATCCGGCCCGGACGGCAACTCCGGTGCATTTAATTGTTATCCTGCTTCGAGTTTCGCAAAGTACGCACGTAATTCTGCGAACACTACTTGGTATTGATCCCTAAATTGATCTGCCTTCTTTTGCCTGTCTTCGATGCTTTCAAATCGATTGAATGGGTAAGTGTCAACGTAATCGTCTGCTTCCAGATGGGCGATCGTGTTCCGGAAGTCATCTGCCACGTTATGTGGAAGCTGGGTTGGCAAGTCGCTGAGCGTCGTCAGTTTTCCGTTCAGTACTTCTTGAATAACGTTGTGGACGAATTCGTAATCCGTGAGGAGACCTTCCTCGTATAGCGTTGAATTCGCCTTCAGTCTTTCAAGAGGCAGCATGCTGAGCCACGTCGCCTGATAACGATTTGGGTCGTTCTTCAATTCGCATTGTCCTCGAAATGTCGGCAACCGCTGGCAGGATAACGACTGAGCTGACCGGGGCACCGTAGTCAGCGTACTATACAATTCCAACCGGAACGGTGCCTCCGGTCAAGCGGCTTGTTATCTGGCGCTCATTGCTACGTGAACGCGTCCTCAATGTACTCTCTGACAACTTCTAGAAACTCACCTTTGGTCAAAAAGGATTTCAGAAACTCCGACAAGGGCTTGCGCACCGGGAATTCGCGAAAGAAGTCCTCGTGGTCAGTGCCGAAAACAGTTGGATCTCCCGGCTTTGGATCCTGCAGGCAGACATAGAAACAATCAGGGAATCCGTAGGCGGACATTATCTGAAGGAACTCGACGGGCCCCTCACCGACAAGCTCACGGATCGGTTGCAGATCTACCATTGTTGGGTCTTCAAAGATAGACGACCATACGTCAAAGTCAGCGGTTTCGGGCGTCAGTGGCGTGAATGGCGTCACACACCAGAATGACTGTCCGCGTGGCGTGTCATCATTTGTGAAATAGTGTGCTTCAAGTTCGTCGTAGAACTTCTTCGGGTTGGCTTTGTACGTGACGCGATGAGCCTTGAAATACCTATCGATTCCGTACACATCCCAATCCCGGTCATACAGAACGTGTGGAAAACGAATTGCCTGCAGGCGGGTCTCCAGTGAGTTGTTTCGCGGCTTAAGAAACCGACCGCCAAGCTTCTCTATTTGGCTAACAACCCGCTTTTGCATCAGCGGTCGTGCGGTCTGCTTTGATGCCGCCGCTCGCGTCGTTTTCTTCTTGGGACTTTTGCTCACTGCTGCGGAGACCTCTCGGTAACCCTTCTTTGTCTTCTGCTGGATCAACCTGTCACACGATTGCTGCGCCTCAGCGGTGGACGAAAAATCTTTGGTCTTCTTCTGGCCGTCTGTGCCGATTCTGCCAAATCGAACTGTATGGGAAGCACCGTCAACTACAATCTCCCAGAACTTGGACGAAGTCCCATCGTCAAACTGCAGGTGTCGCTTCTTCTTTGCCATGTCCTGTCCTGTGACCAGATAACAAGTGATTAGTAAGTTTCTTTATATCATGCTTAAAAGATGAAATAATCTCGCACCATTACGGTCTAGTACGGATCAGTGAAGTTTAAATGTATCACAGGGTTTGGGGAGATACAACAAAGAGGGAAAAGAGTGGTGAGGAGCTGGAATTGATTATCTATAACCTGAAAACCTACAAGTCGAAAAAATGTGAATTGGTGGAATCTAGCACATGAAGTGAGCTATTATCTAACGACGAAGATCACACAGCGGCGACAGCAATTTCTCCATTTCAACTCTGTACCGCTCCGTGTGCAACGATCTGTTATCAGGCATTTTGGATGGTGCCGTCATTCGCCGCCCATTCATATCCGATTATGGTAATGCCATTATCATAGTGTCGAATTGGGAACGAGCCAGTGTTTTCGAGACGCTCGACGAAAGAATCTATATCGTTCTGGATTTCGGTATTAGGATATCGAGGTCCGTCAAGAGAGGTGTGGTACAAGTTGGGTATCTGAACGAACTCAATATGAGCAAATGGCTGAAAGGAGATGCCGCCGCATTCACCAGTGTTGTCCTTGTGATCGAAATCAGGGCCGGGAATTGATCCGGTGAACAGTCTGTCATCGTTGATAAATTTAATGGCAACCTCGCCCAGTCTGGGGACTGAATGGATTGCAGTGAACAGTTTTCTCCATTTCGTGTTGCTCATGTGCTTGACGCTCGCAGCAGCGATCCGGCGATTAATGCGTCGGTTAGCTTCGTTAGCGTTCGTAATTTGTTTCACGAATGATCAAGCCTCATCACAAATATCAACCCGCAAAGAACAACAATTAAATGCCGCGATTTTATAGTCTAGTACGGATCAGTGAAACTTAAATGTATCACAGCGTTTGGGGAAGTTCATAACGCCCGGCTCAACCGCAGGCTGGGCGGAGCTTGTTTTGTGTTAATTTGAGAGCGACAGCGAGCAACACAAAATCAAGTGGAGCCCAGACTGTCAGCTGCAGCCGTTTGTTATGCATTTTGTACAACACCATACCGACCAAACCTAGCGATTTCTTGTACTTGGTATTCCATTGTCCAATTTAAATCCAAATCATATAGCTGAAACATATCTTTCCCGAAATACTTTCTTGGATCGGAGATAAGATCTCCCCAGCAAACTCTCTTTGGTCTCTTCCATCCCGAGTCAATTAATACTGCCTCACTTTCTAATGGAATATTTTTACTTGAAAGCCAATTTATAAGAGTTTTTACATGAGCTTCATCTTCTAATGATGCCATAACCCATTCGCTTGTTTCATCGCACCCTTGATCCCAAGCTATTTCTTGAGATTTGTAGCCGACCAGCTTTCTTATATCTCTTGTTCTGATATCGGGGTTACGAAGATTGCTCATGCTGACCTATGCATAACAAGTGATTAGTAAGTTTCTTTATATCATGCTTAAAAGATGAAATAATCCCGCACCATTACGGTCTAGTACGGATCAGTGAAGCTTAAATGTATCACAGCGTGTAGGTAGATACAACAAAGAAGGAATTGGGCGGTGAGCAATATGTTAACGACCGCAAAGATCTTGCTATCTACCGTTTTCGATTGTCACGGTGTGCTTCGGAGCATTTTCGCAAATTCGCGAAAACTGTCTGCTATCGGGGCAAGGAAACTGTAATCGTAACGATTATCGAGTTCGCGATCATACTCCATGAACGCCTCAACCGCCTTGTCGTATTCGCAAAGCACGACGGAGAATGGATCGGTTGAGGTGTCGAAGCAAATTGAGTTCTGTCCGCAGGTGAAATGCCAGCACAGAGTAAACGGGACCGATTCTTTATTGTAGAGTGCGGCAAAGGGGTAGTATCGCACCGGTCCATCTTCGAGCGGTCGGTAGATGGAGGATTCGCCGTCCAACAAATACGGAAGCGATCGGTCGATAACCCGCGTGTCTTGTTCTTGATACATGTGGTCTTCCTGGAAGTCGCCGGGAAGTTTGGAGTGCTCGTCGAACATCGAAACGAACCAACCGATTCGCCGTATGTTACCAGTAGAGTCTGTGAAATACTGTTTGGTCGGTGTACCACCATGAATGGAGGATAGCGTCGCCAGATATTCTGGATCGAAGCGGAGATCGTTCCAGTACTCACTGTGCAGCAGGAGATCGAGCACTCGTTGATCGACTGGCAAGACTGTTTCTTCGATGCAATCGATCATGTTTGGCATATAGCAGATATTAGACCGCAAAAATGAAATAAACAAATACCGAACTATTACGGTCTAGTGCGGTTCAGTGAGCTTAAATGTATCACACGAGCTAGGTGTTTTCAACAAAAACGGCAACTTAAATCTGCTCACCCAAAAACACCGGCTCACGATCATGCCGTGTCATCGTTTGGTAATAATGAGTTGCTTCAGTCGTCAGCATATAAACATGTTGCTTGCCGTTCTCATCTCTAACAACAATTCCACGCATGCCCTCAGTGACAAGAAACCAAGCCCCGTCTTTCTTTTCCTTGGCAAAGTTCGCCGGGATCACAACGGGCTGCGGTTTCAACCATTTCCATTTGCCAGCGTCTAGGCTTTCCTGACGACACCAGTTGCCTTTGGGTAGCTTGCTGGAAGTTCTGCGGGCATTACCCCATTCTAGGATAGTGAACTCTGTATCCAACCTAACTGGCAACAGTGGCATAGCGTCCCAGGCTTGAAACCAGAACTCCATAGTTTCTCCTCTGGCGTGACCGTGGCCATAGAGATTGTGCTCTGTGATTAGCTCGATTGGCAATTCGGATTGATTGAGAGAGATAGCACCGCACATTGTTATACTTCCATGAGTTCGATTAGTTCTTTATACAACGCCTTGTATTGGCTCTCTGGCGGATCATGGGCAATGGCAGTGTAATATCCGCCGTTGTCCTCATCTAGCGGTCTGCTGCTCTCTGAGGCTGAATCTAGGTAGATGTCAGCTGACAGGTAGTCTTGATCCCAGAAAATGCGTTCTTCAAGCACTGTAACCAGTTCACTGGGTTCGAAATCATCACAAGATTCGTCGCCTGGCTCGGCAAGTTCTGCTAGTGCGGCTTTCATTAGATCGGTGAACTTTGGATAGTCGGCTGAGGAATCCTTTTCCATGTCCAGCAGAACATCCGCCATGATGAAGACGGTGGCAACGGTTGCTTCCACATACGCAACAAGTGGCGGATAAGTAATTGATTCAACCAGTAAAGCTTTTGATACCAAATTCAGTGACCAGAGCTTCTGACCAAAGGACATTTCATCATAAGCAGTAATGCCATAAGTAGTCATCTCAGGATCGGTGATATTCCATTCAACAGTAGGGTCGAATTCATCAAGCATCATACTCAACATGTGCTGGAAGGCTTCGGCTTCTTTGCCTTTTAGGGTTCGTTCTCCGGTGGAGGTTCGGTACATTGCGGTGAATCATGCGGTAGATGGAAATACGGATCATAAGTGATAACCAGCCAGTATCAAATAGAAAATCCGTCTCGGCAACCTAAGGTTTCCAGCAAGGCATGTGTCAGTTAAGTGTCAGTAAACCCTTGCATCTTGAACGAATATCGATGACACCACGATTAAGCATTAATCGCGTTATACGCTTATTTTAAAGGGGTTTAATAATGCACGAGTGATGTGTCATTTAGGGTAACCGCCGGACTTTTAATCCGTAGGTCCTGGGTTCGAGCCCCAGCAACCTCACTAACTTAAGCCGCTTACTCATAAGAGTTTGCGGCTTTTTTTGTTTCTTGAGTTAGAGTATAGCTTTTCTGCTTGTGTGTGAAACTGTGCGTAATCACTTTTTAGATGCTCCCTGTTCTAACCTTAGCTTTTGATACTTCTCCAGGAGCTTACCTCCTTCTCTGAGATTCTTCTCCATGTCAGTAACGTACTGAGCATTCTTGGCTTTGGTGCTCCTGAGTATCTCTCTGTACGAATCGATGCTTTCCTGAAATCTTGAGGGAGACACGTCAAGATCAGCAGCAGTCTGATGGATCTTGTCTATTTCATTCTGGATACGCTGCTCCATTTCTCGACTCTTAGACTTTTCAATCTCAAACAGCGTTGCCTTGTTTGTGTACTCGTTAAGAGTTGACTTGTATAGCTGATCGTAGTCTGGTTCGCTCGAAGTTTCTGCGTTGCATCCAAAAACAAGGATCAATAGAACGGGAAGATAGCGTTTCATTATTTCACCTAAATAGCATCAGGGAACTTGGCAAAAGAGAAGCAGTCGATTCCAGCACTTCTGACTGCACTTGCAACAACTTAACGAAGTAGGCTGTTATTGGCATTTCACCTTCTGTCTTATCGATTCAGATGCTTTGCTGATATTACCTTTATTGTAGTGCTTTTTAGTTGTTAAATAGCTTTTATGTCGCATAACCATTGAAATGTAGATAGGCTCAACTCCAGAGTCCTCAAGATTCTGACTAAAAGTTCTGCGTAAATCGTGTGCAGACGCAAATTTCTCTGCCTCTCCGTCTTCATTGGGAATCGAAACAACTAACGCTTTCTTGCCAATTGCTGAGATGCGTTTTCCCACCCAGTCGGCTTTAAGTCTCTTGTCTTTATTCCGTTTTCCCTCTGGATGAAATACCCACCCTGTCCTGAGTTCTTCCGGTACAGTCGCAAGTAAAGCTTCTAAATCAGGTACCATGGGGATTTCATCTCGCCGGTTGCTCTTCTGTGACCCAGACGGGAAGACAACTGTCGAAACACCTGTCGTTGGTAAATGTGGCGGAATTGTGCGAGGGTTATCCCAGCTAAAGCTCATTGCTTCCTCCAGGCGAAATCCAGACACACGTAAGCCGTTTAAAAGGAACTTCTTGGCTGTGTCCAAGGGGTAAACTAAAGATGGGTCAATCGCTGGGACTGACTCGGCGGGTAGAACGCTCATAAAATAGATTCCTAAAGCAGTGTGTGTGTGCTTACCATTGGGTTAGCACTTGAATACAGCTTAGGATTATGGACTAAGAATAAGGCTCAAATTAAATTGATTAATTTGAGCCAAGAAATAAATTGGTCTGGATAAGAGAACGGTGGTGATTCGGGGAGCAATTGTTTAGATTTTATTTTTGAAATGTCGTTTTGCAGATTTCGATCAAATTAGATCAAATTTAATTATGATCGTTTTGACTCTCTTTATATTCTTTTCGAGCTCTACTCAGAGTAGATTTAGCGGAAGCCCTGGTCACACCATAACGATTAACAATACGGTCAACTCTTGGGTTCCCGCCAGCTTTTAACTCGGCAAGTGTTTCAACGTAAGCCTGTGAAGGCTTCGGACCACGCTTTTTGCTCTCTTTAGTGGGCACTGATCCTGGCTCATTATCTACGCTATTCAGATCGTCCGATTCATCGGGGTCTAAATACTTTTCTAGATGAGGTGGGCATTCCCTTGGTTCTTCCTCAAATTCTTCTGTGTTGAATAACCAAACCATTTCACCAAGTGATCCGATGACAAAAGGATCAGGAGGCCCCACAATGGGTTCGCCAGACTCAAAGTGATATTCTTCACTAATTTCATCAAGCAGAGTTCTTAGCTTTCGTTGATCAGCTGGGTAGACCGCTGCATCCCGGTTTTCAATCACATTAAGTTGAGCTTTGACGACTCGCCATCTGTCATTGATTGATTTCCAAGAGAAGCCTTCGCCATCCTCATAATGAAATATTGAGCTTAAATTCATCTTAAGATCGATAAGAGCATCTCGAATCCGAGACGTATCAACATTGGGGTGAGTCATCACTTGCCTTTCAAAAGGGCCAATTCATTTGGGCCGTGGTAAGCAAGTGGGAACCACTGCACTCAAATAAATTGTTCGCCAGTGATCAGCCGGCTACCCTAGATTTTTTATTAGTCGTAAGTTGGAATCAGCCATTGCCAAGAAGCAAAGAGCACTAGATAAAACTCTCCGTGATTCAGATGAATGGACTTCTTCTTCTAGGTCGCCAATAACTGCCTGTTTGACATGTTGGGGAACTGGCCAGTCTTCTTTGATGGCTCGCCTTAACATGACCAAATCTGAAAGCCTTGTCGGCAAACCTTCCCCCCAACCCCCACAGGACTTTTGGGAGTTTACGGTCGCCTCGGCATCAACTCTTCGCCGTTCTCGTTTCCGCTTTCGTCGACTTGTCATGCCGGCTATTTTACCACATGTACGCCCTCAATAGTCGAACAGGCATGACTATAAATGAGTGAAGCAGAGATATGCTGTTAAATCTGTTCACCCAAAAACACCGGCTCTTGGTGGTGTCGGGGCGTTGATCTCGCGATTCATGGCAGTTCACGAAAAACAGATGGAGTACATTGTGGAAACAAAGGAGAGGATCAAGGCAGCACCAGCAAAATACGTGGCATTTCTAGACGACTCACGGGCTTCTTTTAATTCGACATATTCCAGCAGACGAAAGCGATCTTCGACGGTGAGCCAAACATCATCATCGTACCCCTTATCATAGCGTGCCTTAAAACCGGATGGATCTTTACCAAACAAGTTGCCTTGGTCCACTGAGAGAAGAATCAGAAACTCTTGATCCTCATCAAATTTAACTTCTTCGAATAATTTGCGGAGCTTAAATTTATGATCTTCCTTGAATGCCGCTTCAAGAATGTGGATGTAGATGTCATCTTTGGGGACCATTGTGGTGTGCTTTCTATTGAATCCAATTTACTTAAGATCAAAACCTATTCTGCCGGGCGATCCCCGCATTGAGATGGCCAAAGACGACACGGTCAAACAAGACTAAGGCTCGGCCGTTTGGCATTACAAGTCATTTGCGGCGGATGGATCCGGCGTCCTAAGCAATTCGAGAAATTCCGATTTACCGATTCCCCCTACTCGCCATCGCAAAGCATTTCCTTGTGAATCGGTAATGATCGTGACTGGCGAGCCGCCGACGTTGTAACGGGACAACACCGCAGCATCGTCTGGGTTATCCACGTCAATTGCCACAGGAATGAATTGGGCGTTGACCAATGTCTTCACCTCTTCATCAGCCCACACTTGGCGTTTCATTACGCGACAGGGTGCACACCACTCGCCGGTAAAGAATAGGATAATCGGTTTGCCAGAATCGGCTGCCTGTTGCTGAGCCGAAGTGTAGTTGTCAGCCCAAGCGATGCT
>NVWB01000104.1 GCA_002733575.1 Blastopirellula sp. | reverse complement strand
TAATATTCATGACGGTAAGTGCCGATATAGGCCTCCAGCGGAAGGGAGGGCGGCGCATCGATGACACGCGCATTTTGATAGGCTTGCCAATGGGATGCCGATATTTCAGCCGTCATGTCATAGGGGCTCAGGGCCTGGCTCCAATCTGTGTCTGATACGCTCAAAAAGTTATCCCATATGGCGGCCATCAGCACATAGGGCGCCGAGCTGCCATCCATATTGGTCAATATCGCAACACCGATATTCTTGCCCGGCATCATGCCGACAAGCGTGGTAATGCCATCGCCATTGCCGCCGCTGATGAAGCCTGGGTTCATACCATGGCACCCGCCAAGAAGACCTACGAACTCGGCATGGCCGCACTCGATGCCACCATCATTGCCGCAGGCTACACCGTTGACGATGCCCAAGGCAATCCTATTCTCGATAGCAACGGCAACTCCTCCGCAGATCATGTAGCCTGGGAAGCCAAAGTCAAAGCCGATTACGAAGAGGCTCTCAACGAACCAGACGATCCAGAGATCGAATTCGAGGAAGGAGTCACAGGCTCTGCTGACGACCCGATGGGCGCCAACATTCGCAGAAACAAAGACATCGCCGCCGCCCAGACCGCTCAACTCCAGGCCCTCGGCGCTGCCGTGGTTGTGCATGCTACAACACTCGGCAGTGCCATCGTCACTCGGGCTTCTGGCCTCGGCGGCGCGGTCACCGGGCTCGCCTCTGACTGGGCAACCGCCACTTCCACTTTCGTGCAAACCATCGGCGGCGTAATCAGCACGCTCTCTTCCGGCCTAAACAGTGCCGAAAGCACCAGTCACTCCCAAATCGTGTCAGCCACCGAAGGGTTCAGCGGCACCGTAGATCCGGCCACTTCGCAGAATCTCACCGACACCAATACCGCAATCTTGGGTTACGTTACCAGTACCAATGCCAGCCAATATGATTATTGGGAAGATCAGTCTTCCACCCAATCGACCGACCTTGCTACCAGGTCCACCAATAACAGCAGCATTACAGAGTTCCAAGATGCGGCAGATAAAAGCTCTGGCTCTGATTCGTTCCTCGTCAATTATCGACCTGACTACTTGGCGAATGGAGACACGCAAATAACGGATTTACTTTCTTACGGCACCAGTATGTTTGATGTCAACAGCCAGCTAGGCTCTAGCGCGGCAAGTGGTTTAAATAGTTATGGCACCACAGCACTAGGCAAGGGCCATGCTTGGCAAAGTTCTGCCGTGGGTAGTGGGAATGAGTACGGACAAAAATTAAGCGATGCCGCAGGCGATTACGACACCGGCAGTACCGGGGTCAGTACCACGCTCGGTAACACACTGGCCGGGAACTACGCCGCGTACTTGACCAATGTCGTGCAGACGGAAGTCGATTTTGCCTTGGGTGATAAGACCGAAGCCGAACGCGATACCGAATTATTGGCCGCCGACAACCAACAAATCGCAGACACGGCAGATGCTGATTTGGAATACGCCGAAGGCATTGCGACCGAAATCAAAACGAATAACGTCAGTAATTTCCAAGCCGATGCCGGTTACACCAAAACCATGGCCGGGCACGATAAAACGTATGCCAATGGAGTAGCAGAAGCGGGTGCTAGTTTGGGCACCGGCATGGCCATTGCGATCACCGCTGGTTGGACCGCCGAGACGAACGCCGTGAATGCGGCCAACTTAGCAGCAGCCGCCAACACCGGCGAGCGTGCCAAAGATTGGTCCGGGTCGCAACTGGTCGGCGTGACCACAATGGACACCAACATCGGCACGCCGTTTAGTGGTTATTTGAAAGATAAAAGCACTGCCACCAGCAACGCGGCGGTGACTCAGAAGACGTTGGCCATCACGAAGGTTTTGGATGAGAATGATGCCAGAACGCTGTACAACAACATGGCCGTGATGCAATATCTGGTGATGTCGGCCAGCACCGGTGGGGCCGAGGCCGGGCTGACGACGACAGCCGCTTCGAGTGCCGCAGCGGCTTCCGATGCGATTGCCGGGAGCTGGGAATCCAACGGAACCGACTTGGCCGGGGCGGTCGATGCGTACCAAAAAGCGGAGGCGGCCTTGCAGCGAGATCATCGCGTGGCGGTCGAGCTGGCCAACCGCAGCGGCGGCGATGCCAGCGCCGTTGCCGCATTGATTGCTGCCGCCGATTTGGCGTTGAACGACGCCTTGCCCGGCTTGGCAGCCACCTATTTTACAGCAGAGATCGCCGCCGACTACGGCTTCCAAATCACCGAAGCCACCGAACAACGCGGGCACGCCAATAATGTCGGCGCGGCTGTCGTGGGGGCAACTGCGGCAATCGGCGCGGCCAGGACTGGGTATGCCCAAGCCGAAGCGGATGGGAACAGTGCCCAGCAGACTTCGCTGGCCAATATCGACGCGGCGTTTAAGGAAGATTTTCAAGATGCGAGTTACGATGAAGCTGTGTTGGCCTTGACCGGAAGCGATCCTTGGACGACGAAGTTGCTCGCCGAAGAGTTGGCGAAACAGACGTTGGTAAGCACGGTCGCCCCGGCAAGAGCGACCGGATTGATTGCCCTAGCCGCTGCCCAAACCACCAAAGAAAAAGCGGACGCCACCTCCGCTGAAACGAAAGCGAATGAACAGGCGGTTGCGGCCCATGACGATATGGTGAACCAGTGGGATGCGATTGTTGATGATTTGACTGGAAAGCAGGAAGCGGAAGATGGGGCGAATGATCTTTTCGTTGCGATGTCTGAGGGCAAGGAGAATGATAATCCAGCGACGGATGTAAACGAACCTGGTGCAATACACAATGCATACGGTGATGTCGAAAGTAGCAGCACCACGCGAAGTGAAACAAAAACACCAAACATTGATGATCTCGCAAGTGAAGGCTTAAAATTCCGCAGCCCTCCTCAGGTTGGCACAACGAGTCGTGTAGATTTATTAAATCTGCAACACATCGGACAATCGCTTCAAGCAACTAGTCTTAGTGATATTGATCTAACAAGTATTAATGATATTTTTTCCAAAACTAAAAATAATCCAACTCTTCAACGTGAAGTATATATAAAGCTATTTGCTGACGCATACTATAACGGAGACATCGATAAAGCAACGCTTGATATTAACAAATACGTGAAGGCACTTGCTTATATCAATACGAATCCTACCCTAAGCAATAATGCACATTTATCGTTTGGCAGCGCTGCAAGTACAAATCTTATAATTACTCAAGCAGCCATAGATCAAGCATGGGAAGAAACATTCTCAATTGAACTTACTAGAGCATATTATACGCTTCATCCTCTTGATCCTGCTCCATTAACTTCAAATGGCTCGGTCGGACCCGTTATAAATGGCTCCACTCTTCTTGAGTCAAAACTAGAAAAACTACTGTCAAGATTAAATGAGATCTATGAAGACCGTGCTAAAGCAGTAAGGCCTACTGACTGGTTGATCTCAGGTACAGCATGGTACACAGTTTCACTGGAAGAGGAACAAGCTAGACTAGAATCTTCACTTAAAATGTGGCATAGAGGATATATGGGTTTAGTTATGGGAAAAACTGTTTGGGAGGAGATTAAATCCACCTTAATGGATGTTGAACTGCAAACCGCCTTTATCCAGTTAATGGGTGCTAGAGTTCCAGTAAACCAGGTTTCTGGAAAGAGGATTACTGCACCAAGAAGAAAAGATACTGGAAATACCACCGCAGTGAAGCCTATCAATCTATCAAGGGCTAAGATACAATCAAACGAGGCGGGTAAAAAATTAGTATCCAATGCAGTAAAAGGTAAGTGGAACGAAGTCGCCCGACGCTCTGGCGATCCGCTCGATGTTCAGTCCGCATACTCTGGCAAGCCAATTAAGTATCGGAATGGAAAGGCGTATATCGAAGAGTATAAACTTGATGGAGTGAACTTTGACCGGTTCAAAGACGGTGTTCTTGGTGACGTAAAGGCAGACTACGGCTTTGCTGCAAGGGTCGGAAAGTACAACCCGAAGCTGAATGCTATTCAAGATCTCTTGAATGAAGCAGGACGTCAGATTCCAGTTGCCCGCAAGCACGGATTACCACTGGAGTGGCACGTTCGAAAGCAAGACTTCAACTTCTTCAAGAATGTTTTGAATCAACGTGGCTACCTTGACCATATTACTCTCGTAACCTACTGAGCAAGCAAAAATGTCCAAATACCATTTCCATCAGCGGTTTCATCCTCCCCATGACTTGAGGGTAGATGGCGTAGTTCAGTTTCTTGAAGTAATGCAGCAGGCATTTGGTTTGCTTGGCTGGATCGATGCCGATGAACAGCTCGTTGACCTGAGACGGGATTTAATTGAGCGTGCTCTCCGGTCCCAGGCATCCACATCTGACCTGAAAAGGTTTGGAGTCAACTGGGTAGTAAAATCAGTCGAAATGAAGAATCTGCTGTTAGTGTGTATTGGCGTGGGAGGTGACGAATGGTGCGAGAATTCATTTCATTTGGATGCCTCTCGCGTCAGTTTGCTTCCAGACTTGTCGTTTTTTCGCCAGTCAATTGAGTCGATACGCCCATTTGAGGCGTTCATTCTTGAGGAAAAGAACGACGATGAGCTTAGGGAGAAGCGTCAACAACAGACACAAACCTCACGTAACGGCGGACCACTGGCATTGCATTGGTTCCACTACATGAACGAAGAGACGGCGAACGTAGTTGGTGGGCTTTCACACTGTCTTCAGACACCAGCCTTCAAAGTCGAGCGGTTCTGCGAGGGCGTGTTGTTCCAGCTAACTGCTGAACCATTCGATGCAAGAAACCCACAGCACCAGAAAATGCAGAATCGAGCGATGATACATCTTGGACTCGAATAGCGCGTTAGCTCAATATATTCAGACGGTAGTTTTGAACGACGGGCGACACTGACAAAACTTAACACAGGCATCTTGCCAATGTTTGCCTAACATTCGGCAAACCACCCAAACCAGCCCAGCGGAACCAGCATTCCCGCTGGACTGAAATCGAAAAATCAATCACAACAACCCACTCAACCACCAACAGGATGCTGAACCCAAAAACAACCTAAAATCATGTTCTGTTTTCACTTCAATTGCGTGCTAGATTTCTGAGAATTCTTTTCTCTTCCACTAGCGCAGCAATCACGCAGAAGACACTGGCGGTGCTTAAGGCTTTGGATGAGAACGATGCTCGGTCGCTGTACAACAACATGGCCGTGATGCAATATCTGATGATGTCGGCCAGCACCGGTGGGGCCGAGGCCGGGCTGACGACGACAGCCGCTTCGAGTGCCGCAGCGGCCAGCAAGGCGATTGCCGGGAGCTGGGAATCCAACGGAACCGACTTGGCCGGGGCGGTCGAAGCGTACCAAAAAGCCGAGGTGCCATGCTTTTCGCCGATTAGGCGTAAGCATGTTTTTGAAGTATCATCGTAACTTCAAGCAATGCGAACCACCCAAACCAGCCCAGCGGAACCAGCATTCCCGCGTTGCTGAAACCGAAAAATCAATCACAACAATTCACTCAACCACCAACAGGATGCAGAACCAAAAAACGGCCTAAAATCATCTTCCGTTTTCACTTCGATTGCGTGCTAGATTTCTGAGAATTCATTTCTCTTGTCTTACACGTTTGGCTTTGAGAATGTTGTCCACCGACTGATTAGAGAGCTTGTGGTCTAGGTTGGCTGCTCACTTTGTGAGGTATTGTTCCACTTTTTCGACCGTTTTGCGGACTCGCCAGAGCCCGATTCCGAGTCTTTCGGCGGTTTCTCGATGGGAATAGCCTTCGAGCTTTAGAGTGAGAATCTCGATTTCGATAGCATCTTTAAGTTGTTCATGTATTTCGTGGATCAGGATATTCAACTGGGCAATCGATGCTGGCGATGGCTCGTTTTCAGCGAACATTTCCATGCCTATCGGCTGACCATCTTCGTTGACTGCATTGATTGCAGATTCGCCGAGCAGTCCTTTTCGCTTCTCGGCGTTCTCTTTGCGGCGGATGCCATTCGCTTTGCGTACTGCAATAAAAGCGAGAAGCTGCCATAGTTCATCACGTGAAGGGATGTCATATCGGCCAGCATTTGCCCCTTTTAATAGGCTGTGAAATGCTTCGATGGCGACATCCTCTTCATCGCCAGCCCCTTTACGCACGCCCTCTAATTTCTTTCTGGCGAGCCCTATCAGTCTTTTCCGAAATTTTTCCCACAGATCATGGGCCGCATTTTCGTCTCCATTCGCTACATTCAGAAACAATTGAGTAATTGAGCCATGCTGAGACATTGAGTGCCCGTTTGTTGAAGGAGTTTGATTAACGCTGACTGAAAGGCTAGAATGAAGCTTGTGTCTTCATAAATTGTCCCGCGAATAAAAGTATGAACTTGTCTTCCAAACCTATTCTATCAGATTCAGAAGCAACATCCATTCAGTTCGAGGATGCTGTCGATGAATTTGAGGATTGTCTGCTGGCAGGCAAAGAACCCAGAATCGAAGATTACCTTGCCCGAATCAAGCAAGCTGAGTTCGACAAAGCCATTGTTCAACTGATTGAGATCGAAGCCGAGTATCGATTGGACTTGATGCAGCAAGTTGAGCAAAAGGAATACGAAGATCGGTTTCCTGGTTATGCCCAACAAGTTGTCCAAGCCTTTTCCCAGTTGAAAGAAGACAGAGAAGGCTTGGACCCGAGGTTTCGTATCCGACCTGGAGTTAAGGTTGATCAATTCACCTTGGGAAAGGAACTGGGACGTGGGGGCGTTGCCATTGTTTACCATGCCCATGAAGGAGAGTTAAACCGACATCTGGCGATTAAGACGCTGAATTCGTCTGGGATTGATCTAGAAGATGCGAGAAGGGCAGATGCTTTTCGGAGATTGAAATCAGAAGCGGCAATTACCGCTGGTCTTTCTCACCCTGGCATACCGCCAGTTTTTGCTGTTGGCGAGTTGCCGAATGGAAGCCCTTACTTTTGCATGCGATTAATTGAGGGCAAAACCTTTTCTGAATTGCTTGCAGAAAATAAAGCGAAGGATCTTCCGGTTCTGTTAAAGGTCTTCGAGCAAGTTACACAGACGCTATCTTCTGCCCATCAAGCGGGAATTATTCATCGTGATATGAAGCCTAGCAATATCATGGTGGGTAAATATGGTGAAGTTCAAGTGATGGACTGGGGGATGGCAAAAGACATCAAAGACATAGAGACCTCTAGTGGACCGGATGAATCACAAACGGCAACGATGCTGGAGAGTTTACCCGTTAATAGCAAGGATTTTAATAAGGGCACCACGGTTGACCTTCCGCTAGATACTTCGGTTGAGATGCAGGGAAGCAATACGGCTCAATGGACCGTGTTAGGCACACTGGCGTATATGTCTCCTGAACAGGCACAGGGCCGAATTGCTGATCATGACACACGGACGGATGTGTTCGCACTGGGGGGTATTCTTTGTCATATATTGTTAGGACACCCGCCCTATCAAGGCAGTAGCCAGGATGGAATTTGGAAGAAAGCACAAACTGGTCAGCTAGAAGAGACATTTACTAAATTAGACCGTGTTGAAACTGATAAAGAGCTGACAGAACTTGCTAAAAGGTGTCTTGCTACTGATCCCGCTGCACGCCCTCATAGTGCTCAAGAAGTGGCAAACATCCTGCGTAAATATACGCTTTCAGTCGAGGCGAGACTGAAATATGCTGAAATTGAACGTGTCAGAGAAACTGCACGTGCGGATGAGGAAGAGAATCGAGCGAAGCTGGAACGATCTAAGCGAAGAGTGGCTGTTGGTTTGCTTGGAGCGATATTGGCTCTTGTTTTGGTTGGTGTTTCTAGCGTGCTGTTTTTCAATTATCAGCAAGCCCAGAATGAATTTCTGATTAATCAAGAGAGAACAGAGAATGATCAGACACGTACACACTCGCTGGTCAGCACTTTGCTCAACGCACCACCTGCTGCTGTTCCCTATGCCATTGAAAGCCTATTGCCATTAGGAGAGTATGCGGTTCCAGAGCTTGTCCTTGTGCTTAAAGATGAGTCTCGTGATCAGAGTCAGCGACTGCATGCTGCCTGCGCTCTGGCCGCGTTTGAATTATTTCAAACTGAGGCGTTGGTAGGGTTTATTCCTAATTGCCATTTGAAAGAATGTGAAAACATTATTTCAGCACTGCAAGATGACGACAACGCAATTCGACTTCTTCAAGATCATGCTGGCAAAGAAACTCGAACCAGAGCAAGGAATGCCATCGTTCGTTTGCATTTAGGAGATTCGTTGCTCTTTGAAGAGATGGCCCAGCATCGTAACGATCCGATTCAACGAACGATATTGGTCGACACGCTTTCTCGTTGGCATGGCGATTTAACTAAACTTGCCGAATTCGCTGATCAAACGGGTGATAACGCGGCATGCTCTGCTTTATGCTTGGGTGTATCAGAAATCGCAGTTCAAGATATTCAAACTAGCCAAGTTGATACTTGGGGGCTGGTTCTCGCAAGACTTTTCCGAGAGTCAGGGGATCAATGCACACATAGTGCGGCAACAAAAGCGATGCAGTCATGGGGCTTGAACTTTCCTGACATTCAAGCAACGGGTCAACCTCAAGCGGGCAAGTCATGGCTTGTTAGTCCACAACAGGTGACCATGATGGTAATTCCAGCAGGTCAATTCTCTCGGCAAGCGGCACCTAAATCTCCAATTCAGACGATAGAAGTTCCTCGTGGTTTTTTGATCTCTGACCGTGAGATTTCAGCCATGCTCTATCAACAATTTATCATTTCAAAAGATCAAAAAACACTTCAGCATCAAGCTGCCGTTAAACTCAACATGCCAGCAGCCAATCTTAATTGGAACGATGCAATTCAATTCTGTAACTGGCTCAGCCAAGAAGAAGGACTTCAGCCTTGTTATACAAGAGTAGATGAGCAATGGAATTGGAATAAATCAGCCAATGGCTATCGTTTGCCAACCGAAATAGAGTGGGAGTACGCGGCTCGTGCAAACACGAATACCCGGTACTCCCACGGAAACGATTTATCGTTGCTTAAAAAGTACGCAGTCTACGAAACCTCTCAAGCGGCTCCTTGTGCCAGCAAACTACCCAATGCGTTTGGCTTGTTTGACATGCACGGTAACCTACGTGAATGGTGCTTTGATGTTTGGAATGAGAGTGGACCAATAACACAGGGCATTAATCCACTCGGAGGTACAAGCAATCAAAACCACGTGCTACAGGGTGGCTACTACTCCCAAACTGAGACCATCATGAGATCAGGTTATAGGAGTTTTGGTCTCCCATCATGGGATGGACTCGAAACCGGATTTCGTGTCGCTCGAAACCAACCATAACCTTTTATGCAGTCAATCGTTTTAAGCGATAGTAATCTTTACCGTTTGAGAGCCTGTGTTATTGCTCCATTCTTGTCCATCATGGAATCCTAAAAACAGACGAGTCTGTCCGGCTCCAACGGTGAGAGTGACTGGTCCCAAGCCGATATGTTTCTGAGTTTGAGTGGATGAAGGCGTTGAGCTTGGGCCCAGCATGGCTACCAATGCACACAGGTTGGTACTAATAGCGCTGATATTCTCAGAGTTATAAGTACTGCTTTGGTAAGCAGGTACTTGAAGGCTAAGCACCCTGCTGCGTCCATCCGCATTCACAGGATTTTCAGGACGATTGGACCAAAGCTCTTCATCATCCTCTACCTCAATCGTAACCACACCCGCATGTTCGATATCAATTTCAGCAGGGATATAGGTTCCATCTACAGTTTCTCCTTGTGGCCCAGCGATACCTAGCGGTGACCAAGCGAACCAGAGACAGGATTTGGCACCAAGAGTAATCGTGCCTGTGGTGTTTAAATCAAATTTGATCGGTTTACGTTTCACGTCCATGACATTTCCTTAATAAGTATAGGGGAACAACTCAGCTTGTTATTCTAGCAATTTAAACTAGAGCATAAAGCTATTCAAAAAAACAAAAGACTAGTTACACACAAACCGAAGTCTGCGTGTAACTAGCATTAATGTCGCCTGATAGTCCTAGCAATCCTATCGCCATAGACGAAAAGAGAACGAACCCCCATACGCACATACCAGTCAGCCTAGTATCAAAGGATCTACTACCTTTAGTCTCTATGAAGGTAATGGCAGACTGATTGTGGACTGTGCGCTTTTTCTTTGAATGTTTTTCAAAAAGAATGAAATAAAGTATTCTTGTATATAAATCAGCGGCTAGAGTCCTAGCACGCACACTTTGATTTACCCAAATCGATTAGCTTGAATACAATTCAGGTGTTTTATCACATAGGTAGAACTCCAGTCTGTACAAGAGAGGATTCTATTTTTCTGCGCACAACACAGCTAGCTGTTGCCATTAACATAATTAGAAGCATCACTCTCACTTCTCATCATGGGAATTCAGAGAGACCGAATAAAGCGTGTGACATGATTTTTATGTGACAAATTTATTTTCAAAAAACACGTCGAGCGACTCTTTAAAACTTCACCTTTTTATTATTCAGATGGAGATTACTATGAAATACTTACCGTTGAATCTTGCTTTTTTTGCCATTCTTTCAAGCCTTCAGGCAACCGAGGTGAAAGCTGATAGCAAACAAAAGACCGTTGATCAAATTCTTTCAGTGACCTATCACATTGAAAAGAAGAATCCCCCCAACCTAATTGTCATAGCCACAGGACAGGTTCCGACCAGTGGTTATAAAAATGCAATACTCACAAAAGTTGAATATGTAATGCCACCTGCCGATGGGATTCAGGATTATTACCTTACAGCGACACCACCTAGTGGCATTTCAAATCCTGTGCTTTCTAAAGTGAAGGCTCAAAATAAGTGGGATGGATATACCGATGATGCTCCTTGGCTTAAGGGGATTCGTGTGCATGGCACGGGTAATGGCATTGTCGAACGCCATTTTAATGAATCTCGTAAATTTATAGGCGTTTCAAACAAAGGTTCTTTGCAAGACGCATTGAATAATGCAATTGCTAAATTAGGAAAGGCACTTGGGGAAGGTGGGGTTTCCGATGCAATGGCAGACTGGAAAATCATTAAAACCGAAGGCACGACAGGTGGCATTGCTGGACAAAACAAGGTGATAATCACCATTTCCGCAAAACGGTCTCCACCATGGAAGACGCTCAAAAAACACGGCAAGTAGTAAAAACACAGTTCCCGACCTTCAATGGAGAATAATAGAGATGAAAATTATCACTTCACATGCAGTCACAATACTGAGTGGGCTGCTACTTGTGATCGGATTGCACTCGGCTGTTAAAGGAGCAGAGTGCAACCAGCATGGAGTCGCGGCTTACGCAGCAGTACAGGACATCGATTCGGTTACAGTCTTTGCGGTAGGTGTGCATCGAACTAGTGGTTACACAAACTGTCTGATACTCGGGCCGGAAGATATTTTCCCTCCGATCTATGATTTTAAGATTGCACCACCAACAGGCACTGTTCCCCAATTGATTACACCATTCACTGTGCATAGCACTTTTACCTCAGAAAAACCCCTAAAGGGATTAACCGTTCGTGATGCGAATGGAAAACATCGGGTCAAAATCGTACAGCTTTTGCAAAAAAAACAAGAATCTGACAGTACATTAGGCGAAGGGAAACGGCTCCAACTTAACTCCGTGTACTTAAATTCCCCTGTAGACTTTGGATTTACGGGGAAGGGTTGCCGAGGGATTCGGATAACTGGCCTGATTACCCAGGGGGAGACAATTGACTTGGCACTCGATCCTAATACCTGTTCATTGAACGAGTTTGGAGATCGAACAATCTGCACTGAAATAGCTCATACTCGTTTAAAGGTGAAGTTAGAGCAGATACGTCTTAGCGATTCCAGAAAACTCAACAGGAAAATTTATAGGCTGGAATCGAAAAAGTTCCCTAAGAGCCTAACAGTGTACTTGATAGTTCCACGAACGGAATCTGGATACCGAATCGTATTAAAGAGACCAGACTCGACAGTTGTGGTGTCGCTGGAAAAGAGCCCGAACATTACGAAGAAAAAGTAAAAAGAATCTGATTCGTTGATCTTATTGACTGGATCTAAGCAGCCCAAGGCTTTATAGTTTTGGGCTGCTTGACTTCCGCACCACTGAGTGAGCACTCCGTTAATTGTGTATTGCCGATTGCAAGACGCTCACCACCTCGGCGATACGCTGCTCTGCCGAGTGCTCCTGATACTTCTCTGCAAACTGCCGGGCCGCTTTTTGGTACTTCTCATCGCTCAGCAACCCACTAAGCTGACGAATAATCTGCTGAGGATTATTGATATCGGCATCTAACCCGGCACCAAGCTTGACGGTGTTCACGGCGGTGATGGTTTGTTCCAGGTTACGGGGGAGTTGTAAGATGGGCGTACCGGTGAGTAACAGCGAACAAGTGGTGCCATGGGTTCCGTTGGCGATGGCAACACTGCACTGCTGACCGACTTCGGATAGATCAACTGGCGTTCTCGAAAACCGAATCGTAGAGTTGGAGACTTTTACTAGGGCATCGATATTGAGCCCATCGCCGACGACTAAAGTGGGCAGTTTTTGCTTTGCCAGCCAATCTAGCAAGTGCCCAATGCTCGGCGAAGGCTTGAGGTAGGCAAACACCTTCGGTCCATCACCCGGTGGCCAAAGATTGGCTGAACTGCTCAGGTTTTCTCTCGGTAAAAACGGCCACGTGCCAATATAGTTCGATACAGTTCGCTGCGGATAATGATCCAGTTCAGCAAACGTGGCCAGAAAGAGATGGTCGACCTGATTAAATATCTGGGCCATCGAATCAATCGTTGATAGCCCGCGTTTTTCCAACACCTGATTTACCACACCAACCATCGCCTGCTCACGTTTAACAATCACCTCTGGCTCTGCCGTTCGCCAACTACACATCGGTGGCAGCGGGCTAATATCTGGCGGGCAAGTAAAGCCGGTGCCGATGTGAATACGCGGAATATCAAACTCCCGTGCAGCCAACAACGCAGTCGGAGAATGATCGGCAATCAACAAATCAGGCTGGCAGGCACGAATCTTATCGCTCCACTGGCTGACTTGAGCAGAAAGCACTGTTAAATCGCACCAGCCTTGGTTATACAATATATCAGTCAACGTAACCGGCGGAGTGATCCGCTCGATATTCAGTTCTGGCTTGAGTGGAGCATCGATAATCTGCACAGGCAAGTCGTGAAACAATCGCTCGGTGCGTTTGCGATCTCGAACCAACAGCGTGATGCGGTGGCCGCGTTCGATTAGTTGCTGGGCAATGGGATAGAACGGGCCGACATGACCGAGACCTGATCCAAGTTCCCAAGTGAATACAATGTTTGCCAAAGCACGATCCGTTCGAGTTTGCGAAGGTAAAACCACAGGATAACCGACTGCATGGATAGCGGGCACCACACGCCCCAATTATAATAGATCGTTTCCCGGTTTGCCTCTCTATTACGTTTGAATTTCATGGCCAAAGATTTTTGTGTGATGACGATGGGCCGCACGGCGTCGACCACGTTGATGTATGCCTTGCAACCGTTTGGAGACATTCAACTGCCGAGCCGTTTGTTTAGTGATTGCATTGACGAAGAACTGATTCACAAAGATTTTATTGAGCAGCGACTGTTACAGTTTGGCCATTTACGGCGTACTCAGTTCGACACACCAGACCAACTGGTCGAAGCGTTTTATGCGTACCACGAATCGTCGGACTTTGTCGGCTTCAAGTCGATGCCCCAATATCACGATGATTATCAGAAGTTTACAACGCAAGATGACATCTTTTTCATCACATTAAGAAGAGAAGACTTTGCGTCGTCCATCGCCAGTTTTATGATGGCCAAGTTACGTGGGACCTGGCGACGGTTCGGCGGGCCCGTCCAGCAGCA
>NVWB01000103.1 GCA_002733575.1 Blastopirellula sp. | reverse complement strand
GATGACCGAACTTGGACGCCCTAGCTTCGAACGGACCGCCTGAAATCCATCTCGGGTAGGGCGCGTTCTCACTTGCTGATGATCCATGCAACAACGCCGCTAGCAAGAAGGTCTTGCAATTCAGCATCTCCAAAGCCCCACTCCGTCAATGCGGTCTCGTTATCTTGCCCAAGAGAGGGCGCCCGAGATGGCATTTCTGTTGGAGAATTCTGAAAGCGCGGGGCAGGGGCGGGTTGCACAAAACCATCTGTCTGGTCAAAAATATGCCGCGCCTGATTATGCGGATGGGTTAGTGCTTCTTCCATGTCCAGAACCGGCGCAAAACAAACATCGGTCCCTTCTAGAATTTCGCACCACTCTGCCCGGGATTTCGTTGCGAAGACTTCGGCAAATTTGCGGCGCTGTGTGGGCCAATTTTCGGAATTGAACCTATCTGGAAAATCATCCGGTACTAGATCAAGAAGGCGAAGTAACAAATCAAAAAACTGTGGTTCCAACGGTGCAACAGATATCCATTTTCCGTCTGAACAGGCATAAACGCCGTAGAAAGGCGCCGCACCATCAAGCCGATTAGATGCGCGTACATTTTGCCACCTACCGCGTGCAGCCAGGCTTTGAATGAACCCCATGAATGACGCGGTGCCATCACAGATTGCAGCATCAACAACATCACCTTGCCCCGTGGCACGGGCCTTTAGCAAAGCACTGACAATTCCAAACGCCAAAAACATCGCGCCCCCACCAAAGTCACCCAAGAGATTAAGTGCGGGCACTGGTGGGCGATCCGCTTCTCCTGTCGCCCAAAGAGCACCGCAAAGCGAAATATAGTTAATGTCATGGCCCGCGGCCTGCGCCAACGGACCGGTTTGGCCCCAGCCGGTCATGCGCCCGTAAACCAAGGCCGGATTGCGCTCTAGGGCGATATCGGGCCCAAGCCCCAGACGTTCCATTACACCAGGGCGAAAGCCCTCGATCAGAACATCCGCTTGCCCAATTAGGCGAAGGGCAACCTCTACCGAGGCTGGATTTTTTAGATCAAGTATGATCGACTTGCGGCCCCGCGAAAGGATGTCGCCTTTGGGATCGGGCACTATGGCGTCTGGAGCAAGCTGGCGGTCAATCCGCAGAATTTCGGCGCCCATATCCGCCAGCATCATACCGGCAAAAGGGCCGGGTCCGATACCTGCAAACTCGACAATCCGTACCCCTTCCAGTGGCCCCATCAGAGTTTCACTTCATCTGAAATCACGGCACGACCATTGTTCAGCACAACTATGTCGCGCTCCAGTACACGCGCCCGAAAGGAAATGACCTCGCCGTCTTGCCACATTTCCGTACGGATGGTTTCACCCGGAAACACCGGACTGGAAAAGCGCAAATCAAGGGATTTAAGCCGCGCCTCGTCATAGTTGCAATAGCTGCGTAACAACGCGTGACACACCACTCCGACCGTACATAACCCATGCAAGATAGGGGCCGGAAACCCAGCAGCCTTGGCAATTTCCGGGTCTGCATGCAATGGATTGGAATCCCCCGAAAGACGGTACAGCAAGGCCGCGCTTTTCTGGGTTGGAAGGTCACATATTTGGTCTGGGGCCCGATCTGGCAGTGCGTGTGGGACGGCCTGCGGGCCTTGATCTCCACCACAACCACCGTTCCCGCGGGCAAAAGTGGTCGAAGTCAGCGTCGCCAAAAGGATATCGCTGCTCTTGTCGAACAAAGTGCGCTCCGTGAATATCAGAGCTCCCCTGCCTTCGCCTTTATCCAAAATACGGATCACCCGGGTTTTGCCAATAATGGTTGCAGCGGGCGGAAGGGGTTGGTGTAAAACCATCCCCTGTTCGCCGTGCAAAACTTTTTGCCAAATGATCCCGGTATCGGGCTCGCGCGCCCAAAAACCGGGGCTGCCCAGAACCATCGCCATTGACGGCACCGCCCGAAGGGAGGGTTGCTCAAAAACAAATGGCAATTGCCGGGCATCAAGCGGGTCATAACCGAGACCAACACCCAAAGCATAGATGATCGAATCCCGTTCCGTATAACTTTGCTCCACATCGGCAAATTTGCGGTTCAAAATATTCTCGGGGTTAAAAGACATCAAACAGGATTCCATGAAAAGACATCAGCTGATCGTTCAAGTTTGACCAGATCGCTTTCAAAAGCAGGAATTGCATGTTCCAAAATGGCCTCCGGGGTCCAACCTTCAAGCCGCGCCATACCGCGTGATGGGCGTGGCTGACTCATCAGGAACACCTCGTTGCCACGCGCCACAAATATTTGTCCGGTGACGTGTTGTGCCGCATCGGAACTGAGCGCGACAATTAGGGGCGCAACTTTTGCTGGCGTCATCGCCTTGAGCCTCTCAACCCGCTCACGCTCGGCTTCTGTTTTTGTTGGGATGGTGCCAATCAATCGACTCCAGGCAAATGGCCCGATCGCGTTGGAGGTCACGTTATAGCGCGCCATATCAAGCGCAATTGAACGGGACAGGCCCACAATTCCCATTTTGGCAGCCGCATAATTTGCCTGCCCAAAATTCCCGATCAGGCCGGAGGTCGACGTCATATGAATCATACGCCCCGATTCCTGCTTGCGAAATTGCCCGGCCGCGGCGCGGCTAATGTTAAATGATCCTTTGAGGTGCACTGAAATTACAGTGTCCCAATCTTCCTCGGTCATTTTGTGAAAAATCGTATCGCGTAAAATACCGGCATTGTTGACGACAATATCTATACTGCCGAATTCGTCCATTGCCTGTTCGATCATGCCGTTCGCGGCCTTGAAGCTGGCCACGCTATCGAAGTTGGCCACTGCATCGCCGCCGTTCTTCTTGATCAGATCGACAACTTCGTTTGCAGGGGCCGCATCTTTGCCTTCGCCGCCACCGCCGCCGCCCAGATCGTTAACCACGATTTTGGCACCTTTTTCTGCCAGTAGAAGCGCTATCTCTCGCCCCACACCGCGCCCAGCACCGGTGACAATTGCGGTTTTTCCAGCCAACATTTTCTCGGACATTTATCGCCCTTTCTTTTTATATATAGAAACACATATTAATTCTCTTGCTTACTATTAGTATCATCATTATTATGAAGGGCAAGAGATTTCTTACGAGCCTAAAACCACCAAATCAACAGGCGTGGGACAGGGTGCAATGCCGTAAAATAGAAAACAGGGGGTGGGGAAGTTTGTTCAAAAGGACTGATTTTTCACATGATCACGATGCCATTCGTAATTCGGCACGTCTTGCCGCGGGCATCTCGGCCATTACAAATGCCTGCCGATAATCAGTAACCGCATCCCGACCTTTGCCCCTTACCAATATCGGAAAGACCGATAAGATGGCGCTGCGAGCGAAATAGAAATCAGGAGAAACCCACGAATGAACCGGACGACATCGGATATCCACCCCCAAGTCGGGTTTAACAAACTAATCGGGGCACAGTTGATAGATTGGGGCGTAGATTTTGCCAAAACCAAACTTGAGATCAACGAGTCCCTTCTGAACTTCCATGGTCTTTTGCATGGTGGCGTTTATTGCACGTTTCTGGATTTTAGTTGCGGAATGGCGGGTACATTCACCGGCCATGGCAACAAACGAAAGCTGTGTGTCACGCTAAACCTATCAACAAATTTCATTTCGTCAGTGACCGATGGGGTAATTTATGGCCATGCCAAACGTGTCGGCGGTGGGGCGTCAATCTTTTTCACCGAAGCCAAAATATGCGATGAGGCCGGAAAACTTCTGGCGACGGCAACGGGAACCTTCAAATACATTAGCCCCAAATTATCGGTGTCCAAACGGTGATCAATCGCCGCCAAATCGTAGGCAGTAAATGCAAGATTGCGCGCACAGCATGGGTTTAGTTTGGAAAATGACAAGAACATAGAAAGGCCTGTGAAATGACTGGGCAAGTTATCTGTTGCGAGCGACGTACCTCTAGAGAGCAAATTAATGATACGGCTCGCCATGTTGCCGCCGGGCTTGCCAAAGCTGGGGTAGGCAATGGCGCGCGGTTGCGATCTTGTTGCGCAATGACATCCCGTTTGTGACCGCCACAATGGCCACAGCCATGCTTGGGGGCGTGGCCGTCCCGGTTAACTGGCATTTTACTGCCGAAGAATCGGCCTATGTGTTAAACGATTGTGACGCCAAGGTTTTGGTAATCCATGCCGACCTTTGGCGCAAACTTGGGCCGGAGATGCCCAAAGCAATCACTGACACACTCACGGTGGTGGTGGTCGAAACCCCCGCGATATCGCCGTGGCCTGCCGTATACCGGACAATACCCGAACGGTTCCAAAGGGGATGATAGATTGGGCTGATTTCTGCATCAACACGGATCCTTGGCAGGGCGAAGTGCCGAAACCTGCATCCTCGATGATTTACACGTCTGGGACCACCGGCAATCCCAAAGGGGTGTTGCGGCTTGGTAAGGTCAAACCCAATAAATTCGGCTATAATACAATCTTTGATAAAAACGTCAGAATGCTTTTACCGACGCCAGCCTATCATTCAGCCCCCAACCGTTTGCTGAAATTGCCCAAAGAGGTCCGCAGTAAATATGATCCTTCATCGCTGGAGCACATTGTCTGTGCCGGTGCCCCATTTCCGCAAGATATAAAAACCGCAATGATTGACTGGTGGGGGCCTGTACTATTTGAATTTTATGGCAGCACCGAAACCAGTGCCCTGACCTATTGCAATAGTCACGAAGCATTGGAAAAACCCGGCACGGTCGGGCGCGCAGTCGAAGACGCCGTGATCAAAATCTTTGATGCCGATGGCCAACAATGCCCGCCCTACGCCAAGGGTGAAATATTTGGAAAATTGAAAGAACTCCCGGATTTTACCTATCTAAAACGGCCAAAAGACCGGTTGGCGGTGGAAAAAGACGGGCTAATCACCAGCGGTGATATCGGGTATTTTGATGACGACGGGTATCTTTTTCTGTCTGATCGCAAAAACGATATGGTTATCAGTGGCGGGGTAAATATCTATCCCGCGCATATTGAAGCCGCCCTGTTTGGCTTTGATGGCATATTGGATTGCGCGGTTTTTGGCGTCCCCCATCCCGACATGGGCGAGGCGCTTGTGGCGGCCATTCAGATGGAGCCGGGGCGAGTTTTGGATGAAGACGCATTGCGCGCATATCTGGGCAAAAAAATAGCAAAATATATGATCCCGACCCAAATTTTCGAAGATCCGAACCTACCTCGCGATGATTCAGGGAAAATATTCAAACGAAAACTACGCGATGCCTATTGGAATAAATCCGGGCGGAACATTTAAATGGCGCGGCCAGAAATCACAGCATTGATGACGGTATACGAAGGAAAGAAATAACAATTTTGGCACTTTCACCGCGCGTCTTGATGAGTTTGAACCCGAGAATTTCAGCGGGCGTTTTAGTGTGCATTAGTCTTGCCTCGGTGGACGAGATCCTGCGCGCTGATATGCTCTGGACCTATGTGACCGGCCTCGGATTGTTTGCGTTCTTTTTGCTAGAATGGCCGCGGCTGGCAAAGACCGCAAAAGCACTTGTTGTGTTCGCAATTCTACTGGGCGCGGTTATGATCTTCCTTAACAAAATGACTCCTTACATTTTGGCCAAAGCTGTTTCACGAGCCGGTTTTCTAACGTTTTTTATGGTGTCACTCGCGCTGTTGCAAAATGCGGCTGACAGTTCCCTTATGGTGCGTCGTTGTGGCAAAGCCATCGTGCATCAACCACCCGGGCGGCGGTATTTTATGCTTGCTGTCGGGGCCAGTTTCTTTAGCGCTTTTCTCAGTATCGGCACAATTAGCTTGCTCGGGACCATGGTGAAAAATGGCATCGACAGCGCCCGTGACACCACAGAAGACCAGGTGAGCGAGATCCGGTTGCAACGCATGACTGTGGCAATTTTACGCGGGTTTTGCACCATCGTTTTTTGGTCGCCCGTCACCCTGACACTCGCCATTGTTCTGACCGCCCTACCAGAGCTTTCTTGGATCGAAATTCAGCCCTATGGTTTCATCATTACGATCTGTTTTCTGTTCATCGGCTGGCTGTTGGATCGGAGCGCTTATCCACGTAGTAAATTAAGCCCCGTGGTCCCTAAAGGCGCGCCTTTAACAGTGTTATACCCCTTGTTCGGCCTTATGGTTTTGATCTTTGCGCTGGCAGCGTTGTTGGCAAATATTCTGACCATCAATCTGATAAGCGCCTTGTTGATCACCATTCCGTTTATTTCTCTTGGATGGGTATATGTCCAATACTGGCGCGGTGACTGGGGCGATGCGACACTGCGTAGCCTATCGCGCGCTTATAACGGATTTTTGCCGGCGCTGCCCAATATGCGCTCGGAAATCAGTATTTTTGCAGCGTCGGCTTTTATCGGTCTATTGGTGCCGCCCTTGATTGATGTTGACGCTCTGGGTGGGTTTATTGTCGAATTCGGGTTGGGCAAAGGCTGGATTCTAACGCTGAGCTTTTGGATCATTATTATGGTCGCAATGATCGGGATTAATCCGATCATCTCGGTTACAATTGCGTTGGATCTGCTGCCGCGCCTGCCGCAGATTGACATTGCCCCACTTTCGATTGCGATTATGGCGATAACCGCATGGTCGATTATTGTCGGTTTTTCACCACTTTCTGCGGCGGTTCGGATCGCAGGGCGCGTGGTTGACCGTGATATCGTTGATATTGGGTTTCGCTGGAATGGTCAGTATAGCCTGATTGTCACCGCGCTTTTTTCCGTCGCACTACTGGTTTTTACTTAACCGCTACTGATCGTTCGCCTTGAGCATATTACGCGCAATTATGATCTGTTGAATCTGGCTGGTGCCCTCGTAAATCCGCAGCAACCGCACATCGCGGTAAAGCCGTTCAATCGGGTAGTCCGCCATATAACCCGCGCCGCCATGGATTTGCACCGCACGGTCGGCAACACGTCCGGCCATTTCGGTGGCGAAATACTTTGCACAGGCGGCCTCAAGCGATACATCCTCGGCGTTATCAAATTTATCCGCAACCTGTTGCATCAACGCTCGCGCCGCGAGGATTTCGGTCTGGCAATCGGCAAGCATGGCCTGAACCAACTGATGTTCGGCGATTGGTTTGCCAAATTGCTTGCGCTCGGCCGCATAAGACACCGCAAGATCAAGCATGCGTTGCGCAGTACCAACCGACACAGCCGTCAAATGAATACGCCCGCGATCAAGCACCTTCATCGCCGTATAGAACCCTTTGTTCAGACGCTCCGGCCCACCGATAATCGCGGTTTCAGGCAGGCGCACATCATTGAGGATCACATCACATGTGCGGGTGCCACGCTGGCCCATTTTGCGATCCGTTGGCCCAAGGGTGATGCCGGGTGTGTCCGCAGGCAGCAAAAACGCCGAGATCCCAGCCGCCCCTTTTTTATCTGTCGACGTGCGGGCAAACAGGGTAAAAACGCCCGCCCGTGATGCATTGGTGATAAACCGCTTGGTGCCGTTAATCACAAAATCGGATTTGTCACGGCGCGCCGTTGTGGTGATCGATCCCGCGTCGGACCCAGCACCCGGTTCAGTCAATGCAAAAGCAGAAATCACCTCTCCTGTAGCAAGCCGCCCGAGATATTCGTCCTTCTGGGCTTCGGTCCCGTCTAGGATTATCCCCTGAGAGCCAATACCCACAGTTGTTCCAATCAACGACCGAAACGCCAGCGAGGCATAACAAAGCGTCTCGATAACCTGGGTTTCTTGCGCCATATTAAGCCCAATACCGCCATATTCTTGCGGAATTGAGATGCCAAACAAACCAAGGTCGCGCATCTCATCGGCAATCTCGTCAGGGATGTCGTCGTTTTTTTCGACCAGATCTTCGTTGGGTAACAACCGTTCGCGGGTAAACCGGCGGACAGTTTCCAGCAATAGTGCAAAGTCGTCTGCGTCTACTTGGGCAGTGGCCATTGTGAAACCTCTTGTTTGAATTCTMGGGAGWGTWGCCAAGCAACGGCCCTRATTGNANGNMGSCCCRSRCCCTTGTCTATTTAAAGTCAAATGTCGGSGGCTGYTTGTTGGTGAACCGCTYGAGAGTTTCGAAATGGTAGCCGCTTGTYAGACAGATAGATTGCGCCTGTGCCTCCATCGCCAGCAATGCGTCGCTGTCCATCTCCATGGCCCGMGCGGCAATTTTCTTGGTCAACCCAAACGCCAGAGGTGACGCATCGCACATCATYCGGGCCATTTCCATGGCACGGGGCAGCAAGGCGTCAGGGGTATGTACCTCCATYGCAATGCCKATTTCTTTGGCTTCKGCCGCTTCAATCGTGCGGCCTGTATARAACATTTCTTTGGCCCGTTGCAGCCCGACACAGCGGGGCAGCGAATAAAATAGRTTGCCATCCGGCACCGCGCCCACTTTGCAGAACGAAGCATTAAAGGTCGCYCGATCMGAGGCCAAAATGATATCTCCCGTCAACGCAAGACCCAGACCAAACCCATAGGCGGGGCCATCCACGGCAATGATAACAGGCRCTGGCAARTCGCGCAGTTTGCGCAGCCAGTTATGCATTTCCGACATCCGCGAYAACCGATCTTCGGCCCCGYCCGGTTCACCCGAATTCCTGCGCGCCAACATSGCCTTTAGGTCACCGCCTGCGCAAAACGCGCCGCCACTGCCRGTCAGAACCAGCRCTCGCAGGTCTTTGTCACACGACAGATCATTGATGGCWTTKGACAACTCGGCACGCATTGCATCAGACAAGGCATTACGCGATTTGGGTTCGGTCAATTCAATCAGAACCACAGCCCCGTCACGCGTTACGCGAATAGCATTGGTCATGCCTGTATCTCCTTTAATAATMGGGCTTTCAGCGCCATTTTATCAATTTTGTTGGTCGCCGAGAGGGGCAAAGGCCCATCCCAAATGGTTATCCCGCGCGGTGCCTTGTAATGGGCGATATGATCCCGGCAAAACGCAATTAAATCCTCGGCTGTGGTGCTGCCCGTATCTTGTAATGCAACAACCGCGTGCACCGTTTTCCCCCATTGCGGATCTGGCAAACCAAACACCGCACATTGAACGACCGAACCATGTTTGGACAGGCAGTTTTCGATCTCGATCGGGTATATGTTTTCGCCGCCCGAAATGATCATTTCTTTGGTGCGCCCGACGATGAACAAATAACCGTCTACATCAAGGTATCCGGCATCGCCGGTGTGATAAAACCCACCGCGCATCGCCTCAGCCGTTTCTTCGGGCCGCCCCCAATACCCGTTCATTACTTGTGGGCCGCGAACGATGATTTCGCCCGACTGACCAAGAGGTACGGGCATGTCACTTTCATCAACAATACGCAGGTCACAGTAGACAACAGGTTTGCCAATTGATCCCATTTTATCAATACGTGGGTTCCCAGGTATGTGGTCGGCTGGCTCTAATATCGACAGAATAGGCGAGGTTTCTGTCATGCCGTATCCCTGACAGAACACAACACCCGAAAATGCGGAAATGGCACGATCCATCAATGCAACCGGCATTGGTGCCGCCCCATAGGTCAGGCACCGAACAGATGAAAAATCAAATTTGGGAAACTCAGGGTGGTCCATAATCATCCGCAACATCGTCGGAACCAGCGTCATCGTCGTGATTTTATGGTTCTGGATCAGTGCCATGGCTTCGGTCACTTCGAACTTTGCCTGAATCACCAATTTGGTAGCATATACAACCGAAGTATAGATTCGAGATCCGGTGCCAAGATGAAACAATGGCCCTGACAAAAGCACGATGTCAGACGCCCGGTAGCCATAAAGAGGGCCGCTGCCAACCGAGTTCGCCAGCAAATTATTGTGGCTTAGCATCACTCCTTTGGGCTGTCCTGTGGTGCCCGATGTGTAAAACAGGATCATCGTTTCATCCGACGCGCTGGCGCAATCATTATGCCGATCATCTGCCCCCTCGGCCGCTTGTGCGATCAAGGTGTCATAATGCAATGTCCCGTCTGGCAAGGCATCCCCCGGCACATCCCAGTCAGCATAAATCAGATGCTTTAACGATGGGCAACGCGACATTAATTCGGTCGCGCGGTCTTGAAAATGGCGGTCCACGATTAAGATTTCAGGGGTGCAGTCGCCAAGCACACCAACCATTTCATCTTCGGACAAGCGGTAATTCATGGGCACGCAGATCGCACCAATGTTGCAAGGCGCAAAATACATTTCCACCAACCAGTGCGAGTTATACCCAAGAAACGCCACCCGGTCACCGGGCTTGACCCCCAATTTCACAAACGCCAAGCTCATCGCCTCAATCCGCTCTTTGAAGGCGGCCCAAGTAAAATCACGGCCTTCAAAATGGGTGGCTATTTTGTCAGGCGTCGCAAAGGCATTTCTTCTGATCAGATTCTGGAAGCGAAACATTACCTGCCTCCAGTAACAGAACGACCAATAATTTCTCGCATGATTTCGCCTGTGCCCCCTGCGATTCGGCCAACCCGCGCGTCCGCCCATGCCCGGGCAATGGGGTATTCCCACATGTAGCCATAACCGCCAAACAACTGCAGGCATTCATCCAGACATTTGCACAAGGTTTCCGATGTAAGCATTTTGGCCAGCGCGGCGTCAACTGCGTCTAATTCCTTGTTCATATGCATTTCCAAACACCGATCGGTGAATACCCGCATCAAGACGGCCTGGGCTTTGATCTCGGCGAGTTTGAAACGGGTGTTCTGAAATTCGGCAATTGCCCTACCAAAAGCTTTACGCTCACTGGTATATTCTAGGCTCCACTCCAGCGCGGCCTCAAGTATCGAAGTCGCACGAACGGCTTGCATCAGGCGCTCTTGCGGCAATTGCTCCATAAGCTGATAAAACCCACGCCCCTCGACACCAATTAGGTTTCCCACTGGAACACGGAGATCGTTGAAAAACAACTCGCAAGTATCCTGAGCTTTCCAGCCAATCTTTTCCAGCAAAGCACCCTTTTCAAATCCAGAACGATCGGTTTCGATCAACATCAGGCTGGTGCCTTTCGCGCCTAGGCTCGGGTCGGTCTTGCAGGCCACAATGACAATATCGCTATTGCCTCCATTGGTGATAAACACTTTCTGACCATTGATAACGTAGTCATCTCCATCACGAATGGCTACAGTTTTAATCGCCTGCACGTCTGAACCTGCTCCGGGTTCGGTCATGGCGATAGCCCCAATCACCTCGCCGGTAGCCATTTTTGGCAGCCACTTCTGCTTCAGCGCCTCGGTGCCGTAATGCAGAATATACGGTGCCACAATGTCGGAATGTAGCGGAAACCCCGGCCCCATCGCGCCCGCATGGGCCAGCTCCTCCATCACCACCATAGAAAACAGAAAATCCGCCCCGGCCCCGCCGTATTGCTCCGGCATAGTGGCACAAAGCAACCCATTTTTACCCGCCTTCAACCACGCTTCACGACTGACACGGCCGGTCTTTTCCCACTCGGCGTGAAAGGGCGTAATCTCGGTATTGACGAATTTGCGAACCTGATCGCGAAACAGTTCGTGATCTTCGGAATAGATAGTTCGTTTAAACATGATGCTTTACTTCCTCATTGAACGGCCGCAGAAATTCTACTGCCTATCATAAAGCACCCCCAGATACTTAACAAGAGTATTATTCGCTTGCGACTAATAATCTGAATCACCAATCCTAAAAACCGGCATCTGAACGGCGTTGTTGCATGGATCATCAGCAAGTGAGAACGCGCCCTACCCGAGATGGATTTCAGGCGGTCCGTTCGAAGCTAGGGCGTCCAAGTTCGGTCATCCGATTGAGTACGCGAACGCCCATACAGGCTTCTGTTTTCTGGTTTGTGAAGCTGCGGGCCTTTAGCTTGGGGCCGATGACAGCCTTCCAGCGGCCCATTTGTGTCTCGACACGGCTGCGTTGATTGTAACCGGAGGCTTTCTGCCAGGCTATCCGACCGTTGGTCTTGATGTGGGCAATATGGTAATCGCGATTGGTTGGGTCTTGGACCATATTTGAGTTGAAATTCGCATTTTTAGGGGGTGGGATCGCAACCTCAAGCGTCGCACCAAAACGTTTGATGAGAAGATCGCGGGTTGAGCTTCCATCATAGGCGCCGTCTATTACCCGGCAGGAGATTGCAAAGCAATCTGCCGAGAGGGCGCCAAAAACAGAGCAACTGGGCCCTCGATCTGATCCAATAAATCTGGAAGGGCTGTCGTATCGCCGACATCATCCGTGGTTAGCTCGGAGCAAACAACCTCACCGCTGACAAGATCAAGGCCAAGGTGCAGCTTGCGCCAACTCTTACGTTTCGCATTGTTTTTATGCTTTTTCTCAAGCCATTCACCTTCCCCAAATATTTTGAGGCCAGTACTATCAACTGTCAGATGGATCACGGCATGGGTGTTTGCCCGCGGGCTCGGTTGCAATATCAGGCCGTTACTTCGCCGCGATAGGGTCGATAAATCCGGCACTGCGATTTCAATCTCCAGCAATTTGGCAATGGAGCGCATTAAACCTTGGGTCTGGCGCAGAGGCTGTTTGAAAACCACTCCCAGCGTCAGGCAAAGCTCAATCGCTAGATCCGAATACCGCCGCTGCCCGCCACGGGTGGTTCGAGGCGGCGCAGACCAAAGGTCAAGTGCTGCGTCACTGATCCAGACCGTCAGATCACCGCGCTTTCGCAGGCTCTCGTTGTAGTCAGACCAATTGGTCACTCGGTATTTTTGCTTGGGGATCTTGTCACGACGACTGGCACTGAATTTATGTGGCATTTATTGCATCCTAAATGAAACAGGCCGCATCAGTAACAGCCGAGCCGCTATCCATGCAACAACGCCCCTATACGGACACATTGTGCAGCAATGCCACACTTTCAGATTTTGCCAAGCGGATCGAGGTCACGGGTGATGAAACAGTGTCTGATACAGCAATATCAGGCGAAATCGGAACATCAGACGGGCGATGCATCCTGCTTTCGTTCGACCTAGCAGACCGAGTTGATCCATCGGTATTAAGACGCGGGCTTTTGACCAAGGCACACAACCTGATAGGGGCCAAAGCCGCAAACGCTCTTTTTCCCGTCACAGAGAGCGTTAACAATATAACGATGGGTTCGCTTGCGGGACAAATTGGTAAAAGTGTCGATTGAGGCAAATATTGTATGTTCGCTGGGTTTAATGAACCAAAGTACACAAGATCATCTTGGGTGACTCAGCTTCGTAGAAAGATGCTTTTCCGAGGATTTTGGGACTGTTTGAGGGGCAATTTTTATCGTAAGGCTTCAGTCAAATTGGCACGAATGCGACGCATAATCGACAGAAACAAATCAACTTCATCAGGGCTCAGTGTTGCCATCGATATTTTATTTATTTCCTCGGCCGCCTTGAAAAGTTCGCCTTTTTTGCTTTCTACCACGGGCATCAGCCAAATTTGTTTAGAACGACGATCACGAGGGTCTGCCCGTCTGACAACCCATTCATGGGCTTCCAGGCGGTCAATGAGTCCGCTCATAGCCACGGTGCCGATGCCTGCCAAATTTGCGAGTTCTACCTGTGTCAGGCCGTCAGTGTCCAAAAGGTGGTTAATTACAAACACTTGTGCTGACGTCAGGCCGTGCGGTGCCAGCGTTTGATCATATAGCTTGGTGCGCTGTCTCGCTATATGTTGAAAAATCAGCCCAATATGTTGTTCAGTTTCTTTGGGCTTGTTCATATTTCTTAAATTCCTCTGAAAAATTGGCATGGAACGTATCTGATGTGATATATCGAATATATATGATCAATAGCATAAGAATTATAAATATTCCAACTACTTTGGCCATCTCTTAGAGTCTGACTCGAAACTATTCTCATAAAATCAACCCCTTGCCAATCGCCTTGTTACCATCTTGATGTGAGCGATCAGCAGCCAGCTTTCTGC
>NVWB01000102.1 GCA_002733575.1 Blastopirellula sp. | reverse complement strand
AGCACGTACAACACCAGCTTAGGGCACTTCTACATTGCCAATCAACAAAGCGGGGCGATCATTGAATACGTCGTAATTTTGTTCATGCTGCTGGCCGGTACGAACTTTACGTTGTTGTATTTTCTGATACTGCGACAGCCAGGAAAAATGCTGGGTGATACCGAATGGCGGGCCTACATGTCCTTGATTCTTTGCATCACGATTTTGATCATGGGCTTTGGATTGGTTTATCACGACTTCCAACCTGAAGGTGAAGAGGTTGGGTTTGCGAGTGAAACAGGCTACGCATTACGCAACGGGCTGTTTCAAGTTGTCTCAGTCATCACCACCACAGGCTATGGAACTCACGATTTCAACTCATGGAATAGTTTTGGCCGTGCAATACTATTCTTATTGATGTTCATCGGGGGCTGTGCCGGAAGTACCGGAGGCGGCATGAAAGTCATTCGCCATGTGTTATTCCATAAGATTTTGTTTTTGCAGTTAGAGAAATCGTATCATCCGTCAGTTATTCGCCCCCTTCGTATCAGAGGCGAACCAGTGGATGACCCTGATTTACAGCGTAATATCTTGGTCTACTTCGGTTTAATTCTTGTGTTGTTTGTGTTGAGTTGGATGTTGGTCGTCACGATTGAACCTGATGCCACTTGGGGAACTAGCGACGATCATATCGAACATAAGTTGATTGACACGGCCACTAGTATCGCGGCCACTTTGAACAACATTGGACCTGGGCTGGGAATCATCGGAGCGACACAAAACTACACGCATTTCACTTGGTGGACAAAACTGGTTTTCACTTGGTTGATGATGATCGGAAGGTTAGAAATCTATGTGATTCTGGTGCTGTTTATGCCCGGCTTCTGGCGGTCTCGTTCAAGGTAACACATTTCACTGGTATTCCGCTCCATTCCCTGATAGGCTAAGGCCATGTTTGCTAGTTCACCTATCAATAATTAACACAGCATGATTCGTCACAACCAATCTTCGGACTCCAATCCGGTGCCTCGACCCAAGCGTGGGTCGATGTTCTCCGAGTTAGCGGTGGTCGTGCTGGGGATCCTATTCTTTTCGATCATGCTGTTGGTGATTGGATCGTTGATCTCTTGGTGGATCTCACCGGCCACGCAAACAGACCCTGCAACTGCCGAAGATGGCATTGCCACCCAGTACCGAAAGATCGGCATGGAAATCGGTCTCAACTCGGAAGGTAAAATCCAAGTCATCACCACGCCGTATCCTCTGCTGATTACCGATAAAGATTTGGCTCAAGTAACTGGACTGGCAGAGCTCGTGGTGCTTGATCTGAAAGGAACACAAATCACCGACGACGCGCTGTCACATTTACACGATCTGCCAAAATTAACGGAGCTTTATCTCGGGGGTTCGATCATTACCGATATTGAACCCGAGTTCTTTGGCCCTCGAATTACCAACGATGGTCTTGAGCATTTAAGTCATTTGACCAGCTTAAAGGTGCTCAGCTTGGCCCGGATCGGTATCGATGACCAGGGTTTAGAACACCTGACGCAGCTTCCCAATTTAGAAGTTCTGTACCTGCTGGGAACCGATGTGACCGATGCAGGAATCCCGACCTTAAGCCAGCTAAAATCGCTGAAACGGTTATTCTTACACGAAACGGTTATTACCGAGGCAGGTCTAAAAAATCTACAAACATTGCTGCCAGAGACAAAAATTGAGCATCATTTTATCCTTGAAGAGCCTCCGGTTGTCGAAGAAATGCCGTAAACTACTTGATTCTGGCGTCTGAACCATTTACGGTAGTTTATCCATCCTTTCATTCTTCTTCTCCAAAACAGGCTACCTTCCTATGGATTCGCTGTTGATCGTTTTAATCGGCGTGGCAATTGTCATCGGTGGCGTACTGCTTTTTCGCTTGCACGCTTTTCTGGCACTCACACTAGCCGCCTTGGCGGTTTCGGTGTTAACACCCAGGTCTTCGGTCGATAAGTTTTATCTCGACAAAAACAAAATCAAGTTCGTTATTTCCGAAGAAGACAGCAACACTTTTCAGTTGAACTTGAGTAAGCGGGATGATTTACATCAATCGCAAAACTTCTTGATCATGCGACCTGGTTCAGGCTGGTCGTTGGCTGAAGAAGTCGGGGAACTCAAAGTCTCGCATTTCGACCGAAATATACTGGCAGATGGCAGTACACAAACGCTGGCAAATGCTTCACCGGTAGATCATTATTCCTATCAAGAATCAGATATCATCGTACATGCAACAGATCGCGCCGCTGCCGAAAAGGCGGCCAGCAAGACTGTTGGCGAACGTGTGGCAGAAGCGTTTGGGTCGACTTGTACCAAGATTGCAATCTTGATTGCGATGGCGTCAATCATTGGCAAGTGCCTGTTAGACAGTGGGTCCGCCGACCGAATTATTCGCTCGTCTCTCAATGTCGTAGGCGAAAAAGGGGCACCAATTGCGTTTATCTTTAGTGGGTTCTTGCTGGCGATTCCTGTTTTCTTTGATACCGTATTCTATCTGATGATTCCGTTGGCCAAAGCGCTACGCATGCGCACCGGCAAAAACTATTTGCTCTATGTACTCACAATCATCATCGGCGGAACCATGGCCCATTCGCTGGTGCCTCCAACACCTGGCCCGCTGATTGTGGTCGAACAATTCAACTTAGACATCGGCACCATGATCCTGGGCGGCTGTATCGTTGGGCTGTTCACTTCCACCGCTGGATACTTCTATGCGATAACGATCAATAAATTCTGGGTGTTACCGCTGCGAGAAACGCCAGATATGTCGCTGGAAGATCTAAAACTGATTGTCGCAAAAGACGAAAGCGAATTGCCACCACTCTGGATTTCATTGCTTCCCATTATTCTGCCAGTAGTTTTGATCGCTGGCTATACGATTTTGAAGATCTTGCTTGGAAGCGAGGACTCTTTCCTCAGCGGAATCTTGGGCAGCAGTTCAGATACAGTCATGTACTTGGCCAAAACATTTGGCAACAAGAACATCGCCTTGGGTATCTCGGCGGTGATCGCTATGTTGACTATGGTAGTTTATTGCAAAACGACCAAAAAAGAACTGGCCAAGTCCGTGCAAACCGCGTTGGCAAGCGGCGGCGTGGTAATTTTAATCACCGCGGCTGGCGGAGCTTTTGGCGGAATGCTGCGAGAAACTGGCATCGCCGATTATTTAAGCGGTATGACTTCGCAAGAACCATTTATCATTCTGCTGATCGCCTACGGGCTCACCATGGCCATCCGCACCGCACAAGGGTCATCAACCGTGGCCATGATCACAGCGGCCGGAATTCTATCCCCAATGGCCACCGCAGAAATGCTTGACTTCCACCCGGTCTACTTGGCCCTAGCAGTTGGCTGTGGCTCAAAACCAATCGCCTGGATGAACGACAGCGGCTTCTGGATCATGTGCAAAATGAGCGGCATGACCGAAATCGAAGGACTGAAGGCCATCACCCCGATGAGCCTGTTTATCAGCGTCGTAGGGCTACTAGTGACGATAGTAGGAGCAATGTGGTTGCCGCTGGATTAGGAGTATTTTAAACTCAGAGTTCTGAGTGTTCACGCAGGGTCGGATTTATTGCTACTATCATTGCCATTTGTTTCAGTCCCGATAGGGACGTCATCGTGTAGCCAGGGGATTTATCCCCTGGAAAAGAAGACCTAAATAGTCTGAGCCCCGGTGAGGGGCGACATTGTTTCGATGAGCCCTATTAACAGCTACAAATCTAAGATTCATCTTGCTAGAATTCGTTCTCAGATGGCAAGACCACTCGACGTTTGTGATGTCGCCCCGCTGGGGCTTTGGGGAGTTGTGCGGTTCGGTTCCAGGGAATAAATTCCCTGGCTACACGATACTGTCCCTCTGGGACAGAAGATTTCACAGCAGAATAGCGATATTTCAAAAACCTCTGATCGACTCACGTCGTCGAATAAAACGTAGCTGAAGTCGTTAGACTTCAGAGAACCCTCAATGACGACAATACGAATTCTTACGAATCCGTCTACAGGATAAATCACTACCCATCCACCTTAAAGCAGGAAGCTTGATGATCGTCGCCTTCCAATGTTGGGGCGGTATGGCGGCAGAGTTTGTCGTCGACGATGGAGCAGCGGTCGGCGAAGGGGCAGCCTTGGTAGACGATGTCTGGCGAGGGAACTTCGCCTTCGAGCATGATTCGTTGGCGTTTGCGTTCGATGTCAGGATCAGGCACAGGGATCGCTGATAAGAGTGCTTGCGTGTAAGGATGCTTGGGTGTGCGATACAAATCTTCGGACTTTGCCAGTTCAACGATTCGACCTAAGTACATCACGCCGACTCGATGCGACAGGTGGCGTATCACCGACAAGTCATGCGCAATGAACACGTAAGACAAGCCCAGCTTCTGCTGTAAATCCATTAACAAGTTGACCACTTGCGCTTGGATTGAAACGTCTAGTGCCGAGACTGGTTCGTCACAGATGATTACTTTCGGACGAACGGCCAAGGCCCTGGCGATGCCAATTCTTTGACGTTGGCCGCCAGAGAATTCATGAGGATAACGGTTGATGTAACGAGGGTTGAGGCCCACTACGTCCATCATTCGCATGACTTCCAACTTTAAATCACTGCCGGATGCTAAGTTGAAGATCTTCATCGGTTCGCCGATGATGCTGCCGACAGTCATCCGCGGGTTGAGTGAAGCAAATGGATCTTGAAAAATCATCTGCAAGTCGGCACGGTGGGGTCGCATTTGCGATGGGGACAATCCATCGATCCGTTTACCGTTTAAATAAATTTCGCCGGAGGTGGGTTTGACCAAATTCAAAATGGCCTTGGCAGTGGTCGATTTTCCACAGCCAGATTCTCCAACTAAGCCAAGTGTTTCGCCTGGCATGAGATCAAAGGAGACACCATCCACGGCACGAACAAACCCGTTATCGGGTTTGAACATCGAACCACGTTTGAATGGGAAATGTACCTTGAGATTGCGCACTGAAAGTACGGGCGATGTCTCGACGGTAGAGGCTTCATAAACTTGTGTACTAGGTGACTCAGACAACGAAGTAGTCCTTGTTCAAGGTTCAACAGGCGAAAACGATACGGGGATCATCATAAATGTTGCTTCTGCAACAACGGTTATTCAGCTTCAACCACTTGTCGCGGTGTGTTATCCACATCAACGAAGCAAGCAAATTGGCCAGCACTAGGCGATGCCACTAGCAGCGGGTCTTCCTTCAAACAACGATCTTGCCGAAAAGGACAACGATCATAAAATGAGCAGCCCTGTTTTAAATGGGCCATATCAGGTGGTTGACCTGGAATCGGTTGTAACTGAGCATCGTTCCGTTCATCGATTCGTGGAATCGATTCAAGCAATCCGATGGAATAAGGGTGGCGTGGATCGGCGAATAATTCACTGACCGAAGTTTTCTCAACCACTCGGCCAGCATACATCACCAACACACGATGGGCCACGTTCGCAATCACGCCCAAGTCATGGGTGATCAAGATGATCGCTGTCCCTTCCTCTTCTTGCAGTTGCTGCATCAGTTCTAAAATTTGTGCTTGAATGGTGACATCAAGCGCGGTTGTTGGTTCATCGGCTATGAGAATATCAGGCTTGCAACTCAAGGCCATGGCGATCATTACACGCTGACGCATTCCGCCAGAAAATTGATGCGGATAATCAAACACCCGTTTCTCAGGTGACGCGATTCCCACTTTTTTCAGCATCTCAATCGCGTGAGCGACCGAGTCTTTGTAGTTCAGTTTCAAGTGTTTTCGCGTGACTTCGGTCAACTGTTCTTCAACGGTGAGAAACGGATTCAACGCGGTCATTGGGTCTTGAAAGATCATGGCAATACGATTGCCGCGAATTTCAGATAGTTCTCTTATCGGAAGCTTGAGTAAATCTTTCCCTTGATACATGGCAGTACCCGAGGTGATTTTGCCTGGTGGTTGAGGAATGAGCCCCATTATTGCCAAGTTGGTGACAGACTTGCCTGAACCTGATTCGCCAACGATGCCTAAGGTTTCGCCACGTTTTAGATCAAACGAAAGTCCGCGAACTGCTTGGACAATTCCATCATCGGTGTTGAACTGCACGCGCAGGTCATCTACCGACAGTAGTATTTCATCTGTCTTTTTTGAATCAGCAGCAGTATGTGATTGCGTCGATGCCATTAATAATTCTGTTCTATTTATTCTTCATACGAGGGTCGAGTGCGTCTCGAAGCCCATCACCCAGGAAGTTGAGCGAGTAAAGTGTTAATGCAATTGCTAATGCTGGATAAAAGACCAACCACCAATGAATTTCTAGCGGAGTAATCACTTTGATGCTTTCGTTGGCCAACATGCCCCACGAAACACTCGGCGGTTCGACTCCTAGCCCTAGGAATGAAAGGAAAGCTTCGAACAACATCACCGAGGGAATGGTCAACGTGAGATAAACGATCACGATGCTTAATACGTTCGGCACCAAATGAACAAATACAATCCGCATTCCGCCTGCCCCAATCGTCCGGGCCGCGTCAACATATTGTTCGTTCTTTAAACTAATGATTTGCCCGCGTACTACGCGAGACATGGTCAGCCAGTAAATTGCCCCAATGACAATGTACAGAATAATGATTCGGTGAATTCCATGGTTTTCTAACCATGTTTGGATTTCATCTTCACTTAAAACCGAGATCAGATAGAGCACGACAAAAATGAATGGAACTGAGTAGAGGATGTCAACGATTCGCATCATCACATCGTCTACGATTCCACCGGCAAACCCGGCGATTGCCCCATAACTAACACCTATGACCAGCGAGACCATTGTGGCAACGAGGCCGACAATCAACGAGATTCTCGCTCCCCAGAACAGCCTTGATAGTAGATCACGGCCTAAGTGGTCGGTGCCGCAGAGACTAGGAATGGAGAAGTCACCAAAAATTAGGACTCGGGTGCTAATTTGCATTCGATCAAAAAAACCAGGATTATGCCAAAGCTTGCTCACTTGTTGATCGTACTTCTCTCCATCTAACCCTTTGATCTGAAGCGGAACAGATGACAACGTGGGCGATAAGAACTGGCGGTTGCGGAGATCTTGCGACTTGGGCGATTGCAAGGGCAATAGCGGTGTGAATAACGCCAGCACTCCTAAGATGATCAAAAAGCTGAGCGCTATCATCGAGATTCTATCACGACGCAAGCGACGCCAAGCATCTTGCCATAGACTGATTCCATGAATGGCCTCAGACTCTTGCAGCATCTCTGCATATTTTTCTAGTGGCGGCAGGGCCTTTTCAAAATCTGTCATCAATGACTAACCGTGTTCGTGATAGGGTCTAAGCTTCAATAGGGAATCGTAATTCAAAATCAATCTTGCAGTTTGACACGAGGGTCGATCAAACCATACGACAAGTCGACGAGTGTGTTCATGGTGAACAACAGTACGGTATACACCATCACAATAGCGAGAGACACAAAGTGATCATTTTGCAGCACCGCTTCGATGAAATGTGTGCCCATGCCTGGGATAAAAAAGATGCGTTCCAGCACAAGTGATCCAGTTAAAATACCAGCCGTGGCGGGCCCTAGAAAAGAAACCACTGGAAGCAACGCGCCTCGTAAAGCGTGCCGAAACACAACTGCCGGGGTCATCAGTCCTTTGGCATAGGCTGTGCGGATATAATCTTGATTCAAAACTTCTAACAAGCCGGTTCGTGTCAAGCGTGAAATATAGGCGGCAAACGGAGCCGATAAGCAGAGTGACGGTAGAATCAAATTAATGGGTTTGCCCCAGCCAGCCGCGGGAATCCAGTCGAGCACGAACACGAAAATTATAATCGCAAATCCGGCTAACACAAAGTTGGGCACTGCAATGCCCAGTGTGGCCAAGGTACGAAAACTAAAGTCTAAGAGCGTTTGTCTCTGTAAGGCTGAAACAACGCCTGCCGAAATTCCTAATAGCACAGCCAGGCTCAAGCCACAGACACCTAGCGTAGCGGAGATTGGAAAGCCTTCGCGGATGATGTCGTTCACATATTTATCTTTTTGCTTTAAGCTTTGCCCAAAATCTAAGCGACAGGCTTTTCCTAAATGATAGCCGTACTGTTTCCACAGGGGCCAATCAAAGTGATACTTGGCTTCCAGGTTTTTACGAATCTCTGGAGACTGTTTCTTCTCGCCATCAAATGGACCACCTGGTTTTAGGTGCATCAGGAAGAATGAAGCCGTGTAGACAATCCACAAAGTGAGAATCATCCAGAGGAATCGTTTTAGTAAAAAGGTACTCAACGAACGTCCTCCCCATTTTTTAAGAATTCTTGCTTCATCTCTTGATCAATTTCAATAATATGCAAGGGGTGCAAATCAACGATGTTAGGGTGAAAGTTTTTCACATAAGGGCGAACTAAATTGAGTGAAACATAATAGTAGATCGGAGAAATTGGCATCTCATCCATAAATATCTGCTCTGCTTCACTTAAAATGTTTAACCGCTTAGCAGGGTCTGGTTCCTGCATGGCGTCCGCAATTAATTGGTCATATTTTTTGTTGCTCCAACCGGTTTGGTTATTATCGCCATCGGTCACAAACATATCCAGAAACGTGTTCGGATCAGGGTAATCGGCAATCCAACCAGCTCGGGCAATATCGTATTTCATGTCATGCGTTTTTTTCAGAAAGGCACTCCACTCGATATTCGCCAGACTTACTGTAATGGAGAGATTTTCCTCTAATTGACTTTGGATAACTTCGGCAATATCTCGATGACCTTCATTGGTGTTATACAAAATTTCGATCTTTCGCATTTTTTCGCCATCTGGACCTATGCCACCTGGAAAACCGGCTTCTGCCAATAGACGCCGAGCTTCTTCGGGGTTGTACTCTCCACTCATGCCCTCTTTGTATCCAGGCAATCCAGTAGGCACAAAACTATGCGCGGGTATCTGACCTGCTCTCGTTACAAATTCGACAATATCTTGCTTGTTAATTGCGAGGTTAATTGCTCGCCGCACTTTGGGATTATCCAACGGCGGCCGGTTTACATTCATGCGATAAAAATAGGTAGACAACATCGGGGCGATCTTTAATTCATTGGTCCCATTATCGACATCTCTTGCTTTTAGATTCTCGATCGACGCATTCGGCACGGTGTTACCCCAATCTAATTGGCCATCTAAATACATATTCAGAATGGTCGTGTCAGACTGTACGGCAAACGCATCAATGATATTGAGTTTCACCGAATCAAGATCCCAGTATTTGGGGTTCTTCTTTAAGCGAATTCGATCTCGTAGCTTACGGAAATCCAACAGGTAAGGTCCGCTGGTAACGATATTATCGGTTTGAGTCCAATCTGGAAATCCATACTTTTCAACACACTCTCGCTGCACAGGGTACAGTGGGTAGAAAGAGGCAAGCTCTAAGAAATACGGCGTCGGATTCTTCAACGTGACTACCAGTGTTTTGTCATCAACCGCTTTTACGCCTACTTCGCTGAAATGGATGAGTACCTGACGTACCTTTTCGGCTCCATGAGGCTCGGAGATCTTTTCAGGCGTGCCAATATTTGTGAACTTACGGAGTTCGCCAGCCGCTTTCCAGTCAACGATCCCATTGGTTTCTGGTTTCATTTCCACGTGATAGATATTAACGGTCTTTGGCTTGCCCTCTTTGTCTTTTTCTCCTGTTTTGATTTTTTCTAGCTTGTTTAACAATCCACTGAGAATCGTTCCACGTGGAAAATGTTGGTCAGGATACTGGCGGTCGTCTAGCTCAATTTCAACCTTATCTCCAACTTCTAATTTGGAACCCGTGTACTTTTCGGCGTTGGTTAAATACCAAAGTTGATAGGCGTATTCAGCAGCGGTCTCTGGATGCAAGAATCGTTGCCAAGAGAAAGTCCAGTCGTATGCCGTGATCGGGGTTCCGTCGCTCCAGGTGGCTCCGTCTCGAATGGTGAAGGTATACGTTTTTTTATCTTCTGAAAGCGTGTGACCTGACGCGAGTGCAGGCACCGGTTTCATCGCCGAAAAATCTTCGGGGTCGGGCATTTGCCGATATAATCCTTCAAACAGTGCGTTGATGATTCTTCCCTCTGGCGCACCCGTTACTTTGGCCGGATCAATCGATTGTGGTTCCGTTCCATTACTGAAGCTGAAATCCGCAGGCGGGAGGTCTTCAAAGCGTAGAACCGGAATCAATGCCGCTATAAAAAAGAGCGGAAAGAGATAAGGGAATATTTTGCGAAGTGAAAACGGCATAAGTTCTCATTATGACAAGGATGAATCAGTTATTTTTTCGTCTATTATGGCAAACCGTGGAATGAAGTTAGACGGTAATTCGGACCCAATATAGCAGCAACAGTCTACCACAGCAAAATGTAGGCGGCATCTTGAAAGAACTCAAGCTGTTTATTACAAGTAATTTATGCCATTTACCAGACAATCGATGTTTTTTTGCTGAAAGACCAAGGAAAGCCATAGTAAACAGTCCCATAGAGGGGCTCTTGTCTGCGATCATCCTCTGAGTTGGGCAAAAACTTGGCCCAGACTATTTATTCTTTTGCGTATTGTACCTAGAATTAGTGGTAGTAGTGAGAAGGATGCACTTCTCTAGAGATTCTTTATTTTCAATTTGATTATCTTTCGCGCTGATTGATTAATTGAATCAAACAATTTCTAGGGCGGATGCGTAACTCCTCACTACACACCTAAAATACCTCCCAATTGTCTCTCTATTAGTTAAGACCGTTCGCGCTTCGTTGGAATCAGGCTTGTTTGATGTTTCTCTTGACCGAGAGGCAATGCAACTTGATCGATCGCGTTCTGTTCAAGCCATCGATTGACATAGAACTCGTATGCGTTGAATGCGCTACGAGTGATTTGAACTTTGCATTTCACAAGGAAACATGGGTTATGTCCCTAGCGCACCATCCGACTTTCGAGTCGTCAGAAGTCACTGCGCCTCAACTGGCTTCCGTTCCGGTCGAACCTGAACTGAAACAGCCAGGACGCCTCGAATCACTACCAGCTGAAACAGCCAAAGATTTAGTTGGTTTGTTCAAACTGCTTTCTGATGAAACCCGTTTGCGTATTTTGTCGTATTTATTGCAAAGCAAAGAGTTGAACGTCCGCACCTTGTGCGAATACTTGGGCCAAAGCCAGCCTGCGGTCAGCCATCATTTGGCACTGCTCAAAGCATCGAGCTTGGTCGATTGCCGAAGGGATGGCAAGCACAATTTTTATCGGATTGTGCCTGAAACAGCCGCAAATTTGCTAGGCACCATGTTTGCTTCGACGCCTGGAATCGAGTCGAATCAGCTGAGTTTGAACACCCATGTGCTGCGATTAGATCGAGCAGAGGGCTACACGGCAAGCTAGAGTATTTTTAAAATTGCTATTCTGGGTAGCCGCGCCGTCGTTTTTGGAAAACGCGAACCACTCAATTACGCATATTCAAAACGACGCCGGGGTCGACGTTAGTCGATTTGAGGTTAGAGCGGTATCCATTTTCCCGTAAATTATAAGCTTATGATCGATCAATCACATTTTGAGCTCCGTGAATTTCAGACCCCTGTAACCTCTGATGGCCTTCGGCCACACCGACGACGTTCCGAATACGTTTGATCCCGAAACACAGCCAACTCCGGAATCGTCGGCGGTGCTACCCTAGATGAAAGAAGTCTAAGCAACAGATTATCCGTTCTTGCTCAGACTTTCTTGGCCGGATTACCCCCTTTATGGCTCCCCAGGCGTTGTTCCATGATCTAGAATAATGGGTTGAATCAATCACATTCAACCATTCCTTAATCAAGGCAGTCTCGATACTTCATGTGTGGAATCACCGGAGCCCTATGGACCGATCCAGCAAAAGCTATCGAAATTGATCGATTGCGGAAGATGACCAATGTCTTGGCCCATCGTGGGCCTGATGACTCTGGTCTACTTCATTCCAACCTTCAGCAATGTTCCCCCTACCCAACCATTCCTGGTATTGCTCTCGGCCACCGGCGGCTGTCAATCATTGATATTGCAGGCGGCCATCAACCCATGTGCAACGAAGATGAGACCGTTTGGGTTGTCTTTAATGGAGAGATCTACAACTTCCAAGCACTCCGTTCTCGTTTGGAAGGAGCAGGCCATACTTTCCGCACGCAATCTGATACCGAAACCTTGGTGCATTTATATGAAGACGAAGGGGCCGACTGTTTCAAACATTTAAACGGAATGTTTTCTATTGCGATTTGGGATTCACGCAATCGGCGACTGGTACTTGGGCGAGATCGATTAGGGCAGAAGCCGCTTTATTATTACCATGAGCCTGGTCGCTTGATCTTCGGCAGCGAATTAAAAGCGATTTTGCAAGTACCTGAAGTTCCGCGTGAAGTCGACCCTAATGCGATTGATGAGTACCTGACTTATCAATATGTGCCGCATCCTAATACGATCTTCAAGCAGATAAAAAAACTATCGCCAGGGCACTCTCTGGTTATTGAAAATGACACCCTCACAAATCAGGCTTATTGGACACCCAACTTTCGCGAAGAGAACACGCTCTCGAAGCAAGAGAATCAAACGCAACTCAAAGAGTTGTTCCGTGATTCGGTTAAGTTACGCATGCAAAGCGAAGTTCCACTGGGTGCCTTTCTCTCAGGCGGTGTTGATTCTTCGTTGGTTGTCGCCACCATGTGTGAATTGACGGACCAAAAAGTTCAGACGTTTTCTATTGGTTTCCCTCAAGCCGAATATGATGAAACTAGCTATGCCAGATTAGTGGCCGATCATTTGGGCACCGAGCATCACGAATTTCAAGTCACGCCCGATGCGGTCGATATTTTACCGAAGCTGGTCTGGCAGTACGATGAACCGATGGCAGACAGCTCGGCCATTCCGACTTGGTATGTTGCTCAATACACGCGAGAAGCAGTGACCGTGGCGTTAAGTGGTGATGGTGGCGATGAACTGTTTGCAGGCTACGACCGCTACAAAGCAGTGCGGCTTGGTAGCTGGCTAGATCGCTTAGGCCCGATCAAGCAATTGGTGGCATCGCCCTTGTGGCAGAAATTACCGAGTAGCAATCGTCAGAAGTCATTCATGCGTCGCTTAAAGCGATTCAGCGAAGCGGCCGCAATGCCGGCCCCGCGACGTTATTTAGAATGGATTAGCATTTTCAACGAAACACGGCGTGCTGAACTGTATACCGATGAATTTGTGGAACAACTCTCTAGCGACCCCTTTGACTTCTTAAAAGCGGCTTGGAAGAAATCGGATAATCGCGATCCCATAACCAGTGCCTCGTTGGCCGATTTAACCACTTATCTTCCCTGTGATTTAAATACCAAAGTCGATATCGCATCGATGGCCCATTCTTTGGAATGCCGTCAACCGTTCCTTGATCATCAGTTGGTAGAGTTCGCAATTAGTATGCCCCACCATTTAAAATGGAGACGCGGTAAAGGGAAACGTATTCTGCATGACACCTTTGCGGACAAGCTGCCAGCGGAGATTTGGAATCGGAAGAAGATGGGCTTTGGCGTTCCGCTCGATCACTGGTTCCGTAACGAACTACGCGAAATGGTGCATGATGTTCTGTTAGATCAAAAGACCTTGCAGCGTGGTTACTTCCGTGAAGAAAGCATCCGCTCTCTTGTTCATGAACACACCAGCGGCATGTTTGACCACAGCGCCAGACTTTGGGCACTGCTAGTTCTAGAACTATGGTTACGCAGATGGGTCGATTCTGAAGCGTCTTCATAGCTGACGCTTCGCAAAGGTGGATTCGGCCAGGGTTGATATTGAATGAAAGTGAGGAAGCAATCGTAGGTCAGGCACAGCCCAATAGTGTCCGGTAATTGTAAAAATATGGTTTGCGTACTTTGATTGTTTTACTTCTTTTCAACCGTCAGGTAAACAGATTGGGGT
>NVWB01000101.1 GCA_002733575.1 Blastopirellula sp. | reverse complement strand
AATAATTGTGAAAATATGTAAGTCAAAAAATGCAGAATGATTACAGTTCTTAACATCGTTGTGTGAGCCAACTGTAATTAGGATGTTTCTTCCTCTAGTTTATTTGAATAATCTAATACCTTTGGAGCTAATCTTAAATTCGTACGAAGCTGACGAATTAACTTGTCCATGCTCTCACGTGTGAATAACTGATTTAATATCTCGATCCCACAGATAAATCCATGCTCATTTTGTTGCAAATCTTTCGTTTGCAACTCAAGGGCTACAAGGTCTTTTTCGATCTCAATTAACGACTCCTCTTGAATCGATCCCGAATAATAAGAGAGATGTGCTGCAATAACCAGTGGCGAAAAACAGAAAGCATCGAGCCCGCAGCACTCAGCTACGCAGTAGCTCTCACAAGCTTTTACGAATGAACTTAAACGAGGCTCTAGTTCTATATACACCAGTAAATCATTCATTTCCACTGCTCAACATCCGGTCTCGGGTCAAACGCTTCGTAATGTCGAATGCCGGACCCTTTTTGGTTGTAGTCTCCGATATCATTGCGGCCCTGTTCTATTAACTTCAGCAGACGCTTGACGACTTCAGGGTTTTGCGAAGCGACATTGGTGGTTTCGCCGATGTCGGTTTCCAGATTATAGAGTAGCGGCGTTGTGATATCAAACACATCGTTGGCTTTGTCGATATGATTGGCCCACTTTGGTCCCCAAGGTGGTTCGCCGGGTCGTGTGACGTGCAGCTTCCACTTGCCGCTGCGGACTGCTTGTAGGTGGGTGTGTTGGTAATAGTAGAAGGCTTCTTTCTGAGAACTTGCCCCAGCGACGCCATGAATCAAGTCACTGATATCGTGCCCGTCGATAATACGATCTTGCGGTGCTTCGGTTCCGGCAAGTTTTGCTATGGTGGGTAGCATGTCGAGCGTTGCGGTGAGTTCGTCGCAACTGGCATTAGCCGGAATTCTTCCTGGTGCCCACATAATACACGGTACGCGAAGTCCTCCTTCCCAAGTGGAGGTCTTCGCACCTCGCAGCGGCAGGGCCGAACCGCCATGTTCTTTTTTGATATGCCATGGTCCGTTATCGCTGAAAAAGAAGACGTAGGTTTCTTCTTGCAGCTTTAACTTGTTGATGGTGTCGAGAATTCGCCCGACATTGAAATCGATTTCTTCAATCACATCGCCGTATAAACCTCGTTTTGATTTCCCTTTGAAATCGGCAGATGCCCCTAAGCGAGTATGGGGCATGGTATGGGCCAAGTAGACAAAGAAAGGGTCGTCGCGATTTGCCTCGATAAATTTGATGGCCTCGTCTGTGTATCTTCGAGTGACTAGTCCCATGTCGGCCTTTTTTTCGATCATCTCATTGTTGCGGATGATATTGACCACACCATCGTTACTGGTTGGTGTGCCGAAGAAGTAATCGAAGCCTTGATGCAGCGGCAGCAAGGCAGGGTCATAGCCGCCAGCTTTTCTTTGCCCCATAGCAGTTTGCGAGTGCCCGGCCAAATCCCATTTGCCAAACGCGGCAGTCTTGTACCCTAGCGGTTTTAGCACTTCGGCAATGGTGATTTCTTTGCTGTGCAAGTAAGGATGAATGGTCACCGGTTGGCGGGCTTTGGCCGTTCGCAGCGGATAACAGCCAGTCATTAAAGCGGCCCGCGATGGACCACAAACGGTTTGTGCATAAAAGCTGGTGAACTTCCGCCCCTGCTTGGCCATTTCATCTAAACGAGGCGTTGCGATCAGTGGAGAACCAAAGCAACCGACATCTTGATAGCCTTGGTCATCGGTGAAGATGATCACAAAGTTAGGTGCAATGCTTCTATTCGTGTTTGGCTCGGCGTATAGTGAATCAATCGTGTTTGCCGTTATCCCACAGGTAAAGATGATTGCAGTAATGAGTTGCACTAATGTTTTTTTGATATTATTCAAAATTACTCTTCACTTTTACCTAGAGACTTTAAAAAAAAACCACGGACAAGGTTACAGCCCTGCCCGTGGCGACCAAACGAGGTTCGCGTTGTTTGGCGTAAACCCAGCTTACCCCCAGTTTAATAGCCTGTTACAGCAGGCACAACAGCAGAAAGACCATTCTAATGACCAAACGAAAGAGAACACTCAAGGGTGCTGCATAGCTTCGTAAGTTTAACCAATGTTGGTATGCCACAATTCAAGGAACGGCTATTTGATTGCTTGATTCTGTTATCGATGACGCTAACTCGTTAGGTGATGATCTTCCTTCTGGCTTAATTCGCAAACCTGGAAAGATTAAGGCAGCCGCCAAACGCAAAAAGAAATTGTCAGAAGTTAAAACCGTGAATGTGTTACCCGCCAACATCGATGTTCAACATTGTGACTTTCGTAATTTGCAAGTGGAAGATGGTTCGGTAGACCTTATTTTAACCGATGTTATTTGGTCACTAAGTGCAAGAAAAGATTGGTTGGCTTTGTCCGAGTGTGCTAAGAAATGGCTTAAACCAAAAGGTTTATTTGTGTCTCTAATTGGATCAGAAACATTGCCTGATTTTTTGGATGAAATAAGAACACATCTTCACTATCAAACAATGGGTGCGATGGTCTACAAGGCACCTAAAATGTCAGTTGATGGTCGATTGTTCAAACAATTGACACCGTTTGTTATCGCCTCGAACTGCAAAGAGAAGCTTGACTTAGGAGGGCTGATTGATGCCTTATTCCCTAAAGATGCAAATAAAGATTACTTTGACATGCAACAGCCAATAAGCCCAATGGTTGACCTTACAAGAGCATTGTCTAAAGCTGGTGATGTTGTAGTTGATCCGCATTTAGGAAGTGGAACCAATGGCGTAGCAGATATGCGGGTAGGACAACGCAATTTTATTGGTTGTGACATTAATCTAAAAACAGTAGACATTGCCCGACATAGAATCCATACCGAGGGGCGTGAAGAGTTTGACCCATTCTTTAAGTCTAGAGTTGTGACTGTTGCTGGATGAAATAGTGTGTAGATATCGGTTGAATAACCCATGCGGTTGTTTATGATGATAGAAAATTCGCATCACCTAAATCCCGTGTCAACTCTTCTTGGGGAAGTTCACTGTGACCCCAATAATAGTCTCACATCTGGTGTTTTGGCAGTACGAGCATCTTGGGAGGTACCGGCAGAGGATCGTTGGGTCGGAGGATTTTGCAATCTGGCACAGCAGCTTCAAAAGCTTTTATTTCAGCCTCACTAATCTTACATCCTACAAGATTGAGTCTTTGACATCTAGTTTTATACAGCGGTTTCAAATCTGTCACAGGAGTGTTATGGAGATTTAACTCTCTGATATCGGTTAAGTGCCCTATAGGTGACAGATCGCTTACTTTCGTATTTGAGAAGTCTAGGCGATGTAAATTGTCTAGTTGTCTCAATGGAGAAAGATCACTAATTGGAGTGTTATTACAATACAACAGATGAAGATTTGAAAAGTTCTGAATTGGAGTGAGGTCTGTAATTTGTGTATGATTAAATTCAAGAAAGTTTATTTTAGTGATATTTGAGAGTGAGGATAGGTCAGAAACATTGGTACCAGAAATACGAAGGAGTGTTATATTCTCAAGATTTGATAACGGAGATAAATCATCCACAGGTGTGTCGTTAAGCTCAAGTGCCTCTAGATTATTTAACCCAGATAGAGCAGACAAGTCATTGACCATCGTATTACCAAGAAGGACAAATTTTAGCTGTTTCAGTGAAGACAATGGGGTTATATCATCAACTTGAGTGTTTGTAAGATCAATTAAATCAAGAGGATAATAGAAATCAAGGTCAAGTAGATCACGAAGTTTCGTTGGAGGAGACGGGGCTTTGGGATCGAATTCTCCAATGGTGCCACCACCATACGAATAGCTTCCGTGATTCCTCTCTACCCAAGCAATCGCCTGTTTTTGACGAATTCTCCCTGAGAAACTATAGCCTAAGAGAATTATCAATAGCGAGATCACTAGGATCAGCGTTCGAAGACTGAATTTTGGGAAACGAAGTTTGTACATGATAAAATCCCACGCCGAAGTAAAACTACGCTCCTATTTCTTTACTTGCCATTTGACTTCAAGTTTGGGAAGGGCTTTTTTCAATTGAGCAACGGCCTCTTTTGAGAATTTCGCACTGGAGGGATAATGAGTGATATCAAGTGCTTTAAGCTGCTTGCATTTCTGTAGACTCAACAATCCTTTGTCTGAAAGTTCGGGGCCAGCAATCGAGAGGTCTTCCAAGGCAGGAAATTTTTGAAGCTCTAAAAGACCAGCATCTGTAACCTTGGTATTTATCAAGTTCAGTGAACGAAGTGTTGGAACATTCTTCAACTCTTTGAGCCCTTCATCAGTAATCGAAGTATATGTAAGGGAAAGCGAGCGAAGATTTTTTATTTGTGCTAAATGCTTCATTCCACTGTCTCCCACAGCAGAGCGATCAAGAATTACAGTCTCCAGGTTGGGTAGTTCCTTAAGGGCTTCAAGGCTAGAATCTTCAAGAGCTTGACAACTACTTAAGTTGAGCGTCTTCAAGCTGGTAGCATCCGATAGCAGGCTCAATTCTTCTCCCGTCATATTCAGACTTGAGATATTTAGATACGTCAGTTTTGGCCTGTGATTGAGATATTTAAGTCCCTGAACACCCTGGAAGTGGAGCGAGAGATGTTCTATTGTGTTAATCTGCGCTATAGCCTTCCAACTACTGGTTGATAATTGACCATCAACTGTAAGAGTTTCTATATTATGAAATTCGGCAAGGAGTTTGGCTTGTTCATCATTCTCGATATAAATCGCGTAAGAGAGAATAGATGCATTACCACCAAGTAATCGCATCCTGTCGATTAGTGTAATCGAACTATCTTCAGCCATACTCTTTGTTTCTGGGCATCTAAAATATACAAAAGAGGCAATTAACACCCCTGTGACGACTAGCAAAGTTGAAAATTCGATAAATTTTTTACCGCTGAAAATTCGCATTATTGCCTCCTGATTGCTTATGAAGTCATTGTGGGTAACAATATTTTTTACTTTGTGATCTCATGCATTATAACATTTTATTACTCGAAAGCATCTACATCTTCTATGGTTAAATAACGATTTCCAAAGCCAGCAGCCGTCATTAAAAACGGATTGGGATAAGTGACACCTGTAGCGGAGTCTATATGATTACCCGATGCTAATCCAACTCCATGCCCCATTTCATGAGCAAAAGTCTCTATAAAATTGGCCCCTCCATTTTGCCATTCGACTATTATTTGATGCCAGTCAAATTGATAAGTTATGCCTGTAGTACCCGGCTTCGAGAGACTTTGTACGATAACAATATCAGCGGCAGCACCATAGTGTAGTAACCGGCTAGTTAAATTATTAGGCACAGGATCAGGGCGTAATGGGCCAACAGTAAATAATGTGATTGTCGTCACATTAAATCGTACGGCTGCACGGAAGTCAGTAGGGCCATCCTTGTTTAATAGTATTAATGCAGCTTCGTTAGCTAACTTAGGTATTTTGGAAACCGCTGTCGGGTCATTCGTATTCACGAGACTGGAAACATCGACGAGAATATTATACACCTTTGGTTGCTTAACCACGAATTCAACGGAAGTATTCTCGACTTCTCCAGAATCAAACTGTCCGTTATCGTTGGCATCTGCGTAAATTCGTATGTAGACATCACCAACATCGCCATTTACAAAGGTATGTGAAAATGAAGTCCCCTGCCCTGAGTCGAGTAAATTGTGAACCCAATCGGAATCCCAAAGTTCATAGCGAATTAAACTGGGTTGGCCAAGTACTGTCCCTGGCTGAGGGGTCATCTCAAAGTTAAATTTTCCACCCACATCATAATGTTCCTCTGCTTGAATCTCGTAATGAGTCGTCTCGGGGACTGGTACTGTTGTAGGCATTCCAACTGTACTTATTCTTTGAGAAGCATATTTAACATTAGTCAAGTTTATCAGATGAAGATTGACCGAGTGGGTGCGTTCTGCTGTATCTAGCGTTCCATTCAGATTCAGATCAATGCCAACAAAAATGATCGTTGTGGCACCTGAAAGTGGTGTGATGGATGGTGTCGTAGTAAAGTTTCCGCTGATGCCACCAGTTCCTGTGTACAAAATATCCGCAGCGACCACGGGAAGTGTGGCCCCCCAAACAACAAGACTCACGGTATTGCCCGGAGAAACATATAGGTCATCAAATGTCAAGCCGTATGCAATGACAAAATTTGAGGTGTCAGTTCCAGCGTGTACCTCTCTAGCTCTTAAATAGTCGATAACCGCGTCTGTTACATTCCACAGAAATGTCACTGTGCTAAGAGTATTTGGGGGAGTGGCGGAATCAGTGAGTGTGACTGTGACACTGTGCGATCCGGCAGCGGTGTAATCAATTTTCCCAGAAATTAGACCGGTACTCGAATCAATCGACAGGCCACTGGGTAGACCTGTTGCACCAAAGCTACCACCGTTACTGCTGTAATTTGGACTGTTTCCATCGATTTGCAAGGAAACAGTGTCTCCTTCATTGTTATTCTGATTCGCTGGGGCTATTAGGTCATCGTCATCGAGAATGGTAATCGTGCCGGATGTGACTGCACCCAATGTTGCATTTGTAGGGTTTGAAATATCTATCGTGAAATACTCATCAATCTCGTCCTTATCATCTCCATTAACGGTTGCCGAAATGTTACCTGTTAACGACCCAGCAGGGATGGTAAGTGTTCCCGACCCAGCACTGCCGCCAACATAATCGCCATCAAGCTCCTCAGCATCGCCGTCGGAAGTACTATAGTCGACCGTGACGGCATCAGCACTTACCGCAGAAAGTGTCACTGTAATACTAGCTGAAGTTGATGTTCCACTTGCACCTTCATTAACCGAAGTGGAAGACGTAACACTCACAGTTGGAGCACTGCCACTCGCTGATCCTGATCCACTGCCAGAGCCGGTTCCTGAACCCGTTCCACTGCCACTGCCTGATCCGCTGCCACTTCCTGAACCACCGGAAGATGAGCCGCTGCCTGAACCGCTGCCAGTACCTGAAGTTGACCCACTTCCCGATCCAGATCCACTGCCGCTACCGGAGCCGCCGCTGCCTGAACTGCTTCCACTGCCGGAGCCTGATCCGCCGCTGCCTGATCCGCTTCCGCTACCGGAACCTGATCCGCCGCTTCCCGATCCGCTGCCGGAAGTGCCGCTGCCTGAACTGGAACCACTGCCAGAGCCGGAGCCTCCGCTACCTGATCCGCTGCCAGATGTTGATCCACTGCCGGAGCCTGAGCCTGATCCACCGGTGCAATTTGAGGTTTCCGTGACTGGATCCCAAACCCAGGTACAGGATAAAGGATCGCTACCAGAGCCTGAACTACTTCCACTGCCTGATGCACTCTGGGTTGAAGCGGTAAAGCCTTCGGGAATGGTTGGGTCTTCTGGTGGTAGTGGTGGTAATTCTACAATCATATCAGTGATATCAAGTGCTAACTGATATCGATCTTTTTGATGGGAATTTGAAATGCTGGTATCAACGGTTGCGTCGTAAGCAGCATTGGCTTCATGAGAAACACCGATGAAAAAAGTGCCGCCGCCGATGGTTGTAGCATCAAGCATTTCACCATAGGCGACCTGAGTTCCGTTTTCGCTGAACATACGCAAGTGCGTATCAACTGTACTGTTACCAGTTCCGCTGATGTTGGCTTTGAGAGTTTGCCCTGGTTCCAGTGCAACTTGATATAAATCAACATCGGTATCGTCGTTCAAATCGCCTTTGATAACAAAGGTGGAACCTGGCACGACCGGAGCCATTTCAATAGTATCGTTCGGTTCGACCGAGATTAAGTCAGCAGCCAACAATTTCTTGGATTCGAGCGATTCGATATTTAAAGCCCGCTTTTTTCTTCTAGTTCTATTTGAGGACTTCTTATCAGATAGTTTAAGTCCCAGTATTGATAGGGTGTTCTTCCAGGAGCGAATTGGTAGACGCATGGTGTTAATTCTTGTATTTCACGGGGCGAATGAATAGGGCAGTATTCAGATAGAATGGATGAGATTTAAGGTTTTGATACAATTTCAAAGTATTAGTGGTATACCATTTAGATTGTTATATTCAACCAAACTATGGGTTTTTTGTATTGTTGTCAATTGTTTTGCAAGAATAATCCATTTATTCTATGTATATTAAGATGAAGTAAGTTCCGTGTTATTTTCACTGCTTTAACAGTTTTCTGTTGCAAAAGGTTGAAAAGTTTCTTATGGCAAATTCGGCAAAGATTATTCTAGGCATAGGCACTGGACGATGTGGGACTTGCTCCCTATCTGAGATATTGAATGCTCAACCGAATACCCATGTCACTCACGAAGAGGTCCCTCTTTTGCAATTGGATAACAGGCTAAACAGTGGGGTTGTTGCCAAGCGGTTTGCCCGCATGCGTCGAAAGCGGAATTCTGAAATTATTGGAGATATTGCATCTTTCTACTTGCCATATATGGAAGAGATCATTGAAGCAGAACCTGATGTACGAATCGTTTGTTTAAAGCGGAACAAGGAAGAGGTGATTCAAAGTTTCTGTCGGTGGTTAGATCAGAATCATCCTTTGCCGACTAACCATTGGTCAAAAGAATTACCCGCTGGCTGGCATTATGAACCGAACTGGTCACGCATCTTTCCCAAGTACGATACCCAAGACCGTGAAGAGGCTATTGGACTATATTGGGATGAATACAACGAGCGTTCACAAGCTCTTGCAACTAAGAATGCGGAACACATAAGAATCTTTGATGTCGATCAACTCAATGATCAGAATGAAGTCAGCAAACTGTTGACATTTGTAGGCATCCCTAAAGAGATGCAAGTCAATCAGGCAGGAGTGCGAAAAAACAAATCCAACATGGAGAGTACACCCAAAGTCTCGACACATATTTCAGACGATCCAATGTCTCCAAGTAAATGTGTAGTTCTGGTTCCTTACCAAGGCTGTATTGTGCCGCAATGTGAAGAGGGTTTGAAAGAATTAGAAAGCCGAGGTTATCCCGTCCGTAGAATTCGAGGCTATGCAGCGATTGATCAAGGACGAAACCAACTAGCAACTAACGCATTGAATGATGGCTTTGAAGAAACGATGTGGATTGATTCTGATGTAGGATTCTTCCCTGATGCGATTGAGAAGATTCGTCAACACAATTTACCTATCACCTGTGGCATCTACCCTAAGAAAGGCAAACGAGAAATTGCCTGCCATGTATTGCCAGTAACTCCCAAGATGACTTTCGGAGAAGCAGGTGGCTTGACTGAAATAAAATATGCTGGCACTGGTTTTCTACATGTCCGCCGAGATGTATATCGTAAGATTCAGCAAGACTTGAATCTACCTATGTGCAACGAACATTTCGGTGAAACGATGATTCCCTTCTTTCATCCTATGTTACATCAACGAGATGATGGCTATGACTATCTAGCCGAAGATTACTCATTCAGCGAACGTGCTAGACAGTGTGGATTCAAGATCATGGCAGACACTACGATTCGACTGTGGCACATTGGCAACTATGCCTTCGGTTGGGAAGACGCAGGGCGAGAGCCTGAACGGTTTGGGAGTTTTAACTTGAATTTCTAGGATACCTGAGCAATATCGTCTTGGAACAAGCCGCATCACCGAACCCTATGCCCAGTATTCTTGGGGAAGTTCACTGGGTGGATACCCAACAAAAAAGGACTAAGAGTAATATAACCCTAAGTCCTTTGATGTCTATGTTTGTAGGTGTTTTTTAATGCCGAAGAGAGGACTTGAACCTCCACGGGAAATAAATCCCACTAGGATCTGAACCTAGCGCGTCTGCCAATTCCGCCACTTCGGCTTGTTTGATTTCTATTTTAGAGAATCAGTCTCTATTATATCGCCAATTGACTGGCTGGGAATGCCCAATTTTTTGATTTCCCAAATAGGATCAGTATTTGGGCAAGCTCGGATCGATATCATCGGCCCAGGCCGTAATTCCGCCCGCCATACTTTGCGATTGGGTGAACCCTTGTTGGCGTAACCACTGGGCCACTCGCATGCTGCGACCACCCAAGTGGCAGTGGACCACAATCCGTTTATCGCGATAAGGCTCCAATTGATCGACCTGTGAAGTCAGTTGATCCATCGGAATCAGCGTGGCTTGATCGATTTTCACGAGGTTGTATTCCTCTTGCCCACGGCAATCCATTAGCAGGAAATCACAGTCGGTATCGAGCATTTCTTTCACGCTCTTACAATCAATTTCCCACGGTAGTTCAGCTTCATTTGATGACATATGGCACAGCTCCAGGTTCGCACAAGTAGGAACAATTATAGTTCATTTGAGAATGTCCATCGTAAATTGAACTGCCGATGCTCGTCTAGTGGGGGGCAGTATGTTAAAATCTGTCGCTTCAGCCCGATCTTTTTACTCTTGCGTACTGTCTCTAATCAACATGAACCAATTCGATGTCAACGCCGCCCGCGAATTCTCGATCCAAGTGATTCGCCGACTGAAAGAAAAAGGGCACCAGGCTCTCTGGGCTGGTGGCTGCGTGCGCGATCAGTTGGTGGGCCGGGTTCCCCACGACTACGATGTTGCCACTGATGCTGAACCTAAGCGAATCCGCGAGATTTTCGGTCATAACCGTACACTGGCGATTGGCGAATCGTTCGGGGTAATCACTGTACTTGGCGGTAAGAAGGCCGGGCAGATTGAAGTTGCCACATTCCGCGAAGACTTGGGCTACACCGATGGCCGCCGGCCTGATGCAGTTCGCTTCAGCAGTGCCGAACTTGACGCCCAACGCCGCGACTTCACCATCAATGGGCTCTTCTTCGATCCACTAACGAACGAAACACACGACTTTGTCGGCGGGCGAAAAGACTTGCACGATGGCTTGGTCCGCGCTATCGGCAATCCGAATGAACGTATCGCCGAAGACAAACTACGGATGCTTCACGCGGTTCGATTTGCTTCGACCTTTGGATTTCAACTGCAACAAAATACTTACAATGCAGTGCGGCGACATTCCGAATCCATTCATGTGGTCAGTGCCGAACGCATCGCCATGGAAATGCGGAAGATGCTGGTTCACACAAGTCGGGAACAAGCGGTAGTCATGCTGCGTGATGTGGGGCTGTTAAGCGAACTGCTGCCAGAACTCGACAACGTGGCCGGTCACGCGTTGCGATGGTGTGAAACGATGGCCGTGATTCGAGAGTTGAACCAGTGTTCGTTCTCCACAGCACTGGCAGCTCTGCTGCGGTTTACAGCACTGCGAGGTCTTGCCGAAAACTGTGATCCACGCAAAGTGCTAGAGCCGGTTGCTTCGATCTGTAGCCGTTGGAAACTGACCAATGCAGAAACGAAAGACACCCAGTGGCTTTTGCGTCATGAACGTTTAATCCGCTTTGCCCATCAATTGCCTTGGCCCAAGTTACAGCGAGTCTTGATCGATCCGCGTATTGATCAACTGCTACAACTGGCCACGGCGATCAATTTTGCCAAAGGCGATTTGACCGCTGGTATTCAGTTGGCGAAGGAAAAACTGCGGTTGCCGAAAAAACAACTGAACCCTGAGCTTCTAGTCACCGGTGATGATTTGATCAAGTCTGGTCTCAAACCGGGCAAGCATTTTCGCCAATTGCTAGAAGAACTGCGAGATCGGCAGCTAATGGGGCAACTTACTTCCGCCGCTGAAGCGATTGATTTTGCCAAAAATTTCGATCCGGCTACCATAGCGGAATAATCGGAACTGACTATCATAGAGAGATCGGCCCGGCTTCTGGTTGCCGATCTCTTTCTCTGTGCATTCTGATACTTTTTTATAGAAAAGATACCACCTCATGGATTTTCTCGAATTGATTTTACGTTGGGCTCATCTGATTCCCGCAACCATCATGGTCGGTGGCACCCTGTATATGCGAATGGCCTTGCTGCCTGCGGCTGCAACTTTAGAGGAGGAACCTCGCAACCAACTCAAAGCCGAACTGCGATCCAGATGGTCGAAATGGGTCATGATGAGTGCCGGGCTGTTGATCGTCAGCGGCATGGTGAACTTCATCTTAACCGTGAAAGCCTACGGATTTCCCCAGGGATACTATCACCCACTGTTTGGCCTTAAGTTTATTTTCGCCTTAGCCGTGTTCTATATTGCCAGTTTGCTAACCGGGCGAAGTGCTGGTGCCGAGAAGTTTCGAGAGAAAGAATCGTTCTGGCTTAGCGTCAACGCCACCTTGGTAATCTTGATCGTTTTGATGGCAGGGCTGATGAAAGTTGCCGACCGCGAGCCCAAAACGGACGAACAATCGAAACAATCGGTCGTACCCCACCTGATTACCCCCTCTGTAGCAAAAAATGTTTAGCGTTTTGAATCTGCGCGACTAAACTAGTAAGGGTAGCTGATACCTGACGCATGGCAGTCTTTGCTGTGCGTTGACGGTCAGCATTACCTATCCTTCTTGTCTAGTAACATGGTTAGTCTTAATGAGTGATCGCAACGATGCCATCGCGGTTTTGAAAGAAGCTCGAGAAATTCTTATCGAAAGACTTTCTGAGCGGATCGTAGAAAACAAGGAAGAGATTCTCGACGACGCCAGTGGCGAATCGTACTTGAGTGAAATCGATACCATCTACGAACAAATTGCAGGCCGACTGATTCAGGTCAACCAAATGATCTCGAACTTGCCTGCCGATCAACAGGCGTTGTTTGAATCACAAAGCCATCTGGAAGTCGATCCCGCCACCGCATCTAGCCTTGAAGTGGTTTCTATCGATACCGCAGCTGAGTTAGATCCCGCCACCGAAGTTCTACTCTCTGGCGATCATGGGTCTTCCGTCGTGTTAGAAGCACCACACCCTGAACCTGTCATGCCACCCAAGGCGGCCGCGTTTCGTCTATTCATGCAGCAGATTGAACAAGGCAAAATCACCGAAGCAGGTAACACACTGGCTCCGATGTTCGACCTGGAAGAACCACGAGCCCAAGAGTGTGCTCGGTACTTCGCCGAACAACTACAACAAGGGCCAGAAGTCATCGCCAAAGCAATGAACATCCGCATTCAACTAACCATGGGCAACTTCAACGATGCCCTGATGCTATTGCACGAAAGCTTTGGTGTACAAGGGTTGGAAGCAATCACGGTACTGCAATCTCTTAAAGGAATGCTTACCTAATCGAAGACGTAAGTCGATCAGAGGATACACCGGGTTCCATTGATTACCACCAAGGCTCCAAGACACGAAGAAATCTTGAAGTAAAATCTTTCGTGAGTTGTTTGCTGTTCGTAGTGAACAATTATTCCATAATCTTAAGCGCGAAGCGTAAGCGAGGAGGAAGCGAGGAGGAAGCGAGGAGGAAGTGTAAACGCGGATCTTCCTTATAAATCCCCGTAGCCGGATTCGTAAGAATTCGGTTTTTTCGGCCATTGGATTTCCGGCCATTGGATTTCCGGCATCGAGGGTTCCCTGAAGTCTTACGACTTCAGCTACGTTCCATTCGGGTCGTTGTGTATTTTCCTCGTGTGCCACTGGCTTCGCCAGTGTGGAATTGGAGTTCGGACTGCATTATTCTCTATTCATTGAACTCGTGATGTATTGAATTCATCGAATCAAATTTCGTTCGATATTTTTAAACAAAAACAGTCCAATCGCACTTCACACTGGCGAAGCCAGTGGCACCCGTGATGGTATGAGTTTTTAATATCTTCTGTCAGATTAATCTCTTCTTTCTTAGTGCCTTCGAGCCTTGGTGGTTCATCTTTTTGCACTTCAAAAGTCGGCTGGCGAGCAGCCAACCTACCGGAGAATATGATTCATTGATTCCTGCTTTCTCGTCGCTTCATGCTAAATTCGATCCGGTCTTCCCGGCATCAAAACAAAAAAAATGTGGTAGCTACCACGGGGTGTTGCTTTCGGCTGTAGAGTTTTTTACGCGCCGCCTGGAGCAACTTGCTTTTTGCTCGGTTATTCATTTTTGGTTTTCAGAGTGCCTAGTTATT
>NVWB01000100.1 GCA_002733575.1 Blastopirellula sp. | reverse complement strand
CATTTCAAACCCCAATATGCTCAAGTATTTTACGACCTCAACATAGAATGGTTGGAAACTTACTTTTATGTAGAAGGTTTTGATCGAGAAGTTCTGAGTAATCCATATGAATATATTCTGAATGAAGGTGGTCATATTTTCTTTGCCGTTGAAAACAATGAAGCCATCGGTACCGTAGCGCTCATGAAGCGTGGAGATGGTGCCTTCGAACTCACAAAAATGGCCGTACAAATAGATCAAAGAGGTAAAAAGATTGGACAGCAATTACTGCAACACTGTATCGATTTTGCCCAAGAACATAAATTCAAAAAACTATTTCTCTATTCCAATACCCTGTTAGAAAATGCTATTTATCTATATAGAAAATATGGTTTTGTTGAAGTAGAACAAGAAACTGACGTTCCATATAAACGGAGTAATATTAAAATGGACTTTCCTTTATAAATTGTTTCAGAAAAAAGGAATTAGTACCTTCATAAAAAAAATGAACTATGTCACGAATCATTCTTGCTTTTAGCCTGTTAGCAATTCTTTCAGGCTGTAAAAACGACAAAAAAGTAGTAGTATCCAAGTCCGAAACTACAACTACTCCAATTATAGAAGAAGCCACTAAAACGCTAGAAACAACTGTTGAAATTCCAATCGTTAAAGAATTTGAAGTATACCCTATTTCTCATGCTACTATGGTGCTTCAATGGGACGGAGCAACTATTTATGTTGATCCAGTAGGTGGATCTGCCGCCTTTGAAGGACACCCTTCTCCCAATCTTATTTTAGTTACAGATATTCATGGAGATCATTTAAATATAGAAACACTCCAAGCGGTGAGCACCRCTAAAACGAAGATTATAGTCCCTCAAGCCGTTGCTGACAAACTCCCTATCGAATTCGATGCTCAAATAGATGTCCTTAACAATGGTGAATTTAAAGACCGTTTCGGCTTTAGTGTAGAAGCGATTCCCATGTACAATTTGCGAGAAGAAGCATTAAAGTTTCATACCAAAGGTCGTGGAAACGGTTACGTGATTGAAAAGGATGGCAAACGTGTTTATATTTCAGGTGACACAGAAGACATCCCAGAAATGAGAGCCTTAAAAAATATCGCCGTAGCTTTTGTTTGTATGAACCTTCCCTACACCATGACCGAACTTCAAGCTGCAAAAGCCGTGGTCGAATTTAAACCCAAAGTTGTTTACCCATACCATTATCGAGGAAGCGAAGGCATGAGTAATATTAACACCTTTCAAGGGTGGATTAAAAAATCTAGTGTTGGTAGGGAAGTAAAGGTTATTAAATTGGACTGGTACCCAAACACAGATTAAAGTCAAAAATCGGCTTATTTTAATTCTATAAATTTCTTACTTATACTTCTCAAACCAAGCCAACGTGTGGGCTACTTTCGTAATTAAGTTACTAGGACGATTGGCTATGCTATGAGAGGCATCAGGAATTTCAACCAATACAGTTTCTTTTTTCCGAAGTTTTAATGCATGATATAATTGCTTAGCCTCGCTTGGCGGAGTCCGTAAGTCGTTCATACCTACTATCACCATGGTTGGTGTTTCAATATTACCCACTAAAGAAATGGGTGAAAACTTCCAGTAATTCTCAAAATTCTCCCATGGCTGCCCTGGATATCTTGTATCTACCGTAATTTTTGTTTTATCGGTTTTGATTACAGGGAAGTTCCTACACAGGCACAACATAACATGCGGGATCTGACCATTGGCCCATTTCATCTTGGAAGGTGCGACTCTTATCGATCTCCAACTGGCCATCGGCTGCCACACTAATCGCATAGCGTTCGAGTGGACGAGGGGCTGGACCTTCAAAGTTCACGCCATCTTTATAAAAACCACTACCGTGGCAAGGGCACTTAAATTTTTGTTCAGCTTCAAGCCAGTTTGGCGTACAACCCAAGTGAGTACAAACCGTACTCAAGGCATAAATTTGTAGTTGTCCCTCAACAGCTGCGCGAACAATCCACACACCAAACTGTGCTTTGTATTTTGTTTCAACCTGACCGGTCGAGAGTTCAGCCGGAAAACCCGCTTTGAACTTCGTCGGGGGTTCGATCAATATATTAGGGAAGAAGAATCGGGCCACACCCAGGCTGCCAATCAAACCAGTCAAACCAAGCGCCGTGAATCCAACATTCATAGATGCCCCAACAAAGAACCCGATGCACCCACTCACTGCGGCAATAAACCCACGGCGAGACGCTTCGTTTGCCTTTGATTTTTTGGGAGCCGCTTTGGCATAAGCAGGCTTCTTGGGCATCGCAGGTGCTGACTTCTTCTTCGCAGCCGGGCTACCCTTGGCGGCCGTTGGACTACCTTTGGCGGCAGCTTCAGCCTTCGACATCGGGCCAGCTTTTGCACTCGTGCGTGCAGCGGCCAAAATGCTTTGTGTATCTATCGGACCTGCTGCCCCAGCTTTTTTGGGAGCACCCTTTTTAGCCGCAGCCGGTTTTGCTGCTGCTTTAGGCTTCGCAGCCGCCTTTTTCTCTTTTTTCCCAGCTCCAGTTCCTGCTCTGGCAGCAGCCAACATCTCTTCAACAGACATCGCAGCGGCTTTTTTCGCAGGTGCAGCCGCAGCTTCGGGCTTCGCAGCCGGCTTTTTCTCGGCTTTTGCAGCCCCTTTTCCGCCTCGGGCGGCAGCCAGCATTTCTTCGACAGACATCTCTGCAGCTTTTTTAGCTGGTGCAGCCGCTGAAGGTGTTTCTGACGAAGGAGCCTCACTCTCGGCAGGCTTGGCGCTTTCTTCTGATTTAGCGCCATCACCACTAGAGTTTTCTGTTCGACAAGCGGCGAGAATATCCTCGACCGACATCTTTTTCTTGTCAGCCATTTATGAAGTCTCTATTTATCCAGAAAAAGGTCATGATTTCCATACGGTTCAGTTCGTAAAACCCCCATGCAGTAGTGAATTGAAGGGGGAAACAAATCTGCATGGTTAAATTTAACTAATTATTTGTCGTTGTAGAAGGTTAGGAAGCCCTGCAAAACCTTCTTTTCTTGTTGATTATTTATTCAAGTCGGTAATTTGGCCGCTTTTTTAATCGATCTCACCTGCCTGTCAGCAGGTTGTAAATTCTACAAGAGAGAACTTCCGCCAACGATCTGTCAGGCATTCAATAGGTTTTTCACTATATATAGGCCGTATCTAGTGAACCGCAAGTGAATTCAATTCACAACGAATGATCTGCTGCCGCTACCGCCCAGCGAAAACTCGCGATAGAATGCGGTGCTTGCTGAGACCCTAATTTCTTAATCAAAAAAATTGTTTTTCAACCGACAGTATTGCTATGAATGTTTTGATCATCGGAAACGGAGGGCGTGAACATGCCCTCGCCTGGAAAATTAAGCAAAGTTCACGCGTCGAGCGTGTTTTTGTCGCCCCAGGCAATGCCGGAACTGCCGTTGATGCAGAGAATATCGATATTTCTATCTCCGATTTCGACGCACAAATCAAATTTGCCAAGCAAAACAACGTCGGCCTAACCGTTATCGGCCCCGAAGTTCCCCTGGTCGCTGGTGTTGTCGACGCCTTTCAAGCAGCCGGCCTAAAGGTCTTCGGCCCCGACAAAGGTGCCTCACAGCTCGAAGGCAGCAAAGCATTCTGCAAAAACATACTCCGCCAAGCTGAAGTTCCCACCGCCGAATACCAGGCGTTCCGAGACGCCGACAGCGCCGCCCGCTATATAAAAGACCGCTTCCCGCACGAAGATCAAGATGTACCAGTCGTGGTCAAAGCCGATGGGCTCGCAGCGGGCAAAGGTGTGACGGTGTGTCACACCGCAGAAGAAGCCCTGATCGCCATCGACCAAATTGGCCGTGAGAAAATTTTCGGCGATGCCGGCAAAACAATTATTATCGAAGAACGTCTCGATGGCGAAGAAGCCAGCGTACTGGCAATCACCGATGGACAAACCATCGTCACACTCACACCCGCCCAAGATCACAAGCCTGCTTTCGACGGAGATCTCGGACCCAACACCGGCGGCATGGGCGCCTACTGCCCTACCCCACTACTGACCGATTCGATGCTGGCATCCATTGAAGAAAAAGTGTTAGTGCCGACCGTGCATGTTTTGAAACGATCTCGCAATCCTTTCAAAGGGGTCCTCTACGCAGGGCTGATGCTCACGAACCAAGGCCCGAAAGTTTTGGAATACAACGTCCGCTTTGGTGACCCTGAATGTCAACCCATTCTGATGCGATTGAAAACCGATCTGGTCGACATTCTGGAAGCCACCGTTGACACCAAACTCATTGAAATTGGTCCACTTGACTGGGATCCACGACCCGCGGTTTGTGTCGTGATGGCCAGCGAAGGCTACCCCGACAGTTACGAAATAGGCAAACCCATCCGCGGCATCGAAGAAGCCGACAAGCTTGACTCAGTCAAAGTCTTCCACGCTGGCACCACGATGCAGGGCAATCAAGTCGTCACCAACGGCGGCCGCGTCCTCGGCGTCACCGCCATGGGCAACTCCATCGCCACCGCCAAACTCCAAGCCTACACCGCCGTCAAACAAATCCGCTGGGAAGGCGCCTGGTGCCGCAAAGATATTTCAGACAAAGCCTTGGGTTAAGATGTAAACCGGGTAGCCCTGGTTGCTCGCAACCAGGGTTGACGAAGTCAACAAGAGGCTTCATCTTCCAGTGCGAAGCATTCAACGCCCTCGTACACGAGAATATTCTTCACCACCCCACAAACGCCAAAGGCGTTCAACTCCAAAGCCTAGGGCACGCGAAGATGCAAAGCATAGAAGCGTTCCCTAGGTCGCGTTCCTGTGCTCAACGCCAACGCTGTAAGCGTTGAACAAACGCCCGCCTGTGGTACTCCTTCAGAGTACATTTGATGAAGCCTCTTTCCCCAGGGTGACGCGACAATGTCGCTGACCCTGGACTGTGAAGCAAAACGCCGTTGGCGTATTTAATTTCAAGCCAAGTGAAATGGCTGCCGCAAAGACAGCCACCTTGAAGTACAAAACAATTTCTCTACGCCCGTAAAGAAGCGAGAAAACTGGAACCCCAATCAAACAAACTTCACAGCTCCTCTAATTCCAGAAATAGCCCCTCATCAATCTCCAACTGCAATTCCTCATCCAAATCCTTCGATTGAAATTGCTCTAGCTCCTGCAACTGTTGCTCTTGTAACTCCTTCAATCTTCTCTCGTTTAGTTCTTTCATTTTTTGCTCTTCAGCCTCTTTTAGCAACCTCTTATTTATTTCTATTCTATCTTTCAACCTTTGTTCCTCTAATCGCTTCTCTCCCCACTCCTCCCGCCACTTTTTCGCATCTGCCCTTATCTGCTCTCCAATTTCAAGTGAATCGATCTTTTCAGAGACATAACATGTCACTCCTCTCGCTTCGAGTGAGATACACATTGAGGGTCGGATGCCGGTTCTAAATGCTCGGAAATCTGACAAGTAAGGCATCTCCAAAATATGCTTCATCGAGTTTTCACCTATTTTGGTATCATTTAACCAAAGTTCCTCAATTCTCCCAATGGATGAAATCAGCGGCAAGGTCCGATCATTTATCCTTGTATTACTGGCCCATACTTCACGCAAGTTCGTTAAATGTGCTGCCTTTGAAAAAGCTGTGCCTGTTACCGAAGTACCATGAAACGAAAGATCTTCGAGTGAAGCAAGCGAAGGCAATTGCAGGAACTCTGCTAGCCGATTATCAGTGAGCGCAGGGTTCATATTACAGTCCAACCATTTCACATGATGCAAGGTTCCAAGTACAACGATGGTTGCCTGTATCTTGTCATCACTTGCATCGTATGGAATCCGAACTCCTCTGACGCCCATCAAGCTATCGATATAGGGATCACTCCCTGTAATTCTTGATATCCATTTCGGACCAATGTAATAGTACCGAACATCAAGGCCCATGTATTCTAATGCAGCCCCAGAAAACTGTTCCTTCTCGCTTTCAACCAATGTCATGCCATAGTGAGCAAACACTAGACTGATCGCTGTCACCACCACCATCAACTGCCGAAATGAAAAGGTAAAAACCGCCCTGGGATTACTCCAACACAATCGTATCCTGTGTGAGAATAGCCATATCAAAAATCCAGTGATGAGAGCAAAGACCGCTAGATCAATGACAAGTAAACTTACAACCAGAGCACCATCGCCCCGCCAAAAGACGAAGCGATGGGATTGTTCATTAAACAAGTGGCGTTCACGAAAAGTAACTGGCCAACCATGTTCCCAGGTTTCTGAAGTATAGGGATCAGAATGTGCCCCTCTCCCCTCGTATCGATCAAGCAACGCCCCCCCAGACAGAGCAGATAGGCGACAACAATGCCAATCACGAGTAACACGCAAAGCAACACAACCAATAGATGGTTTTTACATTGACTTGATGATTGGGTTTTCATTGCTGAATTCACAGAGTGGAGGTTTGCCATAAAAAAATCTCCCATCGATTGTAATGTTCACAAACCCAGAATTCAACTAAAAAACAATTATCCTTTCCGCCATGCAAACACACTCCCCAAGAAGCACGTCTTCCATTCCGACAGAACAAACATGATTCTCAGGATAAAGCTTGAATCCCAATCCTCTGCTACCTCCGTGCCTCTGTGTTTGAAACTTCTTTCCTTTTCCTTGGCGTTTTAAACACTCGCAGGGCAGACACTCTACGAATTTTTCTGTTTGAGGTCGGCATAACACCTGTGACCTCTTGTCGAGTTCGTCGACCCAGATTTATATTAAGTCACATCGCTTTGCTTCTACCGGCTTGCTAACCTATACTTACAAGAAGTGTTTGCCACTGGTTCTAAAATCCTTTGTGTGAGAATTTCATCATGCACCAGGGAAGTGATACTACCGATTTGCTTGCGGATGAAATCGAGCAACTGGCCGAGCGTCTGCTGCGAGATGCACAGCAGGCCATGCGTGCTGATGAGCGCAGGCAATCGGCCCAGATGGCCAGGTTGATTGAAGATCCGAAGAGCATTGGTTTCACAATTGCCATGGTTGATCAACTCTTTCGTAGTGATAGACCCAAAGTTCAATCAAAACGACTGCGGGCCATTATTCAAGAGCATGGAGTTCCTCGCTATTTTCCACTGATAGATCGAATACTCCTTCATCTCGGTTCTAGCATGAGCCGCTTCTTTCCAGGTTCGATCATGCCGTGGATAGCACAGCGGATGCGGGCCGACAGCCGGCGGGTAATTCTTGACAGCCAACCGCAATCTCTAAAACACTACTTGAAGCAAAGAAGTGCCGCAGGTTTTTCGATCAACTTAAATCACCTGGGCGAAGCAGTCCTGGGTGAACAAGAGGCCCAGCGAAGACTTGAGACCGTGATTGATTCGTTAAAACAATCTGATGTGCAATATGTCTCCGTAAAAATCTCAGCCATCTACAGTCAAATCAATCTTGTCGCCTGGGACGAATCACTCGATACGATTCAACAGCGGCTGCGGAAAATTTATCGCGTGGCTCAACAGAATCACAAGTTTGTGAATCTCGATATGGAAGAATATCGTGATTTGGAATTAACACTGGCCGCGTTTCAGAATGTGCTAAGTGAACCGGAGTTTCAGCAGCTCTCAGCAGGCATCGCCCTACAAGCTTATTTGCCCGATAGCTGGCCGGCCCAACAGCAGTTGACCCAATGGGCCCAGCAGCGAGTTCATACAGGCGGTGCTCCAATTAAAATCCGCTTAGTCAAAGGGGCCAACTTGGCGATGGAAGCGGTCGAAGCGGAACAGAACGATTGGGCCGCAGCACCCTATGCTTCCAAAGTCGAAACTGATGCCAATTATCGCCGGATGTTAGAGTTCGGCTGCCGCACAGAAAACGCATTCGCCGTGAAATTGGGCGTCGCTTCACATAATTTGTTTGATTTGGCGGCTGCCTTACTGTTAAGAGAGAAAAATCAAACCTGCGAGCAAGTCGAAATCGAAATGATCGAAGGCATGGTCAACCATCAGGCCCGCGTGATTCGAGACGCGGCCGATGGATTGTTGTTTTATGCACCTGTGGTCAACGCGAAAGATTACCAAAGTGCGTTGGCCTATCTAGTGCGTCGCTTGGATGAGAACACCGCACCAGAAAACTTTTTGCACGATCTCTTTTCACTCTCGCCGGGCTCCGATGCGTGGGAGAAACAACGCGATCTTTTCAAGCAAGGCTGGCAGTTACGCAATACCGTCTCTAGCGATTCCAATCGTGGCACACAAATCTCTATGGGCAACGCTTCTGAAACATTTCAGAATCAACCGGACAGCGATTGGACACAAATCTCAGTTCGCCAGCAAGCCTATTCGGCCACTAAGGATTGGCGAACCGTCAATGTTCCGAAAAGCCGAGCACTCAGCACCCAATTGAATCGCTTGCAAGATGCTCAACCAGGCTGGAACGCCCAGGGTGTTACTGCTAGGGCCAAGATGCTCAATAAGATAGCTGACCTGTTATTGGAACAGCGGTTTAAGAGCATTGCGTGCATTTCCACTGATGGCAAAAAAACAATTGCCGAGGCCGATGCAGAAGTTTCTGAGGCCATCGACTTTGCTCGCTACTATGCCGCAAGTTTCGAGATTCCTGCTGGACTAACGACAATTCCTTACGGCGTGGTGGTCGTCACTTCACCTTGGAATTTCCCGTATGCGATTGCCTGTGGCGGCGTGCTGGCGGCTTTGATGGCAGGCAACACCGTGTTGTTAAAACCTGCGTCTGCGACTCAGCGAACTGCATGGCATTTAGTCAACCAACTTTGGCAAGCTGGCATATCGCAAGACGTGCTTCAGTTTTGTTCGATGTCAGGGCAGGAACTCGGTTCATCGCTGGCAGAAGATTCACGTGTGAACGCCATGACCCTCACTGGTTCGATTGAAACCGCCGAAATGTTTCGGGCATGCCGCCCTGCTCTTCCGCTGTTTGCAGAAACCAGCGGCAAGAATTCGCTGATAGTCACCGCCCAATCAGATCGAGAACTGGCCATTAAAGACATTGTAAAGTCGGCATTCGGTCACAGCGGCCAAAAATGTAGTGCGGCCAGTTTGTTGATTCTAGAGAAAGAAGTCTACGAAGACAAAAACTTCTTCCGACAATTGAAAGATGCAACGCAATCATTGCATGTTGGCCCAGCGGCTGATCGTCAAAGTGTGGTCACTCCACTCGTCCAACAACCGCAAGACAAACTATTACGTGGGCTCACACAGCTTGAACCGCATGAAAAGTGGTTAGTCGAACCGAAACAATTAGGCGAAGACTCTTGCTTGTGGAGCCCCGGTATTCGTGTTGGTGTCGAGCCCGGTTCGTGGTTTCATCAAACCGAATGCTTTGGCCCCGTGTTGGGTGTGATGTGTGCAAATGATCTGGCGCAGGCGGTTCAGTACCAGAACGAAACCGAATATGGTTTAACCGCTGGTCTGCATTCACTTGATCGAACTGAGCAAAACTGGTGGGTCGACAAAGCCCAAGCCGGCAACCTCTACATCAATCGATCTATCACCGGGGCCATCGTGCAGCGTCAACCGTTTGGTGGTTGGAAGAAATCTAGTATCGGCCCTGGTGCCAAAGCAGGCGGACCCAATTATGTGTCAATGTTGGTGCAGTGGCGTGACACAGAAGCCAACACAAGCATGGCAGAAGTTGAGGCCAGTTATCAACAAGCGTGGCGAGATCATTATAGCCAGTCGCATGACTTTGCTGGCTTGAAATCGGAAAGCAATCTGTTTCGCTATCGCCCATGCCAGGGTGTGTTACTGCGTGCATCGGAGAGAGAAACCGCTACCATCGAACGAGCACAACTTGCTTCGCGTATCACCGGCACGCCACTGTTTATCAGCTACGAAGAATACGAGACCGATGCAAAGTTCATTCAGCATATTCAAAACACGAGTGGCCAGTTCGATTATCTCCGCACCACTGCCCTGCCCTCAGATTCCATCTTAACCGCAATCTATCAAGCCAGCATGAATTGGATCAACGCCCCGCTTCCGGCCAACGGGCAACTTGAACTTCGTAACTGGCTGCTAGAACAATCGATCTCAACCTGCATGCACCGCTATGGGCAATTGATTGAGAAGAGATAAATTCTTTTGCCCGGCCATTGAACAACAGGCATCTTGCAATCTCTTCTGCTACAATAGATGCTTGCTTCGATCTACGAACAGACGAAATTCATCAGTGTAAATAATCAGGAAAACCAACCGATGACTCGCGTGCTCAAATTTATTTTTGCTTCTTTGCTTTTATCAACGCTACTGTTAAACGCTGCCCAAGCTGCTGACAAACCGAATATCTTGTTTCTCGCTGTCGATGACATGAACGACTGGATTGGTTGTTTGAACACCACGCCGAGTGCCATTACGCCAAACATTGATGCACTGGCGAAACGCGGGGTGAACTTCACGAACGCTCATACCGCTGGCGTCTATTGTGCACCATCGCGTGCCGCTGTTTTTACTGGGCAGTTTGCTTCGACCACCGGTTGTTATCGGAATCAAGTTTACTTTGTGAATCACCCTGAACTTCAACCGATGCAGGTCACGTTTCAAAACGCGGGCTATGCAACTTACGGAACAGGCAAGTTATTCCATCACCCGGCCGGAGCTATTGATTTGCGAGGTTGGAATGATTTTCATGTGCGAACTGCTCGGCAGCGGCAAACCGGTTGGCCGTTAGATTCTTGGAGCGATGAGACCCCGATACCTCAGCCTTATCCCAACAGTATTTGCAATCGAGATGGAGAAGTGGCAAACAAATGGTTTCTCGAATGGGGCAAAGTTCCAGCCGATAAAGAAGAAGAGATGGCAGACACCATGCGAGCCAATTGGGTCGTCAGCAAGTTGAAAGAAAAGCACGACAAGCCATTCTTCATCGGCCTGGGACTGTATGCTCCACATTTCCCGAATTACTGCCCCGGTAAATACTTTGACATGTATGATCGTGACGAAATCGAACTTCCGCCCTACAAAGCCGATGACTTGGACGACTTGCCAGAGAATATTCGGAAGATGAAAACCAATCGCTCGCGTATTCATCAGAAGTTGGAAAAACTTGGCGCGGTCAAAGAGGCCATTCATGGATACATGGCCTGCATGAGCTACGCCGATGCCATGGTCGGTCGCGTGCTCAAGGCACTTGATGAAAGCCCTTACGCAGACAACACGATTGTCGTTTTGTGGAGTGACCACGGCTATCATCACGGCGAAAAAGGGGACTGGGGCAAACACACCCTGTGGGAACGAACTTCCAACGTTCCGTTTATTTGGGCAGGGCCAAAAGTGGCCCAAGGTCAAACTGTCAACACTAGTGCCAGCCTGATTGATATGTACCCTACGCTGGTTGATATGTGTGGGCTCACCGCACCACCACAAAAGTTGGAAGGGGTTTCACTAGCTGGTTTGCTCGGTAATTCAGCACACGCAAAAGACCGCGATGTGTTGTTGCCCTTCATGGAGCCGAATGCGTATGCAGTGATCAATCAGAAATGGAGATACATACATTACGCCGACGACACCGAAGAACTGTACAATGTTCAAAAAGACCCGAACGAATGGTACAACTTGGCCGAAATACCTGATTTCACATCAATCAAAAACCAACTTCGCAAATCGGCTCCGGCCACGTTTGCCGAACCTGGGGCACTACTGAACTCGAAAAGAAATCTGGTAATCGAGGGCGAAAAGTTCCACTGGGATCCAAGTGCTAAAAAGCAACCCAAGAAAAAATAAAAACGTGTCTGACCGTCGTTTCATCTGTGCTACTCATGCTTTAACAGGAATAATACTGCTATGAATTTGAGTTTTCGATCCCTCTTCGTTCTCTCCTTATTATTAATACTGGGCAGCACTCACTCGCTACGGTCGGAAGAAGATAAGACTGTCCGGGTCTTCATCTTCGCGGGCCAATCGAACATGGTCGGTTCCGATTCCAAGGTGAAAGACATCCACCGCTTTCCGCCGTTTACTGGCTTAGAAGAACCGCAGGCGAACGTCAAGTTCTGGTACTGTTTGGGTCGTGAAAACAAAATGAAGTCCGACGGCTGGGTCGATCTGCAACCAGTCAACAATGTGGTAGGGCCTGAGCTAAGTTTTGCCCGTGAAGTAACTCGCAGCAGCAAGGGCCCGATTGCGATCATCAAAGTGGCGGCCGGCGGAACGCATCTCGGCGGAGACTGGAACCCGGATGAGCCGATTGGTTTCAAGATGTATCCGCTGGCACTGGAGCAAATCCAAACAGCTCTAGCCGAACTTGACAAACAAGGCACCAAGTACCGCATCGAAGGATTCATGTGGCACCAGGGCGAGAACGATATGTTCAACAAAGACTACATGCCCAACTATGGCAAGAACCTCAAAAACTTTTTGGCAAGTTGGCGTCGAGATCTAAAAACGCCCAAATTGAAATTCTACATCGGCGAACTTTGCACCAAAACCATTTGGGGCATGGACCTGCGGCCTCGAATGTATGCCATTAGCTTGGGTCAAAAAGAAGTAGCGAAAGCCGATCCACTGGCCCAATATGTTCCAACTTCTCACGTTGGCGTAGAAATCGGCGGCGGCGTTGGTTTGCATTATCACTATGGAACTTTGGGGCAGCTTGAACATGGCGTGAACTACGCCACAGCGTATCTCAACAATATCGGAATCAACGAAAAACCACGACCAACTCTCTCCCCCTGGCCCTATAAAAAAGAGAGTAAAGTCAAGCTATTCGTACTGGCCGGGCATCGCAATATGGAAGGCGAGCGGGCCTTTGTTCAAGACTTAATAGCAAGCGATGTAAATCACCCGCTACTGCAAGACAACAAAAAAATTGCGTTTAAATACAACATCGGTGGCGGCTATAAAACATCCAACAACTGGGAAGCCCTCGGCCCTGCGGGTTATTACAGCACCTTTGGCCCGGAATTAAGTTTCGGCCAAACGCTGCAACAGAATTCGCTCGCAAACATGGCCATCGCCAAGTTCACGCACAGCGGTTCGCAAATTATCGACTGGACGCCAGAGGGTAGCGAGGCCAAAAGCCGCAACATTTACCCTGACTTCATTCGCTTCGTTCAAGCAAGCGTTGCCGAGTTAACCGCCCAAGGACACACGGTCGAACTGGCAGGCATTTTTTATCATGTTGGTGAAAACGACATGTCGTTTAACCCCTATCGCAAAGATGCCCCGCAGAGAATTCAGTCAATAGTGAACCAAAGCCGCGAAGATTTGAAGATGCCCCAGCTCAATTGGTACGTCAGCCAACAACCGCCGACCGATGACGAGCGAGTCAACAAAATCGACGTGACCAGCGAACTAGAAAAAGTGGCCGCTGCCGATGAACATTTCCACCACATCAAAGCGTTTGACTTGCCCCCACAACCACAAAAGTTGGTGATTACCACCGAAGGGATTGTGGAACTTGGGAAGTTGATTGCAGAGAGTTATTTGGATGGGAAATAATGGAGTGCGATTTCATTTCCCAAGGTTGAATTTACTAAAATTAAAATTATTGATACCCCTTGCTGTAGAGTTATGAACGATGGAACTAATCAAAAAATTCACCAATGAACAATATCTTTCAGCATTAAGTTCTTGGGATTGGTTGCCTCTGTCTGGAAAGAGTCCTTTTCTAGCGAATGCATTTGGTGATTTGTTTTTGGAAGCTAAAGATGGGATCTATTTCCTCGATAAAGTTGATGGCACGCTTGAAAAAATTAGCATCAACAAACCAGAACTTCAGAAGCTTCTAAACACAGCCGATGGACAAGAGCGTTTTCTCTGGTTAACTGTCGTCAAAGCAGTCGATTCGACAGGCCTGATTCCTGGAATTAACGAGGTGTATGATTTCATTATCAATCCTGTTTTGGGTGGAGAGATCGATCTCCCTAACATTAACACAACCGACTTTGAAGTAGCAACCAACATCGCAGGGCAAATTCATTCACAAATAAAAGACTTGCCAGAAGGTACTCCTATTAATAACATAACGATTGACGATCTTGAATAAGAAAGAGATTATTTGATTCACTCCTTCTCATTATTTCAACCAACCTCAGCTATCTCGAACCCACTACGATACTCGCGGGTTAGGTGGGCATTTGCTTCTGGCTTGTTGGTAATCCTGAGGGCCTTGCCGTCGAATTCTAGCTTCTCG
>NVWB01000006.1 GCA_002733575.1 Blastopirellula sp. | reverse complement strand
AACACATCTACAATAACCAAGTTAATTTTCGTTTATCATCAAGTCCTTCAAAAGAAATCCTCACGCCAAGGCACAAGGCGCCAAGGGTTTTGCTTCAAACTTCCTTGGCGTCTTTGGGCCTTGGCGTGATATTAATTCCCTTCTGTTTTCATCTTTTGATGTATGATCGACACATCTTCAGAGGGTTATTTGCTCTATAGATTGTTTCGCAAATCGATATGTCGCCTGAATATGTTTTTTAGTTTTCAATCGATTTCGCATCCACCGGTATTTATGATGTAGTCTGAGATTTATTTTTTTTGATCCAAGCCAAGGCATCTTTTGCATGCTCTGTAAAGCTTGTAATATGTCCCTCATCAGGGAGACAATGCACTTGGCACTTCACCTGGGTAAGTTGTTCATAGAGAAATTCTGCAGTTGCTAGAGGGGCAAGACGGTCGCAAGTGCCTTGCCAAATACTCACAGGCTTACGAATTTTTGAAAGATCCAGACACCAGGGCCAAACAAGCATTGAGCTGTCATTGATAACTCCTCTTACTCCACAGCGTGTTGCTTCTAAGAATGCTTCAGAAGCCCAATTAGAGTTCTTGCGGAGAAATTCTTGATCAATAGGTGCTAGGCGTTTGTACACCGGTATTTCTAGCATATTTGCACCATTAAGAAGTTTTTGCCTCAATCGTTTTATCACGATAGCTGCTAAGCGAGGATGCCTCACAAGCTGAAATAACTCTTTGTCGATTACGCCCCAAGGTACACCTGGTGCACCAGGAGTACGTGCTGCCATGATTGCTGTAGATTCAATTTTCTCAGGCAAGTATTGTGCTACTGCAAGAGCAAAAGAGGTTCCACCAGAGTATCCTAACAAACCAAATTTTTTGTTCTTAGTTCCAGAAGATTTTTGCAAAATATTTGTCAAGGCTTGAATGTCTTTCGACCAACTTATCAGCGAACGACTACAGTTAGGAGTTGACAATCCAATACCAGGGCGATCAACCGCAATCAAATTTATGCCTAAATCAGAGCAATCATCTGCAATGATGCTTGCTTCAACTCCTGAACTGGGAGTTCCATGGAAGTACAAAACCGGATAACCCGATTGATCTCCATATTGTCGAACCATGAGATGATTTCCGTTAGGCAATCGTACTCGTTCAAATTTAGACGATTTAGAATTTTGACCGTAAGTGATTGAACTACTAAAACAACTAAGCGTAGTTCCAGTGATAGCAGTTGCAATAATAAAATTTCGACGTTCTATATTTGAATCAATCATAAAGACACCATTGCTTCAGTTAAAAACTAAGTGATTGTTTGAAATAGATTTATTAGATATTTACATCTCAATCATTGTATCTGGTAATGATTTTACGCCATGATAATTGTACGATTTGAACTCAGTTAGTTGTAATGGAGAGTTGCCAAGATATTCCGCCGATAGTTTTGTACTAGTCTCTGTCTGAAAACGGTATGAACATATGAGCTTTAGGTATCTTTTGATGAAAGCTATTTTTAGCATATGCCAAAAATAGTTTCATGCAAGTTTCTCGAAGCGACGGGTGACACTGACGAACTCTACAATAAACTTTGTAACCACTCATCGAGCCAAGGTATGCCAATAACATTTTGCCAGTGTGTGCTGCATTTGATTGGAGATCATGTAAATTTTAACACAAGTTGGTCCGTTATACTTCAGTTAATGAAATCGATAACTGGATTAGCAATTCCGCACTGGCAAAATGCCAGTGGCACACCTGACGGTCTCTTGGTCGGCTTAAAATCACATCCACTCGACCTCACTTCTTCTTCCGCGGCACAGTCAACTTTAATGGCTCGCGGCTGTCTCGGAAGCGGATGTATTCGTTGCGGCGGATTTCGACGTATTGTTACCCTTCGCCCCATTGGGCCGGTGCGAGTTCGGCGTCCCATGATTCGTAGAGCTTTAGCAACTGTTCAACTTTCTCCGGCTGGCTTTCGGCCAGGTTGTTGTATTCTTGCAGATCGTCTTTCAAGTTGTAGAGCATCACGGGAAGGCCTTCGGTCTTGATCAGTTTCCAATCGCCGTCACGCAGGGCCGATCCTTCGAGCTTCTTCCAGAAGAGTCGCTGGTGCGGGGAACCAGTTTTTTCGCCGGTAACGTAGGGCCAGAGATCAACACCATCGAGCGGCTTCGGCGTTGTGTTGCCGCCAGCCAGTTGAAAGCTGGTGGGGAAAATATCCATTGCCGAAGTCAGCCCAGTAAACGTCTTCCCGGCGGGAATATGACCGGGCCAGTTCATGACAAAAGGCACACGCTGGCCCCCTTCAAACTTGATGCCCTTTTTGCCGTTGAGAGGAACATTGGAAGCGGTTGGCCCTGTGCCGCCGTTGTCGCTCAAGAACCAGATGAGGGTATTATCTCGCAACTTTTTCTGATCTAGATATTGAATCAACCGACCGACATTGTCATCCATATTCTGAACCAGTGCGGCGTAGGGATCGCGGTTGTCGGCACGTGCCAAGTCGGCCTCTTCGGCTTCGAGCGGACCATGCGGAGCGGTGTAGGATAGAAAAAGAAAGAACGGTTTGTCCGTCGAGTCAATCATACGCATGGCCTGATCGGTGAAACGATCGGTCAGAAAACCGTCGAACTTCACCTGCTTGCCGTTGTGTTCAATTCCATGTGGATCACCAGGGCGGTCTGACTTTTTAACGTCATACCAATATCGACGACTCCCTTCGCGTAGCCCCCAGAATTCGTCGAAGCCGCGACGGGTTGGATAGCAACGGTCAGGGTCGCCAAGGTGCCATTTGCCGACGATAAAGGTGGAGTACCCCAGCGATTGGAAGGCTTGCCCCATCGTATACTCGTTGATATCCATTCCATGTTTGGGCGGCGGAACATTGGCCTCGTGTCCAAAACGCTGTTGATAGCGGCCCGTCATAAACCCGGCCCGCGAAGGACTGCAAACCGAAGCCGTAGTATGGGCATCCGTAAAGATCGTGCCGCCGAGTGCGAGTTGGTCGAGATGGGGCGTCTTGATTCGTTTGGAACCTTGAAACCCCAGGTCATGATAGCCCAGGTCATCCGCAAGAATAACAATCACATTGGGACGATCCGCAGCTTGTGACGTTGATACAAATAACAAGGCAACGAACATAAGTTTTAAAATGTCGAACACGGTTACAGTCCTACTTTCAAGTTCAGTTTTATGGTTGAGTTCTGATATTATAATATAACAGTGGAACCCAAACATGAAGAACGCTTGACTTTTATCACATTCGCTACATTTACTGTTTGACTTCAAACGAATTGAAAAAGAACGTCTCAGACAATAGGCCAAAAGAATCGAAAAAGAGCGTTCCCGGCAGCAAACCAGAAATAAATCGCGGGTAGTAAACACAGAACTCTTGATTTCCAGCCGCCGTAGTAAAGTGCGAATAGCGTGAACGGGCACCCTGAAATAACTGCCACAAGAACGATTGTTGGTAGTACTGTTGACCAGAGAAACGATCTTGCTGCGGGATCGTGAATAGGAAATCCCCCTAATGCATAATAAATGCAAAATCCAATCATAGCGCATGAGACCCCTGTTCCACATACAGCTAATAAAACCCATCGTTGCAATGATGATTTCGACGTGGGTATCGCCCGCTGATTTTGCGTCGGGCTCTGATACGGGTTCGGCGTTTGGGGATCTTCGTTGTGCATAGGTTTGACTACGGTCTTCTACTCCAAATTCGACGGTGGTGCTACACAGTGTTCGGTCTAATTCTATACGCGGATTTAGTCTCCTTAAGGGGTAATTGGAATTAACAAAAAATTCTCACGCTAAGCCTCGAAGCCGCGAAGGAAGGAAAGGGTTTTAAACACGGAGGTAACAGATTGAGCAGAGTGTTGGGCTTCAAATCTTATCCTGTGAATCATGTCCATCCTGTCAAAAAAACATGCTCTCGCAATTCAGCGATTAGTGCATAATTCGGCGGTTATTGTGGTTGGTTGTTTTCTTGTTCTTTTATTTTTTGCAGAATGCAATAAGCGTCGTAACTTAAATAGCCAATGCCGCAGACTTCCCAAACGCCGGCTAAGATGAAATTTTCTGTGGCCAGGAAATACGTGAAGGGCACACAGAGAAAGAGGGCCCAATACAGGGTGTAGAGCCAGCCTTGCCAAGTGACTGGTGTGAGGCCCCAGCCGATTGTTTTTGGGCGAAACCAGTTTGGTTTTCCGCGTAGCATGTTGAACCCTCCTGGTCTGAGAATTGGACTCAATCAGGAATCAAGATTCACTGATTTGCGTCGTTGTTTTTTGCTCGACTGAATTTTCTTGCTTTCTAGTCGGCGTCTAATGGACCCTTTCGATGGCTTGGTTTTTCTGCGTCTCTTCTCTCTCTTCGCTGAATCGAGGACAATATCGCATAATTTCTTGATGCAAGCTTCAGTATTTCGAGGCTGTTCACGGTGGGCATCGCTGTGGATTACCAGTTCATCCACTTTATTCACACGGCCACGCCAGCGGCTTTGGATCCGTTGTTTGACGTAGTCATCGATCTGGGTCGATTTCAGAAAAGACCATCGCATGGTGGCCTTGGAATTGACTTTGTTCACATTCTGCCCGCCTGGTCCTCGGCTGCGAGAATACGTGAAGGTCAATTCATCTTTCGGAATACGAATGGTTGGGGTAACTATTATTTCGGACATGATTTATTGCTAAAGTTCTAGGGTAAGTCAGTGTAACTATTTTAACTGAAATCTAACCCTCTGGTTCGTTTTTGGTTGTGAAACCGTTATTATAATGGAATCGACCATCCCTGGCTTGGCCCTTGATACGGAATTGTGAAGATGAATTTCTCACTATCTAATATGAATCGTAATTATTTCAATCTGCTTCTGATTCTTGGAGTTTTCTCCTCGCTCTTCGCCATTACTCCGGCTGCGGCACAGGAAAAATTGCCGCCCAATTTATCTACGAGACAAAAGGGAACGGACTGGGCCACGTTTTTAGGGCCGACTCGTAACGGTAAATCTACGGAAACCGGGCTGATTACGCCTTGGCCGGTAGCTGGGCCTAAAGTGCTCTGGCACAAACCGTTGAGTACAAGTTATGGCATTGGATCGATTAGCCGTGGACGATTATTTCAGTTTGATCGACACGAGGATATGGAGCGGTTGACCGTGCTAAATGCTGAGACGGGTGATTTCTTATGGAAATATGAATATCCGACTCAGTATGAAGATTCGCTAGGCTACAACAACGGGCCACGTACTTCTCCGATAGTCGATGGCGACAGGGTTTATATCTATGGGGCGGAAGGCAAGCTGCATTGCTTGAGTATCACCAGCCATAAAGTTCTATGGAGCGTCGATGCGAACAAAAAGTTCGGGGTTGTACAAAACTTTTTTGGAGTGGGCAGCACGCCGGTTGTTTATAAAGACTTATTGCTGGTGATGGTCGGCGGTAGCCCTGATGATTCGCACAATTTTGGTCGGTTTGATTTAGATAGGGTCATCGGCAACGGAACAGGCATTGTGGCGTTCGATAAGCGGACCGGAGTGGTCAAATACCAGTTTTCCGATGAGATGTCCAGTTATGCCGGTATGACGTGGCAGAAAGTTGGCGACCGAGATTATGGTTTCGCATTTGTGCGGGGCGGATTGGTGGCCTTTGATCCGCAGACAGGCAAGCAAGATTTTCATTATCCCTGGCGATCTCGCTTGCGTGATAGCGTGAATGCCAGTACGCCAATTGTGGCTGGCGATGAAGTCTTTATCTCTGAAACGTACGGGCCAGGCAGTAGTCTTTTGAAGTTGAAGCCTGACGGTTACGAGGTAGTTTGGAAAGACAGCGAACTGGTGCGTGAGAGAAAAATGCAAACGCATTGGAATACTTGCATCTTGCACGACGGATATTTGTATGGAAGCAGTGGCCGAAATACCAACGATGCCGAGTTGCGCTGCATCGAGTGGAAAACAGGCAAGGTAATGTGGAGCGAACCAGGGTTGACGCGAAGCTCGTTGATGTATGTCGATGGGCATTTGGTCTGCTTGTCAGAATACGGGGTGTTGCGACTATTGAAAGCGACGCCTGAGCGATTTGAAATGGTGTCAGGAGTTTATCTACGCATTCCACAGCAGGAGTCCAACGTGGCAGACCCGGCGATGCTGAAATATCCAGCTTGGGCAGCCCCAATCCTATCGCACGGGTTACTCTATGTGCGGGGCGATGATCGGATGGTTTGTTTAGAGGTGATCCCGCAAGGCGTGCCTAAGGAATGATAAGGCGTTGGCTAAATCCTCTGATCATAAGATGTGGTACACATGAGAAACACGATTGCTATCCTGGAAGATGAAATTGATCGCGTGCAAGTCATGCTTCCGCTTCTCAAGGAATTATTTCCGCATCTAGAGACAGTGCTCTTCAGTAAAGCTCCTGAAATAAATGCTTGGTTGGAAGAGAATCTAGAATGCTGCGTTTTAATCTGCTTAGATCATGATCTTGGTGCAGATATTATCGAAGAAGATAAGCGAATTGACCCAGGTGATGGGCGAGATGTAACCAACTTCCTCTCCAACAAAACTCCTGTGTGTCCTGTTCTGATCCATACGACGAACACTTATGCACGCCCCACAATGATAGAATCGTTAGAAGAAAACAACTGGGAAGTCGATTATGTAGCTCCCTATGAAGATGTGCTATGGATTCATCAAAGTTGGAAGAAGAGGGTTTGTGAGTTGTTATCAACAGAAGCTGACAACCATGCAGTTTAGCATTCGGTCCTTATTATCCGTTACAGCAGGTGTTGCTGTGCTTTGCATGTTGTATCGGGCAATTCCTTTAGAGTCGCTTGTCGCAAGTTCGATTATCTACTTCTTAGCTTGGATCATTCCAGGCATTAGCTTGGGTTATGATATGAAGCCGTCACGTAATGGATTAATCATTGGTGGGTTAATTGGACTGTTCGCTGGTGCATTTTTATTGATACTGATTCCTCATAGTGTTCCCAGAGAATGACTATTGGAGTTTTTTGTAAATATAAAAGAGATACTCATAAATGACAGACCTTCATTCACGACTTTTTGGATTCATAGAAGATGATCTCGATAGATTAGCAAATCGACTCTCTGTAGATTTCTCATTACAATTTGAAGGAAGATCTAGTGACTATTGGGGAGAGTACTATATTGATCGTTCAAATAGGTACGAGGAGTGCCGACTATACAAGAATGAAGACCCACTCTTCTGCTCTGCATCTAGTCCTCCAGAGGAATTCTGGTTTGAACCAGACTACCGTGAATATGTCTCACTTCTCTCAGTATACGGATTACAGGAAAGTATTGATGATTTCCAAAGACTACTTCAATCAAAATTTCCAGAGTCAAAGCTACTTTTCGACAAGCGTTGAACAAGGAAGCTTATAGTTAAGCCAAGGGGCGAGCAATCAGTTACCCCGCTCCCAAACTTCATACGTCGTCTCAAAGTCATTCTTCTCATCCGCCGCAATTTCTTCGGCGTGAACTTTATTCCACTGCGTCCAATCGACTTCAGGAAAGAACGTATCGCCATCGTTGATTTCGGTATGCACCCGGGTCTGGTAGATTTTGTTGGCTTGTGCCAACGATGAGGCGTAGATTTGTCCGCCACCGACGATAAATAGCTCGTCGTCTCCGGCCGCTTGTTCGATGGCCGAATCTAGGCTGTCGGCAATCACGGCCCCTTCCACTTGATAGTCAGGCTGGCGAGTGATTATCACTGTGGTACGGCCTGGCAGGAGTCTTCCGATCGATTCGTAGGTTTTACGGCCCATCACAATATGATGGCCCATGGTGATGCTTTTGAACCGCTTTAAGTCTGACGACAAACGCCAGGGCATATCGCCGTTGCGGCCAATCACACGGTTTTCGCTCTGGGCCACAATCAATGAAATTTTCATAGGTTATACTGCCACTGGTGCCGAAATGTGCGGGTGAGGATCGTAGCCGATTAGTTCAAAGTCTTCGATCTTGAAATCGAAGATGCTATTCACATCAGGGTTGATTTTCATTGTCGGCAAACTGCGAATTTCACGCGACAATTGCAACTCGGTCTGCTCCATGTGATTCGAATACAAATGGGCATCGCCGAAGGTATGAACGAATTCGCCTGGCTCTAGCCCGGTGACTTGGGCCACCATCATCGTCAATAATGCGTACGAAGCAATGTTAAACGGCACGCCAAGAAACACGTCGGCACTTCGCTGATAAAGTTGGCAAGAAAGTTTGCCATTGGCCACATAAAATTGAAACAACAAATGACACGGCGGCAAGGCCATGTTGGGCACATCAGCCACATTCCAGGCCGAGACAATCAAACGCCGTGAATCAGGATTGGTTTTAATTTGTTCGATCAACTGCGAAATCTGATCGATGGTTCCGCCATCCGGCGTCGGCCAGTTCCGCCACTGGTGCCCATAGATCGGGCCCAGGTTGCCATCTTCATCGGCCCATGCGTCCCAGATGCGGACTTTGTTTTCTTTCAAGTAACCAATGTTGGTATCGCCTTGCAGAAACCACAGCAGTTCATGAATAATCGACCGCAGATGCAGTTTTTTGGTCGTCACCACCGGAAAACCGTGCGAAAGATCAAACCGCATCTGATGCCCAAAGATACTCTTGGTGCCAGTCCCAGTCCGGTCTTCTTTAGAAGTTCCAGTGTCAACGATCTGCCGCATTAAGTCTAAGTATTGTTTCATGTTTTGTCTCGGGGATCGCCCGATGGAATCAATTTGATTTGTAGGTCAGGCTGTGCCTGACGATGATGTATTCTCGTGTGCCACTGGCTTTGCCAGTGTGAAGTGTAATTTTATTGTGTGCGAATATTATCGGTTGTAATCAGCTTGCGTGTCTATTGCTTCTTTCAAAAGCCTGGTTCTCAATTTTAATGGCAAATTGATTTCAAGGGTTCACTGCACTTCACACTGGCGAAGCCAGTGGCACACGATGGAGAATCCAACTAAAGCTTCGCTTCCACTTCTTTCATGTACTGCATACTCCCACCAACTAACGTATCGACCCCAGGTTCATAATCAAACACTTCAACTGAGACCCAGTTGTTGTAGTTGATTTCTTTCAACGCTTGGAAGATGGGCACGAAGTCAACTTCGCCCATGCCGGGGCCGAGTTTGTTCGGGTCGTTGGCGTGGAAGTGGGCAATGTGTGGGGCGCAGTCGCGGATGATATCTGGGATCGATTTCTCTTCGCTCGACATTGCTTTGACGTCTAAGTGCAACTGGCAGTTGGGCGAGTCAATCATCTGCATCAGTTCAACGCCCAACTCGGCGGTATTCAAAAAATCACCTTCGGCTGGTCCCAGTGGTTCGAGGGCCAACGTGACACCGCACTCTTCTAGTGTCGGCATGGCTTTCTTTAAGCAGTTGGCCGCAAGTTCCATCGCTTGTGCATGTGAAACGCCGGGCAATAAGTTCCGCTGAACAGGGCTGCCGAGTACCAACACGGTTCCGCCCACATCGCGGCAGAGCCGGGCCAGTTCGCAGAAGTAATCGCTGGTGTTGCTGCGAACTTCATCGTCTGGCGTGGTCAGGTAATAGCCTTCGGTATGGGCCAGTAGCCAGTGTAGCCCGATCACTTCGAGCTCTGCGTCTTCGGCTTGCTGGCGAACTTCGGCCCGCTTTTCAGCAGAGATGTTGTACGCACTTTTTTCGATGGTAAACGGAGCCAACTCAATGCCGGTATAGCCAGTGGCAGACGCATGAGCAAACGCTTTTGCAAAAGGCCAGTCGACGTAAGTTTCGTTACAGATGCCGTATTTCATGTTGTTTGTTTTTTGTTGTAAGTGAGGAGTTTGTATGTTTGTAACTATTTTAACATTGGGTGGCAGCGATGACGATTCCGGAGTTGGCTGTGCTTCTGGAACAACCGTATTCGGAACGTCGTCGGTGTGGCCGAAGGCCATCGGAGGTTACAGCGGTCAAGAATTCACCGAATTCAAATGGATGCCCCTCTAACCTCTGATCGACTAGCGTCGACCCCGACGTCGTTTTGGATAAGCGTGATCGAGTGGCGTGCGATCTCCAAAATCGACATCGCGGCCACCCTGACTCTTCACCAGCCAAGCACACATTCTACAGTGCTTCTTGCAAAATCTGTAGTAGATCGGCTTCGCTTGGTTTTCGGGGGTTGGTGAGCATCAGGCGGCTAATGGTGATAGATTTTGCTGCAAAGCCGGGCAGCATTTCGGCGGTGGTGCCGAAAGCCCTAAGTTTTTCGGGGATTCCGATATCTTTTTTAAGCTGATGCACCGCATCAACGGCAGCTTGGGCCGCTTCGACTGGAGTGAGATTTTCTGTAGAAACGCCCAACCACCCGGCGATATTGGCCAGTTTTTCTTTCCGAACCGGCAGGTTGAATTGCATCACATAGGGAAGCAGCAGCCCATTGCCGGCTCCGTGACTGCAATGCACGGCCCCGCCGATTGGATATTCTAAAGCGTGAACCACTGCGACACCGCAGTTTGAAAATGCCAGACCGGCCAGTGTGGCGGCCAAGGCCATTTGCTCTCGGGCGTTGATATCTTCGCCGGAAGCGACTGCGGTTCTAAGATGACCGCCGACTAAACGAATTGCTTTTTCGGCCAGGGTATCGGTCAACGGGTTGCTGCCAGAGTACGGTTGCGACTCGTTTCCATTCACCTCAAGCTGATTGTAATCGGTCGCCAGATAGGCTTCGACCGCGTGCGTGAGTGCATCGATGCCACTATCGGCGGTCACTTGCGGAGGACAGCTTACTGTGAGCTCTGGATCGACCACCGCTAGGCGAGGCCGCAGGTATTGCGATAGTGTGCTGACCTTCATTTGGTTTTCAATATCAGTCAACACCGAAGACTGCGAAACCTCACTGCCGGTTCCGCTCGTGGTTGGCACGGCAATGATCGGCAGCACCGGGCCAGGGACTTGGTTCCAACTGAAGTAATCGCTGGGCTGGCCGCCATGCGTGAGCAAGATGGCCAGCATTTTTGCCAAGTCGATATTCGAACCACCACCCAACCCTAACACGGCATCAGGCTGGTGCGGTTGGGCGAACGCCTCGCAGTTGGCCACGACTTCAAGCGAAGGCTCGGCACAACTTCCATCGAAGACATGAACCGTAACGCCTGCGGCTTCAAGCGGAGCTTTGACGCGATCCACTAAACCGAGCGAGGCCAAAATTGGATCGGTGACAATCACAATTTTTTGCCAGCCATTTTCCACAGCGCAGCGGCCAAGTTGAGCAATTGACTTGCGACCGAACATCAGTTGACCGGCCGAGTAGAAGTTCCAAGCGTCTGGCATGATTGATGTACTCTATCTACTTGGTTTGATCTTGCTTGGCCATGATTTTTTCAAGCAGGGTGGCAACCAGTGTTGCGTCATCTTTTGAGACGAGATGATCGATTTGATCTTTTTTGATGTTCAACTTTTCGAGATGGCCAATGATGCGTTTCCAAACCGTGGCCCTTTTTTTACCCGAGGCCAGGTATAACTCAGTGACGTTCTCTTGCAGTTTTTGAATTGCAATGGCGTCTTTGTTATCGTAATAGTTTTTGATGATATTCTGTTGATGTTTGCTGTAATTGCCAGCCATGATAATTGTCTCTATTGCGGTTTGTAATTCAAATGGATGTAGGTCAGGCTGTGCCTGACGATGAGCAAAACTGGTTTGAATTCAATCGTCAGGCACAGCCTGACCTACAGGTTATGTTGTACGTTGGATGAGGGGATCTCTGCAAGCACATTTCAATAGTTCAGGGTAGAAAAAGTAGCGTACCCTACGAAAGGCCTAGCGTTTTTGTTGGTCTTGGGCCATTTGTACGGCTAGTAGATCTAGCTGCCCTTTGAGATCGGACAGTAGTAGATGTGGACTGGCGCCTTCGGCCATGTGCATGTAGAACGACTGGGAACTTTGACCTTGGGTCGTGTTCATCAGCTTCGTGGTGTGATGCAATTGTTGTAGTTCGTCTTCGAGTTCTTCGAGATAGTTTTGTGTTTTGCGGTTGTTTTGCCAGATGCCATCGAGTTGAAATACGAGCCCAATCAGCAGTCCTGCCTGGCCGATGATTGTGAGTGGTAGCCCCAAGTTCCAAAGTTCGGCCCTGGCACCAACTAGCGACCAAGTGAGTAGTACCAAGCCACAAACCAAAGCGATGCAACCGAAGGAAAGTGCGAACCAGGAGATGAAAGAACCTTTGGGACGCTCAGTTGCTCGTGGTTTTCTGGCGGTTTGCATCGATGAAGTCGCAGCGTTACTGGCCGACTGCTGCTGATTGTTGGGCGTAGAGTGTGACGCCGTTTCTGCTTGCTCAGGCGTACCTAATGAATCAAGGATGCGATCGACTCGGGCAATGTCGTCTTGTAGTTTCCAGGTATCAAATTGAAATGGAAGCGTCTTTTTTATGTCTGCTGCTTGATCGTCAGCGACGTTTTTTTGAGATTTTGGCTTAATGAAACTGGCGTTCAAGAGGTTGTTACACTTTGCGCACTGGAAGCCACCATCCGCTTCTGGGGATGCAATTCCGGGAACATCTTGACGACACTGATCGCACCACATGATTGCGATGAACTCACTTGCTAGCATTAAGAGGTTAATTGACTATCTCACTATCTATATCGGCGATAAGAGATAACGCCTGTATCGATTTTTACGATTTTTCGGGTAGATTGACTGAGAATTCTGGCTTCCACACAACAAGCGGGGGAAGAAAAGCAATAAAAGATCCTCAATCTCTAAATACTTTCTTTGCCGTTGAAACGCATGAACATGCTGAAATCTGAACCCTGGCTAGAACTATGGAAGAATCTTCTACCTAGTAGTATGAATCATCCAGTCCTATTGAGTGGAAGATGTTCGTTCTTACTAGTGCCAGAAAGCAACGTGGTTATCTGAAAATAAATCACAAGCTAGACACAGCAGGGTCAGCGAGGTTAAAATAGAAGACATATTGAAACGGAAGTTATTCCGATTTTATAATGTGTACAATATCCACTAAAAGAATACGTGCCGCGAGTGGCTCCGTTTTCACTTAGAAATGCTAGTTACCATCCATGCCAATCCCCTTGGCCGAAAGACTGGTATATTTCTAAATGACCAAAAAAGGGTGCAAATACTCGCTGCTATGATCTAAGGTCTGATCATTTCCTGCCTGATCATGCCACAATCGCTCGCTGTGTATTATACTTTAACTTCCGATGTTATTTTTGTTTGAATAACATCGGTGGTAGTACTGCGTATTTAATATCTGCGAAGTTCAGAAGAACAGGTGTCGCGTGAAATTTATATGGGAAACCCTCCACCTCTGGATATTGCTGACGCTCATCATTGCCGGTGGCGTCGGTTTTGTCTTTGTCCAACAACAATTGGTGCCAGAGACCTATGGCGACCTACAAGGTCGATACGGACCCTATCGTGCAGCGGCGCTTGATGAGTTGAAACTACAGCCAGAAGGTTCGATCCGTTTCATTGCAGATAATGTGTGCCATGAATGCCATGAATCAGTACACGAAGAGCGAGCCGAAGCCAAACATATCACGGTAAGCTGTGTTCACTGCCATGGACACGCCACTGAACATGTTCAACTAGCAAAAGCTGCCGTCGGTAACGAGAATGCCGTGATTCCGGTTGCCCACATCTGGGATGACGAGTCAGACGGCAATGCCACTATGGCCGCAGCATTTGCTAAGCATGACCTACTTACCACCGAACACAAAACGGTTTGCTTGTCTTGCCACGAACGAGTGGTTGGCATGCCTGAAGATTTCCAAAGCATCATTACTGTGGTCGGCCATGTAGACAACCATTTAGAAGAGCAAGGGGCCGATGAACCTTTGGCCTTCAACACCTGTTTTGAATGTCACTCTGGACACGATACCGCACCGTAATATCGCAGCGTAATTAAATCCTTCCCCACGTAGGATGAATAATATGAATCAAGACTTTCCCATTTTGAATATCGTTGGCTCAGACTCAGGCTGCGGTTCCGGTTCCGGTTGTGGATCGCAATCGAACTCTGACTCCGGTTGCGGCTCTGGCTGTGGATGTAGCAGTGGCCCGGGCGTTGACTCCGGCCTTGTTGAAGGGCTTTCCGAAGCCGAATTCCTGAACTCTCGCCGAAAGTTTTTGGAACAAGCTTCTAGCGTCATGTTAGGAGCGGTCAGCGTAACCCTGTTGTCTGGTGCAGCAGTTGAGAATGAATCGTCAAGCGATGCTGACTTGGCGGATGCCAATGAAGCCAACGGAGAGAAACCGCCCGTCTATGCGTTTTTGGTCGATACTGAAAAATGTACCGGGGCCGGTAAATGCTTGACTGCCTGTCGTGAAGAAAACAACGTGCCAGAAGGCTACGCCAGAACTTGGGTTGAACGATACATTCATCTCAAAGACGGAACGGTTATAGTCGATAAGGTTCCAGAAACCGGCTACGTTGACGAAAACAAAGATACGTATAAGCCTGAAGATGTTGAACGATCGTACTTCGTCCCTAAACTGTGCAATCACTGCGAAGACGCACCCTGCAATCAAGTTTGCCCAACCCACGCGTCGATCACTTCGCCCGAAGGAGTCGAATTGGTTGACCCCGATCTGTGCATTGGCTGTTCCTACTGTGTGCAAGCCTGTCCGTATGGGGTTCGGTTTATCAATCCTGAAACGAACAACGCCGACAAATGTACCTGGTGTTATCATCGTATCACCAAAGGCGAACAACCGGCCTGTGTCGAAGCTTGCCCGACCGGGGCCCGTTCGTTTGGTCGCTTAGACGATCCGAACAGTGAAGTCCGAAAAATTCTAGACGCGATGCCATCAAGTGTTCTCAAAGAACATCTCGGCACGCATCCGAAATTACATTATATCGGGGGTCTCCCGAAAGAGGTGGTCTAATGGAAGAAGTACCCTTTATATTCCCCAGCGATGAACATACCGCGTGGAGCATTATGATTGTGCTCTACCCATACATCACCGGCTTAGTCGCCGGTGCGTTTGTGGTGTCGGCCTTGTATCATGTGTTTCATAAAGAAGAATTGAAACCAGTTGCGCGGTTGGCCTTGGTCACCTCGTTCTGCTTCGCGGCATTCGCTACGGTTCCGCTCTTGTTGCATTTGCACCACCCAGAGCGTTGTTTTCAAGTGATGATTACCCCCAGTACCACATCGGCCATTGCCGGGTTTGGGTTCATCTACAATGCCTACATGTTGATTCTCGTGGTCGAAATCTGGCTTGTTTTTCGGCCTACGATTGCCTATCGGGCCAAGTCCCATGACGGCATCGTCGGCATGATCTATTGGTGTTTGGCTCTTGGCTGTACTAATATTTCCGAACGTGCCAAAGCGGTAGATGACTGGATGATTAAGGCCCTGTCTGTCATCGGAATTCCAGTTGCTTGCGTATTGCACGGCTACGTCGGGTTTCTATTTGGTGCGGTGAAAGCCAACCCTTGGTGGTCCACCGCGTTGATGCCGATCATCTTTTTGATGTCGGCCATTGTCTCTGGCATTGCCGCGTTGATTTTGCTGTACCTGTTCATCTCGAAACGACGTGGCGTGGCTGCCGATCCCAAGTGCGTTGCCTCGATGGCTCGCTATCTGTGGTTGTTCCTAGTCATGGCCGTTACGCTCGAAGGCATGGAGATATTGCACATGGCCTATGAAGCTGGCAGCGAATGGGAAGTGCTGCACGAACTGATAACCGTACACTTGTTCACCTCGTACATAGTGATCCAGGTACTCATCGGCTCACTCATTCCGTTGTTGCTGTTGCCGGTTGCCTTTCTGCCAAAGATCGCAACGAAGCCAAAACTACTTTACACCGTAAGCGGCATAGCATCGGTCTTGATCCTGATCCAAGTCTTCGCCATGCGTTGGAACGTGGTGATGGGCGGACAAATGTTCTCCAAAAGCTTCCGCGGCTTCACAGAAATCGATCTCCATTGGTATACACGCGAAAGCCCATACGTCGCCGCGGTGGTTATGGTATTACCACTGATCGCCCTGTGGGTTGCGAGTAAGTTGTTGCCGCTGTGGCAAGAGAGTGAAGCGTAACGGGGCTTCTGCTTGTTGGATTATGGGTGCCATGCCCTCGCGCTTTCGCGTGGGCATGCTTTGGGTCAGCTTACGTGGTCTCACTTCTTATCGACAAAACCGCATCGCAATGCGTTTCAAAATGATTAAACACAGAGGCACAGAGAACACGGAGAGAGCTTGCAGCAAAACTCTGTTTACTCTGTGTTTAAAACTGGATGACATTGGTTTTCGATGAGTTCTGCCAAGATTTGAACCTGTTTGTCCAATTCCGCAGTCCACGGGAATCCGGTGTTGATTCGCATATAATTACGAAATCCGCCGGTGGCTGAAAAAATGGGGCCTGGGGCAATTTGAATCTCGTATTCTAGTGCCTGTTCGTACAGGTCCATCGCATCAACTTCTTTCGGAAGTTCAATCCACAGCACGTGCCCTCCGGTCGGTGCCGAGATTTTTACTGATTCAGGAAAGTGTTTTTCGATTGACTGGATCGCGTCACTACACTGCTGAGCCAAGCGACTGCGTATCGACCGGAGATGACGATCATAGGCGCCAGATGCTAGAAAATCGGCCACGACCAGTTGCGGTAGCATGGCCGTAGTTTGATTCACCACAAGTTTCAAGAGTTCCACCCGTTCCGCAAGTTTACCGGCAATGGCCCAACCTAATCGCAAGCCGGGCGAAATCGTTTTGCTAAACGAACCGCAATACAACACGCGGCCTTCTTCGTCGAACGATTTGATTGCCTTCGGACGCGGCGGACAGAAGCACAAGTCGCCATAGACATCGTCTTCGATCAACATCACATCGTGTCGCTGAATGATCTCATAGAGGGCCTTCTTTTTGTCATCGCTCATCGTGTACCCTAGCGGGTTCGAGTAATTCGAGCATAACGCGACCGCGGCAACATCGTATTTGCTGAGTGTATGTTCGAGTTGTTCCAGGTTCAATCCACTCACAGCGTCCGATGCGACTTCGATGGCCTTCAGATGCAATGACGAGAGGACTTCGAGCAGTGCATAGTAAGCCGGAGACTCAACTACCACGATACTGCCAGGCGGAGCGGCCGCTTTGATCGAAAGGTAGACGGCTTCTTTGGCACCGCTGGTGATTATGATTTCTTCCGCAGTTACGCGAACCCCAATTTCAGACATGCGTGCGGCAATCGTCTGTCGTAGTTCAGGCGACCCAGGAGGGGCCGCGTAACTGTGACACCGTTCAGGATAGTGTTTCGAGGTCTTGGTGATCAGTTTGTTGATCTCGGTCATCGGCATCAACTCAGGCGATTGTACTGCTGGCCCAAGCGTTGGCTTAGGGCCATTGCTCACCGAGGCGTTTAAGCGAACCGGAATGCTGGTCCTCACTACACACGCTTTGCCAGAAGATGGTTCGCTGGTAGGTGGCTCTTTGGTATGCAGCCGAGCTTGGGAAACGAAGTAACCTGACTTCGGTTTCACGTTCACCAGTCGCCAATCTTCCAATTGCTCATACACGCGGCGAATCGTATTGATCCCGGCATCGTATCGGGCACTCGCTTCACGAATCGATGGCAAACGCGAGCCGACAATCAGTTGACCGCTGAGGATTTGATCTCTCAATTGATTGGCAATGTCTAAGTATTTTGGCATCGATAATTGTCCTTCAAACATAATGTGAACACATCTGCGCCCAGTATAAAATTGGATACACGCTTATTCTGCGGGATAAGAAACAACTGTGTGTCCTGTAAAATACATGATATTTGAATCTGTGTCTATCAGGCGAGCTAGTGTAAATTAGATTGAATCTTGAACAAATCAAGCCATTAGACTTTTTTGAAAGGAAGAAAATGCCTGCTGTATCCTCGAACCTTGGATTTCCTCGCATCGCCGCGAATCGAGAATTAAAGACTGCTTTAGAAAGTTATTGGAAGGGAAAGATTGACGAATCCGAGTTGATCAAACGAGCAAAACAAATTGAAAAACAATCCTGGATTTGGCAAAAAGAGGCAGGCATCGATTTAATTCCGGTCGGCGATTTTGCGCTGTACGATCAGGTACTCGATGCGGTGGAATTGTTCGGGGCAGTGCCCCAGCGGTATCAAGAGATCGAGTGGATTTCTCCCATCGAGAGATACTTTGCCATGGCCCGTGGAATTTCCAAGTATGGTGGTGTTTCGGCCATGGAAATGACCAAGTGGTTCAACACCAATTATCACTATTTGGTGCCTGAGTGGAGTGAAGATCAAGCGTTCGAACTGAATGCCGAAAAATTGATCGATCAAATTCAACGTGCGAAACAATTAGGAATCACACCAAAGCCTGTAGTAATTGGTCCTGTGACTTTGATTGCACTGGGAAAAGCAAAGTCGTCCGATTGTTCGCTCGAAAAGACCTTCCAAGAATTGTTGCCGATCTACGTTGAGTTATTCCAAAAACTGGAAGAACTTGGCGTCAAGCATGTTCAATTGGATGAACCTTGCTTGAATGTTGAGTTGACGCCAACGCAGCGAAAATGGATTCAAGAATCTTGTGAGGCATTGCATGCTGCCGCCCCAAATATCGAAATCAACTTGGCCAGTTATTTTGATGGCCTTGATGAAAACCTTGAATTGGTTTTTTCACTGCCGGTTCAAGTCGTTCATCTTGATTTAGTGACTGCGCCAGATCAATTGGTGCAAGCACTCAAGATCATTTCCGATGACAAAACATTATCACTCGGCGTGGTGAATGGGCGAAATATTTGGACTGCCAATTTGGATCAAGCAATTGCTCAAGTTCAACAGGCCGTGAATCAACTGGGTAAAGACCGCGTGCAAATAGGGCCGAGTTGTTCGTTACTGCATTGCCCAATTGATGTCAGTAGTGAAACGGCCATTGATGAAGAAATCAAACCGTGGCTGGCATTTGCGAAACAAAAGCTGGATGAGATTGCTTTGATCACGAAAGCTGTGAACGAAGGGCAAGATTCAGTCGCCGAATTGTTAAAGCAAAACCGAACTATCTTAGAGAGTCGTTCGACATCGGCATTGGTCGTCGCTGAAGCAGTGCGTCAACGCGTAAGCCAAGTGGATGAAGCCATGTATGCTCGTAATACGAGCTTCGTAGAACGCTATCGACAGCAGCAACAGCATTTGAAGTTGCCAATACTGCCGACCACTACCATCGGGTCGTTTCCGCAAACGCGAGAAGTACGAAAGGCGAGAGCCGACTTTCGTAATCAACGAATCACTGAGGAGCAATATCAAGAGTTCCTAGAAGAACAGACGGCCGATTGTATTCGCAAGCAAGAAGAAATTGGGTTGGATGTATTGGTGCATGGAGAATTCGAACGGAACGATATGGTCGAATACTTTGGCGAAAAACTAGCAGGGTTCACCGAAACTTCAAACGGTTGGGTTCAAAGCTACGGGTCTCGTTGCGTCAAACCGCCTGTGATTTATGGTGACGTGCATCGACCTAAACCGATGACCGTGCAGTGGACCGAGTTCGCTCAAAATCAGACCGAAAAACCGGTCAAAGGCATGTTGACCGGGCCGGTGACAATTCTCTGTTGGTCGTTCGTGCGAGACGATATTCCTCGGTCGGAAACTTGTAAGCAAATTGCACTCGCTATTCGTGATGAAGTCCAAGACTTGGAAGCCGCTGGTATACAACTAATTCAGATCGATGAGCCTGCGATTCGTGAAGGCTTGCCGCTGAAACAAGCAGATTGGGATGCGTACCTAAAGTGGGCAGTCGACTGTTTTCGCTTGTCGTCATCCGGCGTGAAAGACACAACGCAAATTCACACGCACATGTGTTATTCGGAGTTCAACGATATCTTCCAGGCAATCGCCGACTTAGATGCCGATGTAATTTCCATTGAAACTAGCCGGTCACAAATGGAACTATTGACCGGGTTTGTAGAATTCAATTATCCCAATGCCATCGGCCCTGGAGTGTATGATATTCATTCTCCGAGAGTGCCAACTCACCAGGAAGTCACCGACCTGTTGAAGCAGGCGATCCAAGTATTGCCCATCGAGCGTCTATGGGTAAACCCTGACTGTGGATTAAAAACCCGCGGCTGGAAAGAAGTCTTGGCCGCCTTGAAAGTAATGGTCTCGGCTTCGCAAGAGTTGCGTGAAGAGTCTTTGGTTCGGTAGTTGTGAAGGGTGGATGAAAATAAAGATTCCATCCACCCTACAAAACTGCTTGCAATCTTAATCAATCATGGTTTGCTTTTCCGATTGCGAGATTTGGATTGCTGTGATTTTGTTCGTCGTTTCTTCAGCTTTTTGTTTTCACTTCGCAGTCGGTCAATTTCTCGTTGTTGCAGTTCTCGGATGGTTTCGCTCTGCTGTTGGATGATCTCGGTTTGCTGGCCGATCACGCGAAAGCCGGTCTTGAACCCAAACGGATCAAATTCGCTACTCATCATCGCTAATGACTTTGCCACAGATCCAACATTTTCGTCAAACGCATTTCCAAATCGTTCCATCGCCTCGGCAGCGTGGCGTGCGTCATTAGCAGCAACGGCCATCTTGTCAATTTGCTGCAAGTAATCACTGATTGACAACGGAGCCGCCGGTTTAGCCGGTTTGACAGCCGAGTCTTGGGAATGGGCCAACTGCGGGACAAATAGCAACAGCACCAATCCAACAGCAATCTTTCTTAGGTGATAAATCATGATGGCAAGCTGGCCTCCTGTTTTCCGATGAATGTGTTGAACGCAAGTGAGTTTGAATCAAAAGACTCTTCTGTCGATTGTAATACTCACGAGCAACTGATTCAACGGAAATACAAAGGGATGTTCAGGATTTATTGGAGTGAGTCGATTGACTGTGTTTCAATCACCCTGCAATACTAACGAATCACGATGCGTTACAAAATAATTGAACACAGAGGCACAGAGAACACGGAGAGAGCTTGAAGCAAAACTCTGTTTGCTCTGTGCCTCTGTGTTTAAAAGTTTAGCCGTAAAGGTGGATGAAAATAAAGATTTCATCCACCCTACAACTATTGGTTGTGTTAATTTTCATCAGTGTCACCCGTCGACTTACGTTTCTCTATACTTCTAATGATTGAATCAAAGAACTGCTCAAACGTCTCAAAGAGTTTTTCAACACGCTCTGCTCCTTCAGTGTAGAAGTAAACACCGTCCTTCTGAAAATAAAAGAATTGATATCCTTGGTGCATTGCAAAACAAAGGCATTAGAGGTTAAAGGCTCCAATTTTGCATCATCTAGCAAGTCGTTTGCTGCTTCTCTAATATCCTTAAGGTCGTATAGCAGGAAGTCACTTCCACATAAAAAATCGTCGATACCTTTTCCTGCAACCAACATAAATAGTTTATATGAATCGGGTAATACAGCCTCACTATCAAGCGATACAATCTCTTCAACGGAGCACCCAATAGCGTTTCGCTGTTCAGTAAATGCTTCAAGTTTTTTTGTAAAACTACTCATTAAGCCACGTAGCGACTGTGATTAAAGTCAAGCGTTATTTATGTTTGGATCCTAATGTATTTGTTCTTTTAACATGCCGGTGAAATGGTGATCTATTCCAATGAAAAACGCATTGAAGGTGGATGAAAATAAAGATTTCATCCACCCTACGACAGGCAATTAATCCAGACGAAAACAACCCGCTACTCTACCACCAAGCAGGCTGCTTCTTCGGTGCTTCTTACATAGATTCGGCCGTTGCTGTAAGCCGGGGTCGACCAGCATTTGCCGCTAACGGCTTGGGTTCGGGCAAGTTCTTCATATGCATCTGGTGAGGCGGCTGCAATCACCACTTCGCCGGTATCGGAAAGCACTACGAGTTTGTCGCCGACCAAGATACAATTGCCTGGTCCAAAACCGCGTTCGGCCCATTTGATTTCGCCGGTGGCAAGTTCGACACATTGTAGCGGGGCTTTGCCATATTTTTTGAATTCAAAAATTCCGTAGAGATGCCATCGTGGACAATCGGCGTGCTCCAGTGATTCATTAACTTACCGGCTTCAAACCATTTTTCATCTGGCTCGGTCGTTTTGTTGACCTCAACCAACAGAGACCCTACCCCGTAGCCTGCCGAACAAAAAACCTGCTTGCCAGAAACCACTGGCGAAGCGGCAGTCGATACACTAAACGAAAATTTGGTCCGCCACAGTTCTTTGCCGTCGTTGGCATTGACTGAAACCAGACCGAATTGCACAAAGAAAATAACTTGATCTTTGCCATCGATTTCGGCGAACGTAGGCGTTGCATGGGTGATGGTTTCATCGCCTGCATGCCAGAGTAGCTTGCCGGTATTTTTATTGAACGCCAAGAAGCTGTGGTCTGCTCCACCGCCACCCACGTAAATGGTGTCGCCGATCAGCAGCGGCGAAGTGGCATTCCGCCATTTGATTTCAGTTCCCGCATATTCTTCGATTACATCATGCTGCCAGACGACTTCGCCTGATTCGGCTTTCAAGCAACGAAGCACCTGGTGGCTATCGTAGACAAACACCAACTTGCCATCGGTTGTAGGGGTCGAACGCGGACCATCGCCGCCGCGATTACCTGGCGCACCTGAGTTGCCGCCATCATGGCCATAGTCGCTTGCTTTCAGCGGAATGCTCCATAGCTTTTCGCCAGAGTTTGCATCCAATGCAACGCAAGTTTCTAGCAAAGTTCCCGCTTTATCTTCTTCGGCAGTCAGTGTGAAGACCCGACCAGCGGCGATTGACATCGAACTGAATCCCAACGGCGTCGGCTTTTTCCACAATACTTTAGGAGGCTTGGCGGCCCAATTGACCTTAGAAATGGTTTCAGACGATTTTCCATCCCCGTTGATCCCACGATACTGGGTCCAGTCTTCTCCCAAAACGGAAGTTGAAAGCAAGAGAGTGAAAAAGAGGCAAGCGGAAAGCAGTTTGGAATTCATGGCGGGTCACTTCAGAAGGAATCAATTCGGCAAGTACAAAAGTACAACGATCAAGGGACTCTAGTATACACGCCGGAGCGACCGAAGAAAACTCGGGAGAGTTGAGATAAGGTGTTTAACGTTTTTGGGCTCGCGGATACGATTTTAGTGCCTACGATTCCTCGAACAATGCTTTTACTTCCGGTTTTTTTAGCAATACAACGGCCCAAATTCCGAAAGGAATACCAAGCAAGAAGCAAGGGGAACAAAAGGGGATCATCGCTATCACTGAACCACTCATCGCGCTCTTGTGATTTTTCAAATAGAGCATGTCGTAAGATCCTTTGAGTGTAATCAAACCTGCAATGAACATTAATAAAAGAGCAACGATAGATGTTGTTACCTCGGTTAAAATAGTAGGAGCCCCGTAATCAAAATTCATGATTCGAATCACCTGTCCAGGCAGAGCGAATATCTGCAAGATGAGATAAATCGACGACAACACCAGCAAGATAATAGCTGGAACGATCAATGGGTTCGTTCCAGTATCAGGTGGGCTAGTGTCAGATGTTTCAGGTGACTGAAAAGGGTTTTCTTCGTTCATATCAATTATTTTAACAAGTTCTAGAAACAGCTAATAGTCAGCCCTACGTCTGCTTATCCTCTAAACTCCAAGAAATAAAAAAAGAGAGACGTGGTTAATACGTCTCTCTTTTTTACACATGTGGGTTGCTTCAAGTGAAGCCTATTTTTTCGGGTCGATTAAAACACGTCAAGAATGAAGTGATGTCCTGAGTGATACAGGCGACCGTTCGGGTAGTAGTTTTGCCACTGCTTGTTGTAAACCGGAATTCGCATTTCTTGTGGGTACCGGTGGTACAAGCTATCGCTGCTGCGATAGTATTCGGCACCGCGAAAGTTTTGTGGATAGTAAACATAAGGGTAGTGATAAAATCGCTCCCAGTCATGGTTACCATAGGTTCCGCCCCAAGTACGACCATAAGCTCGTTCGCCCGCTTGAGCGTCTACGCTAGCAGTCAATAGAATTGTGGCACAGACTAAGCCAAACACGATGTGTTTCAACATCGAAACTCCCCTCAAAATTGATTTTGATTCATTGAGCCTGATGCCAGGAAATCTTTTACCGGTAAAAGAGGCTCTCAAAACCATTCATCGGCAGAAGTGGTAGGCAGTATTGAAAGAAAATCCGTCAAAATCGGTACAATAGGAAACACGGAATGTGGGGTAGTTTGGTGAGGATTTAACGATTGGTGATTGAGAGGGTTATTTGAGGTATGCGTTGTAGTGATGTTGCTTGTTGAGCACAGCCGCAGATGATGAGCAATAATAGGCCGATGAATTGCGGTAGGTTATGCCGGATTTAGCTGAGCAATTGTGTCGGAGTGTTGGCATCCATCTCTCAAGTAGCCTATTAATTTTCCGATTGAAGATAAATGTCTAGCAGCCGGGCTATTTTTCGATCTGCGAGGCTCAATTGTGAAAAGAGGAGCGTAAATTCGCTACCATCTTCTCGCTTAAGTGTGACCTGAGATCCATCTCTGGAGACAAATGTAGCATTGATTTGAAATGAACCTGAGATGTCAGCCCATTTACGAATACCACGATTTTGTAGGGCAACTTGATTTTCATCTAGTTTTCTCAAGGTAATGTCTTGAATGATCAATTCACTGCGTAAGACATAGCCAGGAAGCTTGTCAATATTTTTGTTCTCGACGCCTACAAACTGTTCAAGGTTATAGGGATCAACAACAATCTCGGTGACATAGACAGTTTCCCATTTTCCTTTGTAGTAAGCGCCCAGTGGTGCTCCTGGAACTAAAGGCGTTGAATCGCTCACGTGCTGACATTTCTCAGGTAAACTAACGTTAGGATGAAACCAGAAAGAGGTGAGATTTAAACGCTTCTGAATCATATTACGAAACAACGCGTATTCGGCGGCTAGAGTTAATGAGCTTCCAAGTGTATTAAGTCGATTGAGCGTCTTACTCGTAATCACGAGATCAGTGCGGTCATACTCACCACTTGACCTACCGGTAGTGAATTTAATTGAGTATCGGTCTTGGGATATTTGTCTATCAACAAAAGCTTGTGCCCAACGTGATTGGTTAAGTAGTACCAGAACAGGAGTTCCTCGATAGAGGGTAATATCCTTAGGTACAACCAGAGTATCAACCGGAATAGGGAAAGTCCCTCTTCTGGTCAGTTGAATGGATGGCTTGAATAGTTCTGGATTGCTAATTGATTTGGCTAATATGGCAGGATCAACCGCCAGCCATTTTTCTTCTTGAGGTCGGGCAATAATTTCCGTTGTCATGTTTTTGTATTTCACCAAGATATAGCCCCTTCGATCTTGCCCTACGATTTCTGCATCATCCCAATTGCCACCCCAAGCGGCTTTAATTGGCAGGCCTAGCACTATGTCCTTAATAGAACTGTCGAACCCAATCATGTTCGGTGGCAACGATTTAGCAGGTGTATGCTTGATGATATGTTTTTCAAACAAGGCTCTTTCTGCGTTCGTCCATCCGCGTCCAGAAGGACTTCCCGCAGATCCCATCGAGACGGTATTCGAGACTTTGCAGTATAGGTGTGGAGCTATCCAGGTTGCTTTGGCAGCCACCCAAACAGCAAAGTCTCCTTTAAATCGCTGAGTGACATTGATCCCTGTTTCGACAGCAATGGTGCCAGATTCCTTCGTAGTTAAAGCTTGTCCTGTATTTCCAGATAACATCAGAATTTCGTCTTTTGTCTGAACAAAAACTATCGGTTCTTCCCCCAAACCGCTTCTAGTTCTTTTGAAATCAAATACCAAGACCTTTCCGATACCCAGCTTTTTTTCAACATATCGAATATTACTCAATTGATAGTTTGTCAACTCAGCCGCGTTAGCTAAAAAACGGTCTTGACCATAGCCGACACTTGGTGACAGGCAAAGAATACAAGCTGCCAAAAGTGATGGGTGAACGAAGAATATTATAACCAAATTTCGCACGAATCGGACCTTATGATTTTATCTATAACAGCTTGTACGCCGGGATTGCTATGCATTTGATTCTTTGAGATTACCGGTCCACAAATCCCAAACCCCTACCCGTCATCCAGACCCAAGAACTCTGTCGGTACATTCTTAAACACTTCTTCCATGCTGGTTGTGCCTTGGGCTACTTTTAGGAGGGCCGATTGGCGGAAGTCGAGCATGCCGTGTTTTTTGGCGATGGTTTCCAGATCGTGGGCCGTGTTGCGGCCGGTGATGGCGCGGCGGAGTTCGCCGTTGACTGTCATGATTTCAAAGATGGCGGCCCGGCCGATGTAGCCGTCGTTGGCTGCGGTTAAGTCGGGGCCGAAGAAATGATCGCCTTGGTCGTCGTTCAGTAGATGTTTAATGTCGGCAAAGGTGTCGGTTGCATCGCCCAAGTCGTAACGGACTCGGGTTTCTGGATCAAGTTGCCGCACTAACCGCTGCGAGATCACGCCGCGTAAACTGCTGGCCAGAAAATGGGCCGAAACGCCGAGCGATAACATACTTTGCACTGCACCAGCGGCGATGGGCGAGTGCATCGTGGCAAACACCAAGTGCCCACTGTTGGCAGCCCGCACGGCGGTGGTTGCGGTTTCGTGATCACGAATTTCACCGACCATAATTACATCGGGCTGCTGACGCATCACGCCGCGCAGCAGTTCGGGGAAGTCGATGCCGATCTTCGTATGAACTTGCGATTGTCGTAGCCCGTTGATTGAAAATTCAATCGGGTCTTCCAGCGTATTGATCTTGCGTTTGCCATCGTTCAAATATTGCAGGCAAGCGTATAGCGTGGTTGTTTTGCCGGTTCCTGTTGGGCCGGTGACTAGAATTAAACCGGATGTGGCCTGAATCATGGCCATGATTTCTTGGCGGTCGTGTCGGCTGAGCCCAATTTGATCGACCGACATCAGGCCAGAGTTCCGATCAAGCAAGCGAATGGTAAGGTCTTCGCCATACAGTGTCGGCAAAATGTTGAGCCGCAGGTCAAGCAAAACGCCTTGATCGTCGAACAACCAGCGTCCATCTTGTGGGCGACGTCGTTCGGCAATGTCCATCGCGGCCATCGCTTTCAGATAACTGATCCATGTCTTGCCTTGGTCGAGCGGAATATTGCGAATATGCTCCATTCGGCCCCAGTGTCGCAAGGTCACTTCGACATAGGTATCGCACGTTAGCAGAAATATATCACTGGCGTTGATCCTTGCCGCGTGATGGACTAACAGTTTGATGGCCAGTTCAGGGTCGATGGTTTCGATATCAATTTTGGCAAAATCGGGAGATACTACGGTGTCAGACATGTTAGTTTTCCTGTGCAAGTCGTTCGGCTGTTTCTTCGTTGTCACTCATGCTGAACACGGTTTCTAGCCGCATTAGTTTGAACACATTGGCCACAATCGGCGGCAAGCTGTGAATGATCAACCGCCCTCCTCCGTCGCCAAAACGTTTATGGCAATTCAACAGCCAGCCGATACCGCTAGAGTCAATCAAATCGGTATCAGTCATGTTGAGCATCACGGTATGATTGTAGGTTTCGAGCCCTATGAGTGCTTCCAGCGGTTCGTTATCCCGCGAAGTGGTGTCTTGATTGATAATGCCAGAGACGGCAACCCGCACCAATTTATCTTGGTGTGAAATAAGTTGGAGTTCCATATTGATCCAATTTTAAATGTGATAAGACTGCGAATGAGGAGGAAGGTAGATCGCAATAATTTAAACTTGCCAAACCTGACATGTTATTGCAAGGACTTAATGGAATTTCAAGTCAGAAAATAGAGAATAGGTGATAAACGGGGTTTAATTAGCATGACTTCACTCACCTGAGACCAAGATTGATAGTCAGTTGTAACGATGGTAGATACCAGTAGCAATTTCGCGAAGGTTAGGATAGACCCAGCTCAATATACTCCCTTCTATATATTCACTCCAATCAATTAGTTCCATGACCGAAAATATCAAGCGTTCTCCATTCGGATCTTTGCCGATGTTTATTCCGCCATCTTCTGGGGACCATCCACCGAGCAAGATCTCGCCAAGTCGTTCATCGGGAAGGTTCATTGATTGCCAAGAATAAACCTTATGTTGATTTCCTCTTGCGTCAAAGAATATCACGCCAAAAGTGCCTCCATCCCACAAGTAATAAGCTTCTGCTGTTTCCTTTTGAATGGGAAGATAAACAGTGGTATCGCCCAGTTGGATCGTTCCTGGTTCTAGAATCGGCAGGCGTCTTGGGGCCGTGAATCGCGTTTCCCAGGCAACCGGTGCCAGGCCGAGAACCACAGAGCCAACCGTGATTATCACACACATTTGACGCAGTGTGAATTGATACCAGCGGCGGCGTGGAACTGTTTTGGTCATAGCAAGAGTGGTAAAAGCTTAAGGGACTGAATGGCGAAACAGATATTAGACTAGAGGATTCTGAATCAAGCAACTATTTTCTTTCTTTTTTTCACCACGAAAAACACCCAACCCACGAAAAGGCGGATGGTAAATCGTTCGTGGTTTTTGTGTTTTTCGTGGCTAATTCCATTTCTTAGATTCTTGACTCCTGCGGCCACACCGATATTAATGTGTTCGGTATAGTACAATTGAAAATGCTCTAGACATTGCTGAACGCAAGAAGCCCGACTCAATTCAGAGCCGGGCTTCTATTGTTGAAGGGTTCAACTGTTGGCATGATCAAACTTTAGTGTTTGTGATCGTGCTCCATAAACAGCATGTGCTTTTTGTCTCCTTTGGCGAAGACAAACGCGATGAGGTCGAGGATCTCTTCACGCGATAGTTTGTCGAGCAAACCTGCTGGCATGATCGAAACTTTCGATTTTACTTGCTGTTCAATCTCATCTTTGTTAATCACCGTGGGCTTGCCTTTGGCGAGCGGGTTGATGACTATTTCGTAAGTGTCAGGCGTTTCTTTCATGATCATTCCGGTAATCACTTTGCCAGAATCTAGTTGGAAAGAATACGATTGAAACTTCTCGTCGATTTCTTTCGATGGTTCAAGCAGCGAACGCAAGATGTGTTCGGTATCGCTTTTCTTCACGTCAAGCTTTGCCAAATCTGGCCCAAACACTTGGCCTTCGTTGTCTAGCTTATGACAAGCAATACAGCTCGAAATTTTGAACAACTGCTTGCCCACTTCAAAAGCACGACCCATCGGCAGCGGTTTGACTTCGGCGATTAAATCGTTGAAGGTCCACTTGCGCCCACGAGTGCTGTTTTTGAGCAGTTCGTCTTTGATTTCCAATGGATTGGCGGCCAAATAGGCTTCAGGGTTCGCATTGTATTCATCAATGTCCTCGACCACGTACAACGCACCATACATGCGTCTCCAGTGACCAGGGTAAGTACAAACATAAGGGTAGACGCCTGGAGCGGTGGGTGCTTCAAACGTGATGGCTTGTGATTCACCTGGTTGAATCAGTTTACTGCCCACCAAAATTTTGGGTGATTTTGGAATGTACTCTCTGGCCATTGCATCGGCGTCACGTGCCGTGGCTTCGGCCAGCATGCCAATTTCTTCAAGTGAACCTGGGGTGATCACTGCAAAGTTATGCGGCATGTTGTCGGTGTTTGAGAACCGGAACTCTACAGATTTTCCGGCTTGAATTGCGATCAATTCCTTGTCGAAAATCATCCGATGAGGCACGGTGCCGATGGCGATTACGGGAACATCAAGATTTTTTAAGCGTTCAAGCACTGCGGCCTGTTTGGCTTTCGGTAATTTGCTTGCAAGTGCTTCGGTAAAGGCAACTGCATCTAACGCAGGCCCGCCGGTGCGGAACTGTGCCGGAGTTTGACTCAGATAGCCAATTAGATTATCGATCAACGGTTGGATCTCCTTTTGAGCCCAGGCGTTGTCTGGAATGGATCGCATGGTAGCAATTGCTGACGTGCGATTTTTACCCGCTTTGACTAGCGAAGCCAGGTCAAGGAACTTCTCTTCTTCATGACCTGGGATCGAGGCCAGCGAGCGAATGGCCGTATCGTGTAAGGTTTCGCCTCCGCTGATGGTTAGCCGATCAGCGGCAATACTTTGCTTCTTGAAGCCAGGGCCTTGCCATGAGACTTTCAGTCCATCGCCGCCACCGTTATCGAAGTAGGTGACCACTAATTGATGGGCACCAGCGGTCAAGTTGGCCGAGGCACTTTTCTCGACCATGCCGTGCAGGCCATCGTTGTTGACGAATAGCTTTTTATCGAGATAGATGCGAGACCCGTCATCGGAACTGATGAATAACGTGTACTTGCCTGCTTTAGGAACGATAATATTTCCAGTAAATCGTAAGGCAAATTTATCGGCTTGCTTTCTTTGCGGAACATTCATCACAATCTCAGGCACAATACCAGTTGCCTTGGGTGTCATTTTGTCTAATGTTTCGATTGCAACATTGGACCCACTCGGGTAATAGTATTCAACTTTGATTCCAGGGTTGTGCGATCCAGAGCCGCCAGTTTCTGCTTCTAATCCTGAAGGCATTTCAAAGATCAAGGGTTGAACTTTGGAATATAACTGAGCTCTTAGTTTAGCATCCGTGATTTCAGGCACGGCACTTAAAAACTCTCGCAACCGGTCTTTGCTTTGTACGGCTGCTAGATAGGCATCGTCTGGCGAGCCAAGAGCCACAATCCAGGCAACGTAAGCAACACGCCGGGTAGTATCATTTTTACCACTCAGTGCCAAGTTCTCAATGCGGTTGCTGACTGCACCTAATTGATCAGCCGAGAACTCTGTGAGCAGTTGTCCGAAGCTGCTCAAGTTGTCGGTTTCACCTCGAGCGTCTCCACCTTCAAACAGGTCAAGTAGCAGGTTCAGCTTGTTGGTCTTTTGCATTTCAGCCAAGCCAGTGAGGGAGTCACGTAAGTGATTTAGTGAAACCCCTTTGCGAGATAAAATGGCTTGATAAACGGCAGCCGTTCGTTCTAGTTTAAGTAGATCATTAACACTGGCATTTCGCAGCACATAAAGCTGTGCAGCGCTGGATAGTTTTTTGCCAGACGCGATGGCTTCTTTGACAATGCTGTCAACTTTCAATTGACCGGTTGCGTATCTTAGTACGAAATCAAGTTCAGGGTCGGTCGGCTGGTTGGCCACTTCAAACACGGCTTCAGCCGCTACTAGGCCGTCAAACGAAACGGCCGCTTTGACTGCTTCTGCACGAACCAAACCTGCGGGATCTCGGGCAGCCGCCAACAGCGGTGCTTCCCAGTTACTGGCTCGATTGCCCCAGTGCCCTAACGTACGAATCGCGGCGGATCGAATACGAGGGTCATTGGCTTGGAAAACTTTATTCAAGAGTTCCATGTTGACGATGCGATGCTCTTCGAATACCCAGAGGCATTCGAGTAATGCTTGGGCTTCGTTACGATCAGCCGAATCATTGGCTGGATTCAATTTCGCGGCCCATTGTGCGACTTCTTGAGTCACACTTTCAGTGTCACGGCCACTTAGTTCCAAGCGGGCCCGGTATCGAACGGCATTGGCAGGCGTGAAGAAGTTTTCACAAGCTTCCGCGACTGGTTTGCCTTTCATCTTGGCAGGTTTCATTACCTTGCCACCCTTTGCGGTTACACGGTAAATACGCCCATGAGCAGCATCCCGGCTAGGGTCACGGATATTGTGCTGCATGTGACCGACTAATACGTTGCACCAGTCCGATACATACAAGGCACCATCGCCGCCGATTTCAACATCGGTTGGTCGGAAGTTTGGATCGGTCGAAACCAAAATCGGTTCAACTTCTTCCGCCGTAATATCGGCTCCGTTGTATTTCACTTCGTGTTGAAGCACACCGAGAAAACCAATCGTGTTACAGATCAGGAAGTTGCCTTGGTTGGCATCTGGGAAGTTAGGGCTCGAAAGTATCCCGGTTGCAGCAACCGGACGTACTCGTTTTTCAAACCATTTCTTGTTGCCAATACCTTTGCCGATATTGGCATAGCTTCCTGTGCCGCCGGTTCCATCGTTGACGAAATGGTATCCCCATTGGTCAAAGACATCGCCATGTGGATTAGGGCCGATCGGGAAATGGAATTCCATTTCAAACGTGCGAGGATTGAAACGATGCACGCCAGAACTGGTGGAGCGATAGGTTTTGGTCGGGGTTTCCATATTCGTCACATGAAACACACCGCGTGACCAGTAGAGCCAACCATCAGGGCCCATCACAATGGCATTGGCCGTGTGATGCGAGTCGGCACTTGAGACGCCTTGAAGCATACGAATTTTAACGTCGGCTTTGTCGTCTCCATCGGTATCTTTTAAGAACCAGATTTCTGGCGGGGAAGAAACGAGCATGCCGCCACCCCAAAATTCAAATCCGGTGATACTGTTTAATTTGTCAGCAAAGATGATACATTTATCGGCCACGCCATCGCCATCTTCATCAGGCAGGCAAACAATGCGGTCGGTACGTGGCTTGGTAGGGTTCCAGTGAGGATACGAAGGCCAAACCGAAGCGAACAACCGGCCATCGGTATCGACCGCCATTTGAACCGGGTTGATCAACTCGGGGAACATTTCTTCTGATGCGAAAAGATTGACTTGCATCCCTTCGGCGATTTTCATTTTGCTGATACCCTCAAGGCCGCTAAAGTACGGATGTTTGCCGCCTTCTAGTTTGCCTGGCTTGTTGGTTTTGACTGCAATTTCTTCGGGTAGATTATCATCTTTAACCTTGAAGTCTTTGCCTTGAGCAATGGCCCAGATTTTTTCGTCACGGTTGGCCGTCATCACATCAAAGATTTCCATCTCACGCATCAGGACATCGGCGTTGGATTGACCGAACCAGTTGAGTTTGGATCGACCCCCATAGACGTTGTACCCATCGACCACACGGTATCGACTAAACCAGTGATAGTTTTTGTCGAGAACTGCCTCGTGTAGTTTCGGATTGTCGGCTGCTTGCTTGCCGAATACTTCCTGCATGACCACTTGAGCCACGGCTTGGTTGCCGTGATCAAGTAGATGGATTCCGTTTAGAGTAAGCGGCTTGTCGGCTTTGGCATACAATGCTCGCGAAGCAGAGAAAAGGTCGACAAACGTGACTTCTTTTTCTTTGCAAACTTCATACATCATATCGGTGTAAAGTTTGAGGTTTTTGTTGTTCTCGGTTCCATCGGGCAGATTATGGCTGTTTAAGTTCTCATGAGCAATTGGCGAGAACATGACAATTCGCGGAGCCGACTTGCCGTTGTATTTTTGAGCCTTCATCTCGTCGATGGTGGTGGCTAGTTCTTTTTTGAACTGCTCCAATCCGGCTTCACCCCGCAATGCTTCGTTGTAGCCAAAGAAACCAAAGATGACATCGGTTTCATTTTTGGTCAGCCACTGGTCAGTGCTACCAAAGTTAGCAGAGCGAGGTCGTTTGACCAGTTCGTCTCCGGGGAAGCTAAGATTTCGGAAAGTTAGATTGTGTTTGGGGTGTGCGGCGTGCAGATAGGTTTCTAGCCAAGCGTGATGCTGCATACGATCACCCAGGGTGTTGCCGATGTAGCTGATGTTGTCACCCGGTTTTAGCTCAATGCCATCGGCGGCCTGACTCGACGATGAAGTCAGTCCTATGAGTGTTAGTAAGAGCGTCAGGGCGATGCCAGTCTGAAAGTGTCGTTTCATCATGTTTCTTTAAATTCAAAGGGGAAGCAATGTTTGAGAAAACGTGCCAGCGTAATTTGTCTATATAACAGGATAGACGTCATTCTCTAGAGAATAGTTGTTCCAACGAATGATGTCTGAAGGTGGGATTTCTTGATTGGTTATACGGAAAACGATAATCAAGCGACCATCGTACCATGTGCAGGGCCAACATGCTAGTTTTCCAGATGCCTTATCTTTTATTCATGCCTAATTCTTTAAGGGTAAGAATATCGTTACAATGTTTGGTACTATTGAGTGATTCCAATGAAGTTTATTGGAAGCATCCCTTCAATGTGCAATTCTAGGAGGTCAATTCTTTGGCAAGTACTACAAATCCGCGTTGGCATAAGTGGCTTACCGGGGGAATGGTTGCGTTAATACTCGTTTCCTTGATTTCTTGGGTCTATACCAGAGACAGACTGCCTGAGCCAATCAAAATTGGCACCGCACAACAGGGAGGGTTGTATCATGAATTGGGTAATACGCTTCATGAACTGCTAATCAAACGGACTGGGCATCAGGTGGAACTGATTTCAACCGATGGCAGCAATGACAACTGCAATTTACTTAGGCAAGGTAAAATTGATATTGCCATTGTCCAAGCCGGGGCGGGTTCGATGGAAGGAATTTCGGTCGTGGCTCCTCTGCATCATGATTTGATGATGGTGATTGTTCGTAAGGAGTTAATAGGGCCTGATCCAGATCAAGTCAACTCCGTCGCCGATTTGGCTGGCAAAAAGGTCATTGTTGGCTTGCCAGAGTCTGGTATGCGCCAAAGTGCCAAAGATCTATTGCAGCATTATGGTGTAGAAGGATCAATTATCGCCGAGGAAGTTCATTTTACTGAACTGCTAGATGACCCCGAAAAGAAATATGATGCAGCCATTGTGACCATCGGCCTGAATGCCCCGAATATAAAGCAAGTAATCTCTAGGGGAGAGTTCGAGTTGTTACCGATTTCGTCAAAAGCTTTGGAGCAAAAATATGGGCATTTTCAAGCAACCACGATTCCAGCCGAACTCTGGCCTCCGTTTCCCCGTGAAACAATCCCAACTGTCAGTACACTCTCGTTAATAGTTGTTCGAGATGACGCTTCCGATATGTTGGTTTCTAGCATATTAGATTGTCTGCACGAACATAAATTTCGTCATCGATTTCCGGCTAAATCGCTTCATCCTGACGATGCCGAATTTTCTTTTGTTCGCACACACCCTGCGGTCAACAGCTATCAAGATCCTCTGTATGGCTTTGGCTGGTTGGCCGGTTGGCTCGAAACCATTGCTGCTGGTCGAGAATTGATTGTAGCAATTGGGGCCGGGGTGTTTTTGTCGTGGGATTATTGGCGGCGGCATAAAGAAGCAAAACGACAGCAGGTATTGGACGTGCAGAAAGTTCGTCTGAACGAATTTCTGGAGCGTACCTTACGTGTCGAGCGTATGCAAATGAACGAGACCTGTCACGAAAAACTCGAAGGTTATTTAGACGATGTCACCGAGATTAAACTACGAGCCCTCGACGAACTCTCCCACGAAGAACTCCAAGACCATCGTTCCTTTTCGATCTTCTTGATGCAGTGTGCCAACTTGATCAGTAAGATTCAGTTGAAGATCATTTTTTACTCAGGGAACTCGATGTAGGTTGAATCGTAACGAAGAGAGTCCCGCATTTGTCCTATCCCTTGAAAGGGAATAGGGGGATATTCGGCTGGAGTGCCATCGGGATTTTGCCACTCCAATCGAAAGTCGTTGCCTTGAAGTTGAGAAGCCTTTACTTTGAATCGAATCGCTTGGGCTTTGGAATACGTCTTCTCAGACATGATCATTTTTTCAGGTTCATTTTTCCAATTATCAGGTAAAACGATCTCTGAGCCGGTATTGAGCAGAAGCATTGACTTTGGGTTATCCACCTCAAGCAATACTCCGAAAGGTTTTTCGGTCTGGATTATGATCAGTAACAATTCTAGATCATAATTATACGACGCTTCAAATAATGTCAATTCAATCTTATTGCCATCGATTACAACCGTGTGATGGAAAGAATCATACGGATCGATAAAGACTTGAGAGGATAATGGAACACCTGCCGCTCTAGGACTTCTGTTTGGATCGATTTCTGGAAGTATCGATTGACCGAAATAAAGCGATACAAGAATCAAAACAACAATGATTCCAGTAAGCTTGTTGTATCTAAGCCTGTTCACCTATCTCTCCCTCTAGTCCATGCGTGTCAGCGAAATGCCTTCTCGGCCATCATAGGTCAACAGCAGAGCATTTCTGGCACCATGTTCGCGCATGATGGTATGGAACAACGAGTGTTCGTCTGGCCAAGGGTAGGCGAACACTAGGTCAAAGTCTCGCAGTTCCATATCCAGTTTGTCGTAGGCCGATTCCCCTTCCATTTCGGTTCCTTGAAATTCGTCGCCGATTTCTGGCTCCCACTCAAATTCTTCTGGGATAAAGGTACCGTGCATGAAGGTTGCGGTTGAGTCATGTTTTTCAGCCAGTTCCTCTGCTAACTGAACGATCCTGGCTTCTGATTCAATGCCATAAGCAGAAAATCCCATGCGGGCCGCCATCATGGCAATCACCCCGAGCCCTGACCCCCATTCCAGTACGGTGTGAACGCGACCGCGCAGCTTGTACAGTTCTTCAAACACGCCTGGGAAATCTGAGCTCACATAGCCCTGGAAATCAGATTCCATCAGGTTGGCGTTCCATATAGCTTCAGCATCGTCCCAAAGTATTTGGAATTCTGCCAGTAAGGATTCTTTTGATTCAAACGATGAACTCAACTGCAAAGCTCCGGGTAATTGCTTCAGATAATGAAAAATTCTAGTCTATAAGTTTAACAGACAAAGCCGCTTCTGTGTAAATTAGGGTAATTCAAGTTCATTGCCCAATTGGGACGAATGCTTTGACAGGCTATAATAAGATGAACGATTCTTCCCCATTGCTGTCATTTGAAAGATTGAACCTTGTCTGAAGAGACACCCACGCTCGCCGATTCGCCCGAACCGAGTTCGCCTGATTCCACGTTATTGACCTATGCCAAGCTGTTTCGCTTGCCAAATGTGTTCACTGCATGGGCCGATATTTTCATGGGCTACTTGGTTGTTTCGCAATTTGCAGACATCGACGGAAAAGCCAGTTTAAATCCTATCGCGTTATTTATCTGCTTGCTGGTTTCATCCAGTCTGATCTATATCGCAGGCATGATCCTCAACGATTACTTTGATGTAGAAGTCGACCGGCAGCAACGACCAGACCGCCCTTTGCCTAGTGGCAAAGTCTCAACCCGATTAGCGGCGTGGCTTGGGTTTGAATTTTTAATCGTCGGTGTTCTGTTAGCTGGCTTGGCCGGATATTTGTTTCCCGATCATGCAGAGATCGCCTGGCGAGGCGGAGCCATTGCCGCCATGTTGGCCACAGCCGTGCTTTTGTATGACGGCGTTTTGAAAAAAACCGTGCTGGCCCCGCTGGTCATGGGAAGCTGTCGGGTTCTGAACATCTTATTAGGCATGAGCCTGGCTAAGCAACTGGCACCTGAGTCGGATCAAATTTTCCTCGGCTATGATCTTGGTCAACTTACCGTGGCTTGTGCCATTGGATTGTTCATCGTCGGCGTCACATGGTTTGCCAGAAAAGAAGCCGAAGCAGGCCATCGTACTTCGCTGATTTGTGGAACTATCGTTATGCTGCTCGGCATTGGTCTGTTGGCCGCGATTCCGTATACTGATTCGATAGTTGTCAGTCTGAAGATGGATCAATATGGCTGGTGGGGTTTATTGCTCTTGTTGTCGCTGGTCATCATCAGGCGTTGTGTGGTCGCCATCAATGATCCTCAGCCCAAAAAGATACAAGCGGCAGTCAAGCAAGCGATTTTGTCGCTCATTATCTTTGATGCCGCGATCGTTTTGGCCGTTTGTGGGCCCGGGTGGTCGGTTGTTGTCGTCGCTTTAATAATTCCCATGTTATGGCTGGGACGTTGGGTTTATTCGACCTAATTAATAGGGGCCGAACTGAGGGCGCCAAACTTTGGGGAAAGTGTTATACTACACACCCCCCTCTTTCTTGGGCCGGTTTCCTATGCTGAAATCCCTTGCTTAAGCTTAGATTCAAAAACTGAATATAAAATCAATTGATATGTAACGGATAACGAATGCTGATCGGGTACAACACAAACGGCCTTGCACACCATGATCCGCTCGATGCAATCGACCTCTTGGCCGATCTCGGCTACCAAAGTGTAGCGCTAACCATTGACCATGGAACCTTAACTCCGTTTGGTAATACCTATCTGGCCGATGCCCAGGCTGAGCAAATCAAAAAACGCTTAAGTGAAACCGGCATGCGCAGCGTGATTGAAACCGGCGCCCGGTTCTTATTAGAACCCCGCGACAAACACGAGCCGACGCTGGTTAGCGCGAAACAAAAAGGCCGTGATCTGCGGTTTGAATTTTTACGCCACTGCATTGATACCGCCGCCAACTTAGGCAGCGACTGCGTCTCGCTCTGGTCAGGTCGCTTGCTAGAAGATATTTCCGATGAACAGGCGATGGAGCGTTTGGTTGAATCGCTAAAATTAGTGATCCAGTATGCAGTCGATCAAAACGTGATCCTCGGGTTCGAACCAGAGCCAGGCATGTTCATCGACACCATGGACAAGTACCAACAGTTGCACGCGCAAATTGATTCGCCGAACTTTAAGTTGACGCTCGATCTGGGCCATTTGCACTGCCAACAAGAAACGCCGATTGCCGATCAAATCGCCAAGTGGGCCGATCACATCGTGAACATTCATATTGAAGACATGAAATCTGGCGTACACGAACATCTAAAATTCGGCGAAGGTGAAATGAACTTCCCACCAATCCTCGAAGCCCTCCGAAAAGCCAACTACCAAGGCGGCCTCCACGTAGAACTCAGCCGCCACAGCCACGAAGGCCCCACCGCCGCCCAAGAAGCGATGGATTTTTTGAAGCCGCTTGTTGATTGATTCGTTCCTGATTATTTATTCTCCCGCACCTGTCATTGCATGATCTGGCAATCATGACGAAAATGGTGGCTTCCACTTCCATGCTAACATTGAACTTCTAAAGAGCTAACTTCCCATGGCTGATCACGTTGTATTGCTTTCGATTCCTGGTTTACGTGAGCAAGATTTAGAGCATATGCCCAATCTGTCTGCGGTCATGCAAGGCGGAGATTGTGCGCCGTTGGTGCCCAGTTTTCCGGCAGTCACTTGGCCGGTGCAAACCAATTTGCTGACAGGTCAATTGCCAGTTGATCATGGAGTGGTCGCCAATGGGTTCTATTGGCGTGATCGCAACGAAGTGGAAATGTGGACCGCTGGCAACAAAGTCATCGAGCAACCGCAGATTTGGGACATTCTGAAAAAGCATAACCCGAGCCTAACCTCTGCCGCCTGGTTTCCGATGCTCAGTAAAGAGTGCAACGCCGACTATGTTTGCATGCCGAAACCCGTTCACAACCCGGATGGTTCGGAATCGTTGTGGTGTTACACGCACCCGATTGAATATTACGGCGAACTACGTGATGAGTTAGATCACTTCCCGTTGAAACATTTCTGGGGGCCTTTGGCTAATATCAAATCATCGGCTTGGATTGCTGATTCGGCAGTGATGGCGGCCAAAAAACATCAACCCAATTTCTTCTACATCTACATCACGCATCTAGACTACGCCGCACAAAAATCAGGGCCAGATAGTGAAGCGGCATTGGTCGCGGTTAAAGAATTGGATGAACTGCTAGGTCGTTTCTTTACTGGAATGAAAGAAGCGTATCAAGACAAAAACGTGCTTTATTTGGCCGCTAGTGAATATACGATTGTGCCGGTTGATCATGTCGTCTACCCGAATCGTGTGTTGCGTGAGGCAGGCTTGCTGGCCATTGATACCCGCGATGATGGCGAACATCTCGATTATCAAAATAGTCAAGCTTGGGCCTTGGCCGATCACCAGTTTTCGCACGTCTATATCAAAGATGCGAACCCTGATGTGATTCAAAAGGTGAAGCAACTTTTCACCGGGGTCGAAGGCATTGCCGAAGTGCTGGCACTCGATGAACGCAAGAAGTACCAAATGGATCACGAGCGTAGCGGAGAAGTGATTTTGATTTCGACCGCCAATAGCTGGCAAGCCTATTACTGGTGGCTTGATGATGCAAACGCCCCTGGCTATGCTCGCACGGTCGACATTCATCAAAAGCCTGGCTATGACCCGGTCGAATTGCATTTTGACATGCAGAATAAATGTATCCCACTCGATGCCACGCTGATCGGCGGCTCGCATGGTGCCCCGGCACTTGAGCCATTTCAACGCGGCATTCTGCTCGGTTCGGAAAGAGGCGCGTTTCTGGAAACTCCGCTGGCAGATACCGATGTGTGTGATTTGGTACTCAAACAATTTGGGGTTTAGCTAGAGTTGATATTTTGATGTTTTCTCAATCACAAGCGCGAAGCGTAAGCGAGGAGCCGCTACCGTTTGAGCTTCCTCCTCGCTTACGCTTCGCGCTTGTGATTGCAATGGGCGTAGTTCGAAAACACATCCGGTTATATGAATTACGCCGATTATCAATATTACGTCGGTATCTTTCGCTGAAGATCGTTTCAACTTCTTGTTGCCAAGCTCACAATCACTAAGTCAAAACCTAAAGTTCTATTGATGTTAGGTTCGCACAGGCGACCAAGCTGCATCGAGTATTTCGTTTTAGGTAACACTGATTGTGAATCGAGAAACAAGCATTACGTTCAACCTTCTAGGTAAGGTCAATAATACGGCCGCTGTGCCTGTGTTGATTGCTGCGATTGATTCGAAGTACCCTGAGATCCGTGAGCAAGCGTTTCATGCGTTATTAAAACGCCGTTGTCTGTCAGGGCAGCAAGTTTTATTGTCACGCTGGAAAAAGATGCCAGAGGACTGGAAGCAAGACTTGGCCAAGTTTCCTGGTGCCATCTTGGGCGCCTTACGTAATGCCACGGTCGACGCCCAAGGGGCCGAGTCGACAATCGCTTGCGATGCGATTTTGCATCTTCGCGAATACGACTTGCTACCGACCATGGTGGTAGCAGCCACCGAAAAGAATAATCCAAATCAAAAACTTGTCGCCAGAACTTTGGTTAAATTGGCTGAAAGTCTTCGAGAAGATGCCGACGCGAAGAAAAGGGACCACAAGAGGCAAAATCTTGAGATTGTTCGTTCCAAGATTTTGACCACGTTGGAAGAATCAGTTCGCCGAATGGATGATCATGGCGTGCTGGAAATTCTCGATGCGTATCTGATCTTAACCAGCCGAGAGCATTCTCTCTACCGATCCATGCTCAAAGACCCTTTGCAGCCAATCTTTGTCAAAGTCAGCAATCTACTGAAAAAAACACGCCGCAATTCGGTGATCGATTTGCTGCTGAGTTCGCTAGACGACCCACGTGCAGCAGGGGCCGCATTAGGGATTATCGCATCGCGTCGAGATGTACATTTCCTGGGTCAGTTAATGGACTATTTACAGGGAAGTCGCAGCTCTATCGTACAGAAAAACTTGCAGCGCATTCAGAAAGTAGTCTGGACCGATGACCATCTGAAAGTGGTGGATGAATTATCCGATTTACAGCAAGCTGGTGCGGTCCAATTTGTGATGGAATGCCGGATTGATCAAGAACAAAAATATAACGTGGTAAGACATTTGCTGATCAAAGGAAAAGCAAGTGGACGCCTGGCAGCAGTCGAAGCGATGAGAGATTTTAAATCTGCTGAAGCCAATCAATTAGTTGCTGCTGCGGTCAGGGATGAGGAGCAGAGTGTCTGTGCTGAAGCGTTGAGTCAGCTTCGCGAACGAGGAGTTGCAGGAGGTGTCAAAATCTTATTGCACTATCTCGATAGCCCTTATCTGATTGTCATGGATACTGCACGCAGGGCCCTGTCAGAATTCAATTTCCCAAAATACCTGAGTTCGTTCGACGCCATGTCTGACGAAGTGCGTCAGAGCAGTGGATTAATTGTAAAGAAGATTGATCTTGAAACGAAGCAATTGTTGCTTGAAGAACTAGATTCCGGCGCACACTCTCGTCTGATGCGAGCTTGTTGTATCATTCAAACGATCGACATGCAGCAAGAGTTTGAGACGCCACTTATTAACTTAATAGGGCACGAAGATTTTGTCGTGCGTGCCTTGGCTGCCGAATTGTTAGGTGACTGCGATACCCAAGAAAGCATTGACAGTTTGCGTAGGGCCATGCTGGATCGACATGTTCGCGTTCAGGAAGCGGCCGAAGCGAGCTTGCAAAAAATTGCTCAAACAAAACATCAGAAACAAACCGAATCGTCAGATTCAAAAGGTCAAATTGAAACAGACTCCGCCACTCACTCAGCCGAACAGGGAGCCTGATCATGTTGTTGCGTTTCGATTCAATTTTCCTTCTCTCTCAACAGGCCGACTTCCGGCATCTAGGCGATCAGTTTCGAGAAGAGACTGCGACCGTTGATTACACAGCACTGATCATCGTTTCCGCGATTGCTGTGATCGTGGTCATCGGGCTGTTATTTTATCAGCGGTTTATCGTAGACGATGAAGATGTGGCATGTAACGATTCAAAAAAACTGTTCTCGAATTTGTGCCAGGCACACGAAATTAAAACAGACAATTGTCGACTACTACAGAAAATTACCCGAAAACTAAAAATGGAACACCCGGCTCTGGTGTTCGTTGATCCCAGTTTTATCGTACAAGCCACACAAAACTCTCAGTTTGAAAGCTCAAAAACGGCCTTAGAATCCCTAGGAAAACAACTCTTTGGCCGCTCGATATTTCTCGCTGAAGTTGAGCAGTATTAATTCGCTTTAAGAAAACAAAAACAGCCATTGGATTTAAAGTCCAATGGCTGTTCGTTGTTTATCTTAGCAGGCGTCTTTGCTTAGTAAGCACTGCCACCGGGGCGACGTTTTTTGAACTCGTTGTCGTCGCGAATCTTTTGTGCGGAATTTTCAAGTTCTTCGAGTCGAGAAGTCTTACCGAGTGATATTAGTTTGTCGACCGATTTTAGTCCGGTGCGATCAAGGAAGCGGTCTAGTTTCAGTGAATCGACACCGGCGTCTCGGGCCTTTTCTTTGAAGGCAGTGTAGGCGGCCAATTGGGCTGACGATGATTTTTCAGTTGGTTGAGCACCCAGGATTAAGTAGCGAGTATCTGGGGTAATCGCTCCTTTTTGGGTTCCATCTGCCTCTACCCAAGCTGCAATTTTACCGCCGGTGACTTCAATCGCTTGGCGGATTTGAGCGGTGTCATCTTTGCCATCGTTGTTGAGGTCCATGAATCCTACCAAGGCGAATTCCATCTTGCGGCCAGGTGCCCAGATCGGAGTGAAGATGACATCGCCAGGCATGACTGGGTTTGCCACATCGGCATCCATGATGGTAGCTTCAGCTTGGTGCGAGTCAAACACTCTTGTGATTTCGATGCTTCCCTTTTTCTCAGCTCGGGCGATATTGGCTTCCCCTTTTTCATACACGCTGAACGACATTTGAGGTCGTAGGTAGTCGGAAGTTCCTAAGTTAATCCAAAGCTTACGATCTTTCTGGTTGACCCAAACAACACTTCCATCAGGCAAGTCACCCAATTTTGGTTCGTTCTCTTTCAATTGATCATTTTTGACAATGATAAGTCTTTCAGCATTCGTTAGTTTTTTCGCAGCATCAGCAGCCTTTGCATTTGCGGCGTCAACTTTCTGCTGAACACCAGCTAGAGACTGAGCAAGTCTCGTATTTAAATCTTGCTGAGTTTTTTGCAACCCGGCTCGCTCAGCACTGGCTGCGGCAGCAAGATCGGTTGATTTCTTAGTTTCAGCGGCCAATTGAGTGGCGAATTGAATTTTATCTTTCTTCGCTTGCTCTGTTGCAGCGATTAACTCGGCTGACTTGGCTGTGAGAAGCTCTGAGGTTTTCGCTTCTTCCGCATCACTTTTGACCATCGCTTGGAAGTGATTACTTGCTAAAGCGGGGTAATTATAGTTTGGATCATCACTGCTCTCAGCAGGGGCATCTGCACCAATCCATTTATTGATATCTGCTTTGAACGCAACTTGAATTTCTTCAATGGTTGTTTCTGGACCGTGTCCGAGAATCTCTTTGAGATAATTTCGTTCGGTCAAAAATTTATCTACTTTCACTTTTTCAGCAGCTAAATTCTGTATTGCTGTTGCTTCAGCAGTGTATGCTTTGTCTGCAGACGATTTAAAGACGTAAGTTGTCACACCTAGTCCAACGACTAGAAGCACTAACAAAATTACAGCAACGTGAAGACCTTGGCTATCTTTGGATGCCATGTACAGTTCTCCTTGTATCGCGGTCGAGCCAACCGCTGAACATAATGAGCGTCAGGATCAGGAATAATTCATTCAAGAGGTTGAATCAGGCTAAGAAAAAGCCACTCTCAAATTGAATTTGACCGCCCCAGCGGTCATTCGATAAGTTAATAGGTCGTGGGCAGTTATAGAGGATGACGCAATCCCCAACTGTCCATCACTCGATTCTAGTCAGAGCCAACACTCTCTGTCAACGAATTGGTATCACATTGTATTTCTAATAATAAAGAACACCATGTGATTTCAGTGAGAGTCTCGCAGGCCACTGAAAACCGAGTGAATCGCAATAAAGCGATGAAAGATACAATTGCACTTGATGTGCCAATGCACCAATTATCATAGCCGGTGATTCGTAACTCTATAGTAATTAACACTTTGTGTAACTGCGTTCAGAATGGGCAATTGATGCTGTTGTGGCCATTTTGCAACAAGTGATGAGGTGGGATGTGGCAAAAACGAAACCAATGGCCTCGAAGTGGCCAGATGTTTGCAGCCTTCTGATTGACACAACTGGGATAGATTACTAAGAACTTTTTCCCGTTGGGTTGATCGTAACTCTAGTAACCACAATAATCTACGTGAATTAGCCTGCTGTTTTCTGACACTCTGCTTCTGGATATCTCATGTCGCCTGATAAACGTCAACAATCTCTCGGTTTTTCCGAAAATCCCCCTGAAAAATCAACGAAATCTGATTCAACGCCAGAGTTGCCCACTGCCGCTGCTCCTGTAAATCCAGCATCGACGGTCGTAAGTAGTCCTGAAACTCAGAAACTAGGTGCCGCTGGGCTCAAAGGGGCCGAGGTCTGGATTCTCGACTCCTTCTCCTTGATTTTCCAAGTATTTCACGCATTGCCGCCGATGACAGGCGCTTCTGGCCAACCAGTTTCGGCCATCTATGGTTTCTGTCGAGATGTGGTCAATCTCATTCGAGAGAAGAAACCTGACTACTTTCTCTGTGCCTACGATTTGCCTGGCCCCACGTTTCGTCATGACTTGTATGGCGATTACAAAGTCAACCGCTCTGAAATGCCGGAAGACTTGGTGCCACAAATCCCAGCGATTGAAGAGATGCTAGGCGCACTCAACATCCCCGTGATCTCGCACGAAAACCATGAAGCCGATGATGTGTTGGCCACCCTGGCGAAAATGGTGGATGAACAAGGGGGCAAGTGCGTTGTCGTAACTTCCGACAAAGACTGCCGCCAATTCATCACCGAAAACGTACAGCTTTATAACATTCGGAAACATCTCATTTACGATGCCGAGTCTCTCAAACAAGACTGGGGCATCCGGCCAGATCAAGTTGTCGACTTTCAATCGTTAGTCGGCGATTCGGTTGATAATGTGCCTGGCGTTCCCTTGTTCGGGCCGAAGTTGGCCAAAGAACTGCTGCTGAAATTTGATACGCTTGATCAAGTGTTGGAGAACGCGGACAGTATCTCTGGCAAAAAGCGGAAAGAGAATTTGATCAACGGAAAAGAAGATGCGCTGATGAGCCGCACCTTGGTCAAGCTGGTGGATGATCTTCCCTTGGAAATCGACTGGGACGCTTGCCGCATCAGTCCGGTGAATCAAGAAGCGGTCGAAGGGCTGTGCCGCGATTATGCATTTCGATCTCTCTCGCAGCAGTTACTTGCAATCGGTTCATCAGGAGCAGGCGACAAAGTTGCTCCTGAGACTGAATGGGAGTCGGACTACACCACGATCGAAACCGAAGAACAGCTTGATGAACTGGTTGCTCTGCTTTCTGAACAAACGCAAATTGCGGTCGATACCGAGACCACCAGCACCAATCCACGTTGGGCAGATATCGTAGGCTACTCCTTCTCTTGGGCACCAACCAAAGCTTGCTACATTCCCGTTCGAGCCCCGGAAGGCGATGTTTGCCTTGACCCGGTCAAGACACTTGAGACACTACGCCCAATTCTAGAGAACCCAAACATTGAAAAGATCGGTCAGAATCTGAAGTACGATATGGTCGTACTTCGCTCCGCCGGCTGCGAGATGCAGGGCGTCACCTTCGATACGATGGTGGCCCATTATCTGTTAGAAGCTGGCGCACGATCACATGGGCTCGATGAACTTTCTCGCCGCTACCTAGGGCACGAAACCTTAAAGATTTCGGACTTGATCGGCAAAGGCAAAAATCAAATAACGATGGATCAAGTTCCTGTCGAACTAGTCTCGCCCTACGCCGCTGAAGACGCGGACGTTCCGATTCGATTGCTACCCATACTCGGTGAGAAATTACAAAGCGAGGCATTAGACGATCTATTTACCAATGTAGAAATTCCGTTGATCGATACCCTGGTGGAAATGGAATTCAACGGAATCTCAATCGATACCGAGCGTTTGGCCCAGTTGAGCAAAGACTTCACTGCCCGCATGGATCAACTAGAGTCGGAGATCTATATGCTGGCTGGTCATGAATTCAACATCGCTTCGCCCAAGCAATTGGGAAAGATCTTGTTTGAAGAACTGGAATTGCCGGTTATCAAGAAAACAAAAACCGGTGCAAGTACCGATGCCGAAGTGTTAGACCAACTGGCACACCTGCATGACTTGCCGGCCAAAATTATTGAATACCGCCAATATGCCAAGCTGCGTAATACTTATGTTGATGCCTTGCCGTTGTTGATTTGTGAGAAGACCGGAAGGATTCACACTTCGTTTAATCAAGTGGTCGCGGCCACTGGACGATTGAGTTCCAACGAGCCCAATTTGCAGAATATCCCAGTTCGTACGCAAGAAGGTCGAGATATCCGCTCCGCATTTTTAGCCGGCCACGAAGGCTGGCATCTGCTGGCGGCCGATTATTCGCAAATCGAACTCCGCGTGTTGGCCCACTTCTCAAAAGATGAAACGATGATGGCGTCGTACATGAATAACGAAGATATTCATGCCAGTGTCGCGGCGGAAGTCTACAATGTTTCACTTGACGAAGTGACCACCGATCAGCGCCGGAGTGCGAAAGCAATTAATTTCGGCGTCATTTACGGACAAAGCCCTTTCGGATTGGCCAAGTCACTAAATATCGACAAAGACGAAGCCTATGGGTTCATCGATTCCTACTTCAAACGCTACCCTGGCGTCGATGAGTTTATGGAGCACGTTTTGGTAGAGTGTCAAAAAGATGGCTTCGTCCGCACGGCCTTAGGCCGCCGCCGACAAGTCGATGGCGTGCGATCACCTCATAAAAGAGATCGCACCAAACGCCAACTCACGATGCCAGAACGCACTGCGATTAATACCGTGATCCAAGGCTCAGCCGCAGATATTATCAAACTGGCCATGCTAAAAGTTCATGCCCGATTACAAAAAGAGAACTCACCGGCCAAAATGTTACTGCAAATTCATGATGAGCTACTCTTTGAATCGCCACAAGAATATCTTCCCGAATTAGCAAGTTTGGTCCGAGAAGAAATGTCCGCTGCTTACGAGTTGATTGTGCCACTAGTAGTCGACGTGAAAAGCGGCATCAACTGGGCCGATTGCGAACCGATGTAGCATTGGGTGGTTTTAGATTACGCGTGCCACTGGCTTCTTGCCAGTGCGGAATTGCAAATTAACTTCACTCGACTGCATATATATTGAAGCATAACGGTTCAACTTGTGTTGGGATTTGTCAGGATCTCAAATAACCTGTAGCCGGATTCGTAAGAATTCGATTTTTCGGCATTGAGGGTTCTCTGAAGTCTAACGACTTCAGCTACGTTTGCTTCTCGCTTGTGATTGTGTTTTTTAATTCATAAATCTCTTTCTTCTTTGTGTCTTCGTGCCTTGGTGGTTACATCTTTTTGCACTTCAAAAGTCGGCTGGCGAGCAGCCAACCTACCTACCTGAATTAATCATTTACTCTACTGGTTTCGCGGCCAATGTTTTTTCTACTTCACGGGCAGTTTCGAGTACATCGGCATTTACGTTTTGCTTTAATAGAATCTCAATAGCTGCTGAAATTTCGCTTAAGTCAGCGGTCGGGTTTTCGTGTTTGAAGAGACTAATTGCACGAAGCGCATTGCTGATAACCATTCCGCTGTGCATTCTTTGGTAATCAACACTATTGTTTTCTGTGCCTTGAACAATTTTTGGTTCCAGCATTTCAAGCAACACGGGAATTGCACGCTCGTCTCCATGTCGGGCCAAGCCATTGGCCGCGTTGTAGCGGACATCCGAAAAACTATCCGATGTCATTCCTTCCAATTGATTGAGTCCTTGTTCGCCGCCTAATACTCCAAGTGTATACGCAGCGCGAACTCGTAATTGATCACGCAGTTTTTTTTCGTCGGAAATCTCACTTCGTTCAAGGGATGCTTGATGCAAGACTTTATACAATTCTTCATTGTCATGGAGAGTGTCTGGGCCTAATGTATTGATTAATTCAGCCAAAGATTCAAGAGCAAATAACCGCATTTCTAACTCTTTAAAATCACGTTCAGGGCCAGCCGCTTCAATTAAAATCGGCAGCCCATTATCAATGTGCAAGGTTCCAATCGAACGACACAAGAAGCATCGCAAGCGAACTGCTTTGTCATCGGTAATTTGGTTTTTGTCATCAAGTTGACGGCGTAACAAACCGATTAGCTTATCGGCAAAAACGGGGTCGCTTTTGATCTTGATGTTTTTATCATAGCGCATTGTTTCGGCTAGGTTCCAAGCCGCTTGCCATGTTGCATGATTGGTGTGTTCTAGCTCTTCTAGATAATCTTCAGGGTTGCCATCGGTAGCATTGTTTAACCACTTGGGAATCATCACCAGCAGCAATGCCCCCATCACAATCAAGCCAGGCACAACAAACAACTGGATCAAAAACTTCGAGTTCGGCGGCTGCACCTCGGGAAACGTATTGTCGGCCACAAAGATTTCTGGCTGGAGATTGTCCGATGGTTGAGGCGACGCTGTTTCAGGCGTTGACGAATCTGTGGGCAGGTCGTTAGAAGATGATTCTGGGGTGTCGTTCATAAATGGATGGCCAAGAGCCGAATTTGAGGTTGGTTGGTAGTCCTACAGTGCTGACAGCCCTGTTAAACCGAATTCTCTAGTTTAGAACCCCAAGCGAAAACCATCAAGCGGCAGCAAAGCCGCTGAGTAAGTCTGTTATGCTAGACTGTGCGATATCGACCACTTCGAAATAGGAGAAAAATGAAGTTTTTGGATTTAACCTTGGATCAGCCAGCTGAAAACTTGGCCTTAGACGAGGCCCTGTTGCTAACCGCCGAGCAAAGCCAGCAGCCGCTTGAGGTGTTGCGTTTGTGGCAACCGGTATCCCCCATTGCGGTGATTGGCAGAGCCTCGAAGATCGAACAGGAGGTCGATCTCGTTACTTGCAAAGAACTTGGGGTGCCTGTGCTTCGCCGATCAAGCGGCGGGGCGGCCATCGTAACAGGTGCTGGCTGCCTGATGTATGCGGTAGTTTTAAGCTATGAATTACGTCCTCATTTGAAAATGCTGGATGTCTGTCACCGCGAAGTGCTAGGTACATTGAAGTCGGCACTCGATCGATTGATGCCTGGCGTCTCAATGCAGGGCACCTGTGATTTGACCTGGAAAAATCAAAAATTTTCTGGGAATAGTCTCCGCTGCAAGCGAACTCACTTGCTTTACCATGGAACTTTGCTCTGCGATTTCCCTCTCGAACTAATTTCCCAGTGCCTAAAACGACCGCCGAAAGTGCCTAATTATCGAGAGAATCGAGATCACGAATCGTTTGTAACCAACCTGCCGGTCTCTATCGATAAGCTGCGAACCGAACTTCGATCTGCCTGGAATGCCGCAGAGGCAATGACTGATTGGCCTGAATCTCTTACAGCCGAATTGGTTGCCGAAAAGTATTCGCAAGCCGCCTGGAATCACCAGCGGTAAGGTTTCCAGTGTAATAATTATTGGAGCACCCCGTTAATCCTTCTTCTGCCTTGCGGTCTTACTTCTAACAGGCAAGTTGTTGCTTGCAACATTCGCAAAGCCCAATGAAGGAGATGTCTCATGATTTCGACATCTGAGTTACGCACACAGTTTCTACAAATTCAAGAAGAAGGCCGGCAACTAGCAGGCGGGTTGAACGACTTGGCCCAACGCGCGGCCGTGTATCACCATCTATTTGAAGACTCTGGCCGTAATCATATCTTCCCGCTGATTGCGGCCCATGGAGCACTTTGGGCGCGTGGATATTTTAAATTTGGCATGCAGTTAAGCCACCTTTTTTCATGGCAGTATTTTGATTCGTCCAGCAAACGCCAAGCCCATTTGGAACAAGTCGAAAACTTTGCCAATGCGTTCAGAGACATCAACCGCAAGGTTTGCATCGATACCTACACGCAGTATCATTTCACGAAACGCTTTGGCAATCACCCGGATGCGAATCAGTTGGTGAATCCACGTTTGGCTCAAGCACTGATGGCCGTACATCAAGCGAATCAGCAGCAAACCGAATTACTCGATTCGCAAAAACGAGATGTATATGAAGCCCATTTCTTAAACGAACAAGACGCCATGGTGGGCCCGTGTATTGAACAAGCCGTTACAGATTTCCGTTGGCCGCTGGTCAAATGGATCAGTTTAAAACCACTGGTAAGATTCGCCTACTTTCCCGCCGGAAAATTCTTCTGGTTCCACAATTTTTCCAACAAACAAGAACGCATTACTCGAGGATTAAAGGCATTCGATCTGGCTGCCAAAGTGGGTTGGAAACAAGTGGAACAATCGCTGGATCACTACCAAGTGTTGCCTGAAGAATTCTTCGTCAACTCGGCCCAACATTTTGTTGATCTTCGCGGTGAAGTATTAGTTGGTCACCGATAAAAGAGAGAATCAATTCTTGTTAAGCTTTTCACTCTCGACAAGTTCTTGGGCAATCTTTTTTAGAGGTTGATCATGCTCGTAACGAACATTGGCCCGATACTCCACTCCAGTGCGAAGTCTTACCACCAGAATTCTTTCGCCATCTTTAGGGAACGGAGCGTCGGTTACTAACGCACGTGCAGGATTGCCGATGCCTTCGTACTCTAGCCGTTTTACTTCTGAGAAGTAATGAGACTTTTCAAGACCAGCGTCGTTGACGTAAAGTTTATCTCCAAACTCAATCCATTCGACACCAGTGTTGCTACCTTTCTGCTTTAACAGAATCACCATGTAGACAATCCAGAGTACGCTGAAGAAGAGTGCGAAAAACGAAGGGCCTCGGATTAAAGAGACAAGTAGATTTAAACCGGCTGCTATAGTGATAATGATGGGTATCACACGACTATAGAGCCGATTGGATTTTGCTTGTTTGCTATTTTCAATTCGAATGGTCAATATCTATGACTTTCGATGAATTGATATTCCTGCTTGAAATACTCTACACCAACTCAACCGCAGCGCCTGGCACAGGGAACTGTTTGCAAAGTTGGGCAATTTCTGCCTTGACCCGTTGTTGAACGCTGGTGTCTTCTGGTGCTTTCAAAACATCCAGCATCCAGCCGCCGATTTGTGTCATTTCGGTGGTGCCCATGCCGCGGGTTGTTAGTGCCGGCGTGCCGACACGAATTCCGCTAGGGTCCATTGGCTTGCGTTCATCGAATGGAATCATGTTCATGTTGACCGTAATGGCAGATGCGTCTAAGGATTTTTCAGCAACCTTACCGGTTGTGCCAATTGCGGTCACGTCTACCAACATCAAGTGATTGTCGGTTCCGCCAGAGATCAACTTCAATCCACCGCTCATCAGGGTGTCGGCCAAGACTTTCGCGTTGTCGACCACTTGTTGGGCATACTGTTTGAACTCAGGTTGCAAGGCTTCGCCAAAGCAAATCGCTTTACCGGCCACCACGTGCATCAAAGGGCCACCTTGGGTGCCGGGGAACACATTGCGGTTGATCATCTTTTTGTGTTCTTCTTTACAAAGAATCAAACCAGAACGTGGACCACGCAAAGTTTTGTGGGTAGTGGTCGTCACAAAGTCGGCATGCGGAACAGGGCTGTTATGAATTCCGGCGGCAACTAATCCTGCGTAATGAGCCATATCGACAAACAGTTTGGCACCAACATCGTTGGCGATTTCAGCAAATTTCTCGTGGGGAATTTCACGAGGATAGGCACTCGCCCCGGCCACGATTAATTTCGGTTTGTGCTCTTTCGCCAGTTTGGCGATGGCATCGAAATCTAAACGATGGTTGACTGGGTCAACACCGTAGCTGATAAAGTTGTAGAGCTTGCCAGAAACATTCAGCTTCATACCATGGGTCAAATGCCCACCGTGAGCTAGGCTTAAACCTAAGACCGTGTCGCCTGGTTCAATTGCGGTGAGATAAACGGCAAAGTTGGCTTGCGAACCAGCGTGCGGTTGTACATTGGCATGCTCGGCACCAAATAGTTCTTTGGCTCGGTCAATGGCCAGTTGCTCTACCACATCCACATGCTCGCAACCGCCATAGTAACGTCGGCCAGGATAGCCTTCGGCGTACTTGTTAGTTAGCACACTACCCACGGCCTGCATAATTGCGGCGCTGGTGTAGTTTTCCGAAGCGATCATCTCCAAACCTTCAGCTTGACGGACTTGTTCATCAGCTATGGCTGCCCAAACTTGAGGGTCATTATCCTTAATTAGGTTCATTTCAGAGATAACCTTTCGACTTATGTTCGAGAGTAAGAGTTTCACTTGGCCTAGCCGGCCAATCGATGTGGTAAGCAAACTAAAATTGTCAGGCAGCAGGCGGTTTTCGTCAATCGGGTCACAGTTAATTGGGGTACAGATCAGGCAATGAGTTGTTAAATCCATTAAAATTGAAGTGAGGCTGTTGTTTTTCCCTTAGAACTGCGGTTTTATCCATAGATAAGAAGTCAATTTTTCCGATAGAACTATCATGCACCCAGCACTAAAGCATCTCGACCATCGCCCTTGGCCGCTTCCCAAAACTGCTTGGGCCTGGCGACAGTCTTGGGTCGATTTGGCATTTGCTCATTGGCCGGTAGATGTGGAGCAAATTCGACCACTGATCCCCGCCAAGTTGGAAATTGACACGTTTGACGGAACGGCCTGGATTGGGCTAGTACCGTTTCGGATGTCTGGCGTCATGCGGCGTCCGCTGCCTGACATGCCTTGGGTTTCGGCTTTTCCGGAACTCAATGTTCGCACCTATGTCACCTACCGAAATAAACCCGGCGTTTGGTTTTTTAGTTTAGACGCACCGAACCCTCTGGCAATTTGGGCCGCAAAAAAGTGGTTTCATTTACCCTACTATCGTTCGACAATTTCTATACGGCAAAATGGGGATCAGTATCAGTACAATAGCCAGCGCAGCGGCAACGAGAAAACCCCGGCCAATTTCAAAGCAACGTATGGCCCCACTTCAGACGTCTATCATTCCAAGCCAGGCACACTAGAACATTGGCTCACCGAACGCTACTGTCTGTATGCCCAAGCCCCGTCTGGCGTGATCAGTTGCACTGAAGTCCATCATCCACCATGGCCACTACAAAAATGTGAAATGCAAATCGAAGAAAATAGTCTATGCGAATCGATCGGTCTCAAGTTAGACGAACCACCTCATGCTTTACACTTTTCCCAAGGAGTAGACACCGTGGTCTGGCAACCAGGTAATGTAGATTGACAATAACGGACATCGAGCGTGACTCTCTGTAGGTGGTTGCGGTGCCCTGTAGACGGATTCGTAAGAATTCGTATTATCGTCATTGAGAGTTCTCTGAAGTCTAACGACTTCAGCTACGTTTGATTCGGTTTGCCAGGGTGGAATTGCAAATCCACTTATTGATTTCATTAATTGAAGCATAGCGGAGCCTAGAGGAATTTCCATATCGTTTGGAGTGAAATCTAAAGTCCCGTTAGGGACGATATCATGTAGCCAGGGAATTCATTCCCTGGAATCGATTCCTAGCTTCAAGAAAGCCCCAGCGGGGCGACATCGATATAGTGGGATAGTTTTGTCGTCCTGATTACTCATTTAAAACAATGTCGCCCCGCTGGGGCTTGGAGTGTTTGTTTTGCATTTCCTGGGGCTGAAGCCACCAGGCTACATGATATCGTCCCTTTCGGGACTGGAAAGAAATGGAAAGAGTACCAGTTCTTTGATCCTGTTTATTGTGTCTATTCGGCATCGTAATTTTTATAAACACTAATCGACAACGAACTTCAGACCCCAACCAAGTGTCTACCTAAAAATCAGAGTACCTCCAATTTTTCGTGCGACATCTTTCATCTATAATTGAGTGTGGGCCATCAATACTAAATAATAACAATCGACCATCTGATCTTCCCACAAATTTCCAACGTCCGAACTTCAACCTCAAGCGTTCAACCTAGGCCATCCACATGCCAGCTAACAACAAGAAATTGGTAATCGGAATTTTGGGCGGCATTGCTAGCGGCAAGAGTCAGGTGGCCCAGATGTTGGCGGAGTTGGGCGCTGAAGTTCTGAATGCTGACCAAGTGGGTCACCAGGTTTTGTTAGAGCCTGAGATTAAGTCTGCCATTGAAAAACGCTTTGGGAGTAGTGTTTTTGACGCAGATCAGCAGATTGATCGCCAGCGATTGGCCGGTATTGTGTTCGGCGAAGACCAGCATTCAAAACAGGCTCTATTGGATTTAGAGAAGATCACGCATCCTGCGATTGGGAAGAAACTGGCAGAAAAGATATTGGAAATACGTCAGAACGAATTGACGCCTGCCATCGTACTAGATGCACCGGTGATGCTCAAATCTGGCTGGAATTGTTTTTGTGATAGCATCCTGTTTGTGGCGAGTGAGCATCAAGACAGGGTCGGTCGGGCAGCAGAAAGAGGGTGGAGTCAGGCCGATTTTGACGCTCGTGAGGCGAATCAGGAAAAGCTTAACGAAAAACAAAAGATGGCCGATTACATAATATATAACACGGGAACAATAGATGAGTTGCGTCAACAAGTAAAGCAATTTTGGACGCAATTAATCGTTAATTGTTCATAATTAACACTCCATAACCTGCCTTCGATATTTTTTCCCAATTTTCGCATTCGCGGACCGAACAACTAATTAAAGCGATTACCTGGCTAGTGGAAAAGTTCACAGCTTAGTTGCGTTTTTGGGGCTGGCTCTTCACCCCGGCAAAAACTCTGTATGTTGACTAGAGTATTGTAGGTTGAAGAGAGTTTCAAGAAACCACGGTTCTCGCCTCGCAGTTTGTGCATTGATTTGCTAAAAAGGAACTACCTCGTCTCTTCATTCTGAAGGTTTTTTGGTTGCATCCCACATGCAAACGTAGAAGAAACCTTTTAACTACTATTCATGTCTGTATGTTTTTACCACAACATGGCACCCTTTGAGGTTGCTTTGCGTGAGCAGATACAGAGTGGATTTCCTTATCTTTGGAGCATCATTGCATGTCTCACAATAACACCCCAGCAGATAACAATTCAAATTCAGATAACGATCAGGCAAATTCTTCCACCGAGTTTGGTGCAGGTATATTGTCCGAATCGAATTCCCAGCAGAAACCAATAGAAAAAAAACAGCCTGTGAAGCAGAGTGAACGATACAGTTCGGTTGACGACGAAGAACCGATGTCGCTTGCCGAACAGCATGCGCGCCGTCCGGAGACGATGGTAACGGAAGAGATAACCGAAGATGAGGTTGATCCCTACGAAAAAGTGAAGCAAGGCGAAATCCATATCGCTGAACTGCAAAAAATGGATATGGCACAACTGATTGAAGAGGCCCGCAAGGAGAATCTTGAAGAAGTTACCGGATCGAAACGCCAAGACTTGATTTTCCGCATTCTCAAAGAACGTGTGAAAATGTCGGGCCTGATGTACGGCGAGGGCACACTTGAGATTTTACCTGATGGTTTTGGTTTCCTGCGAAGCCCCGATTATCACTATCTATCTTGCCCCGATGACATTTATGTTTCGCCGAGTCAGATTCGTCGATTCGGTTTGAAAACCGGCAGTATCGTTTCAGGGCAAATTCGTCCACCGAAAGTCAACGAACGCTACTTTGCCCTGCTGCGTGTTGAAGCGATTAACTATCAAGACCCGAACTTGATGGCCAGCAAAGTTACCTTTGAGCAACTCACGCCGCTGCATCCGGATCACCGCATTCGTATGGAGACCACCTCCGATGATATTTCGTCTCGTGTGATTGACTTGATCGTACCCATCGGATTTGGCCAACGCGGTCTGATTGTCTCTCCACCACGTGCCGGTAAAACCGTGTTGATGCAGAACATGGCCAAGTCGGTTTTGGTCAACTACCCAGATGCTTATGTTTTCATGTTGTTGATTGATGAACGACCTGAAGAAGTGACCGACATGGAACGTCAGGTCAAAGGCCCCAACTGCGAAGTCATTAGCTCAACATTTGATGAACCCCCTTCACGACATATTCAAGTATCTGAAATGGTGATTGAAAAAGCCAAACGCATGGTGGAGTTCGGACACGATGTCATCATTTTTCTTGATTCGATTACACGCTTAGCACGTGCTTGGAATTCGGAGTGCCCTTCGTCCGGTAAATTACTGACCGGTGGGCTCGATGCCAATGCGTTGCAGCGTCCCAAACGATTCCTCGGTTCTGCTCGCAAGGTAGAAGAAGGGGGCTCGTTGACCATTATCGCCACCGCTTTGATTGATACCGGTAGCCGGATGGACGACGTGATTTTTGAAGAATTCAAAGGCACAGGCAACCAAGAGATTGTCTTGGACCGTGGTTTGGTCGACCGTAGAATTTGGCCTGCTATCGATATCAATGCCAGTGGAACGCGACGTGAAGAGATGCTGATGGACCCTGAAGAATACAAACGGGTTAGCATGTTGCGTAGGGTTTTACACGACCGAAATGCCCCTGACGCGATGGAAATGCTGGTGGCTCAGCTAGAGAAAACCAAGTTCAACGCAGAGTTCCTCATGGGTCTGAATCCTGATAAATAGAGTTCCAATACTGGAATCATGAAAAACGCTCGGGTCGTATTCCGAGCGTTTTTTGCGTTATCCTCGTAATTTAAGGTCCAATTCCGTCCGTACTCCCCCAATATCCAATCCAAGGTAGAATGGTGGAATCGATTTTTGGATATCATCCCAATTAATCGAACCATGTTCCCCAACGATAATTCAAGGAGTGCATACTGTGCCTGAGATCATTGAAGGACAAATCACGGGTGAGAATGCCCGCGTCGCGGTGGTTGTGTCACGCTATAACGAGACCATCACTGAAAAATTAGAGGCTGGTGCGGTCGAGACCTTAGTGGCCAATCAAGTGGCCGATAAAGATATCACCGTGGTTCGCGTGCCAGGAGCCTGGGAACTACCAGTGGTGGCCGCTCGCTTGGCTCGTAGCGGTAAATATCAAGCGGTGATTTGTCTTGGCTCGGTCATCAAAGGCCAGACCACGCACGACATATATATCAATCAACAAGTTAGCCTCAGCCTGGGGCAGCTTGCCCTGGAATGTGAATTGCCGATCCTGTTCGGCTTGTTGACTTGCAATACCCTGGAACAGGCCATTCATCGCTCTGGTGGCAATGTTGGTAACAAAGGGGTTGATACCGCCGAAGCCGCATTGGAAATGATCCACCTGATGTCAAAACTACCTAAAAAATAAATATCCAATCTCAAGCGCGAAGCGTAAGCGAGGAGGAAGTGTGAGAGCGGTTCTTCCTCGCTTACGCTTCGCGCTTGAGATTATACCTGTCAGAAAAAAGTTCAAAGGTTAAATAACTGCGTATGTCAAAAAGAAGTCGAGTCAGGGAAGTCGTGTTGCAGATCCTCTATCAAGAAGATCTGAACCCTGATTCTGATATCCGTATTTCCGAAGAGTTTCTGCGGGGCCGGTTAAAGCACAATGAGAAGTTGATCGAATTTGGTCGAGGTTTACTAATCGGGGTCCGCCAGCATCGTAAAGATATTGACGAACAACTGGCCGAGTTCACTGATAACTGGAGCCTAGCCCGGATGGCGGTGACGGATCGCAATGTGATCCGGTTAGGGGCCTTCGAGATATTACACGGTGGCACACCTGGCCGAGTGGCAATTAATGAAGCGGTGGAGTTGGCCAAACGATTTGGCTCCAAACAATCACCCCAGTTCGTCAACGGTATTTTAGATCGGTTCCTCAAATTATTCACCAAAGATAATTGAGCCACGTGTTGAATTGAGTTGCAATTCAACCTTTTTCTGATCCTCCAGTTTTCCTCACGACATTCCCACACTCTAGTTCTAAAAGATACGACCATGGGCCTTTTCGACGCATTCAAAAAAACCAAGCCAAAGCAAGATCCACCAGTGGAAACACCAGCGGAAGAACCGGCCGAGACTCCCGCTGAGCAACCTGAGGAGCAACCGAAGCAGGGTTTCTTTACTCGCTTGAAAAAAGGGTTGGTCAAAACCTCTCAGGTACTCAACACCGATATCCGTGATCTGTTCAAAGATGAAGGTCGCCTGATCGATGACGATTTCTTGACCGATATCTATGCGATTTTGATCCGCACTGACATGGGCACAGGGCCTGCTGGTGCCATTCGCGATACGATCAAGAAAGAGTTCCGCGGTCGTGTGGTTCACCTGCAAGAGGTGCTTTCTCGCATCAAGCAAGAACTGATTGACTTGATGAAGGAAGAGGAGGCCCCGATTCGTTTTGCCGAATCTGGACCCACCGTGATCATGGTCGTCGGCGTCAACGGTGCAGGCAAAACCACGTCCATCGCTAAACTGGCCCATCTTTTAAAATCAGAAGGCAAAACGGTTCTGCTGGGTGCTGGGGATACGTTTCGCGCGGCTGCTGTACAGCAACTAACGATTTGGGCCGAACGGGTTGGCGTAGGAATTGTGCAAGCAGAGCAAGGGAGTGACCCGGCCAGTGTGGCATTTCGAACGGTGGATCAAGCCATCGCCGATGGGGTCGATGTGGTGATCCTAGACACCGCAGGCCGCTTGCAAACGCAAACCAATCTAATGGGCCAGCTAGAAAAAATGCGTCGTGTTGCCGGCAAGAAAATCGAAGAAGCTCCGCACGAAGTTCTTTTGGTATTAGACGCGACCGCTGGCCAAAACGGAATCAGCCAAGCCAAAGGCTTCTCAGACGCGGCCAAGTGTACCGGCATCATCTTAACCAAGCTCGATGGCACCGCCAAAGGTGGCGTCGTGGTGCCTATCCGTCAAGAGTTTGGCCTGCCAGTCAAATACATCGGCGTCGGCGAAAAGGCCGAAGATTTCTCGATCTTCAACGCCGAAGAATTCGGCGAAGCTTTGTTCTCTGACACGATAGACGACTAGAGCAGTGGCAAGCTGAGCCAGAGTGATAGACTCGTGGCCAGAGTGTATTTCCAGATTGCATCTTGAGCATCATCTGCTGGTGGAAAGAACAGATACCCGGCCACGTTCAGTTACCTTGATTGCGATGAATCACATCTTGAGCAGAGACGGGAACAAAATCGCTCTCATCGGCGCGAAGACCAGCTTCTAATTCCTGACTGAGCCACTGCCAAGATTCAGTTTGATTTTTAAGATCTTTACGAATAAGTGAGCGGATATATTCACTTGCATTTTCATAGAGACCGTTTTCACCAATCTGTTGTTGCAAATGTGAGTGCAAGTCACCCTGTAAGTTGACACTGATATTCTCGGTTGGCATTGTTAAGTCCTCCTATGTGTTGCCTCTAATTCGATTATCGCATTGATTCATCGGATTGCAAGATGTTATTGGTGTTTTAATGGGATGCAAATTTCTTATCATCCACTCACCGCGTGCATATGCACATCTTGTTGTGGGTAGGGCAAGTTGAAGCCGTGGTGGTCGAAGCCGAGTTTGATTGTTTCGATCAGGTCACACTTGGTGGCCCAGTAGTCGCTGCTGTTGGCCCAACCGCGGACGATAAAGTTGACGCTGCTATCGCCGAGTTCCGAGACGCGCACTTCTGGCCCCGGATCGGTTAACACACGCTCTTCGGCTTCAAGAATTTCGATCAACATCTTTTTTACCGCCAACAGATCGTCGTCGTAACTACAGCCGATGACCAGATCAATTCGGCGAGTTGATTTGGTCGAATAGTTGGTAATGATACCGCCAGTGATATGACTGTTGGGCACAATGATCGTTTTATTATCGGAGGTTCGCATTTGTGTGTGAAAAATGTGAATTTCTTCTATCGTGCCAGAAGTTCCGCCCGCTTCAACAAAGTCACCCACTTTGAATGGACGAAACAAAATCAGCATCACGCCCGAGGCAAAGTTCGAGAGTGAATCTTGCAGTGCCAAGCCAATGGCCAAACCCGCAGCGGCCAAAATTGCCGCAACACTGGTAGTATTAATGCCGAGTGCATTGAGCGAAGCGATGACCACCAACATTAATAAAATGCCGTACCCTATGTTCGATAAAAATCGGCCCAAAGTTTGATCCACTTTACCCTGGGTCAACGCTTTCAAAATGAAACCACTGACCCAACGTGCAATGATGCGACCAATGATAAAGATCATTAACGCCGCAACGATTTTCACCGCCCAGCCTGGCCCTTGGTTGATCAGGTACTCGTAACCGGTATTGGCCCATTGTTCTAATAGATTGGCGGTTTCTATTTCAAAGAGCGGTGCATTCTCTGGCACGACTTGGGCAAACAATAACATCAGGCAACTCCGGTTCGGTAGTTATGAAATCAAAGGGCTAAAGATAACAAATCACATAAAAGTTGATTCAACGTACTCCGTGTTGGAAATTTGGCCAATGTCAATTTGGCAAGAAATGCAGAAAGGACGCACAGAATGATGCGTCCTTTCATAAGAATAGTCGAAAATATGATTTAGATTGCTCTACTTAACAATGCCCTCGGTGATACCTGTCCAGTTGTCGCTGCGGAACGGCGTGACTGGCAGGCCTTCTCGGTTCAGCATGTTGGTCACTGGGTTATCAGCCCAGCCGTAGCGGACTTCGACGGGTGACTTCACTGCATCGCTCCAAACTTCGACCTGATTGTTGCCCACGATCTTGGCGTTTGCTTTGACAAAGACTTTGTCTTTACCGGCAATTGTCCAACCAATCGGTTGTGACACATCAAAGGTATCAAGCGTGCTGCCAAACACATCCATGGTGACCGTGATTTTTTTGCCATCGCGTATCATGCTTTTGTACTCAGGGCTACGATACACGAGGTCATAACCGTAGTCTTTGGCCAATGCGATTCTGGCCAGCCGTCTGCCGACGTTGAACTTGTTGCGAGGGTGAATGTCATTTCCTTCGCCAATGTCTACGATCACAGCTTGCCCGGTGTTGGCAAGTTTGTGTTGGGTCATGGTTTGAGCTTCACGCAGTTCGGCCCAAGTGCTATCGCCAGGCTCTTCGGTCTCGGCACGGAAGTCGGCCAGTTGCACCCAGTAGAAAGGAAAGTCGCCTTGACCCCATTCATTACGCCAGCTTTGAATCATCAGCGGGAAGAGTTCCCGGTATTGATGCGCCCGGCCAGAATTGGATTCGCCTTGATACCAGATGACCCCACGAATTCCGTAGCCAATGGTTGGTTTCAATACGCCATTGTAAATGTTGGCTGGTCGATGTTGACCGGCTAGTTGATTGCGAGGTGCGCGAGGGCGAGCTGGCAGCGGTTTGCCAGCATCAGCGGCCGCTTTTCTGGCGACTTGCCATTTGGCGACTCGCTCATTGTATTTTTTCATGGCCGCATCGTGATCGTAGGTTTTGGCTAAGTCGTCCCATTTGGTTAAAAGTGGACTATAGCCTGCTTCTTCTAATACATCACGACGCACCCAAGCTTCGGCGGCAGAACCACCCCAGGAATTGTCGATCAGCCCAACAGGCACACCCAAAGTTTGTTGAAGTTGACGACCAAAGTAATAACCGACCGCTGAAAAACCGGCAACGGTATCAGGGCTACTAACTTCCCATTGACCTTTGAAGTCGTCTTGAGGTTCTTGCGTGCCGACTTGAGGAACCGAAATCAAACGCAGGTTGTTATTGTTGGCGGTCAATAGTTCTAAATCTTTTGCATAAGTCGCAGCAACGGCAAACTGCATGTTCGATTGCCCACTGCAAACCCACACTTCGCCGACTAGTACATCTTTAAACGTAACGGTGTTCTTGCCTGCTACTTTTAATTGATGTGGTCCACCGGCCGGAAGTTGATCGAGTTTGACCTTCCAGCGAGAAACACCAGCATCATCGGCTTTGGCGGTTGCAGTCGCCGTATTTTTACCAATGGAGACGGTCACTTTTTCGCCTTGGTCGGCAGTTCCCCAAACCACGATGGCTTGATTGCGCTGGAGGACCATGTGGTCTCCAAAGATCGACGGCAACGCAACATCGGCTTGCACCGAGGCGACCGCGAAAAACGATAGCAGTATAGTAGAGAAGGCAACCAGTGTGCGTTCTCGAAAGAATAGACTCTTCATCGTGGCTTAAATCCTTGAATAAGTGGGGGGCGATATGTGTGGTAATTTCAGGCCGAACGGACAATATAACGAAGCCTGCAACCAATTGGGAGCATTGATCAACAATTTTGACCCACGATTCAGCCCGATTTCTTGAAACGGGGCCAAGTTTGATAGACAAACGGGTCGTGAGAAATTAAACTCTAGGCACTGAGAAAATTCTCAGCATTCCCCGTATCCTTTGCACGTTCACATTTTGAAGACGCATATAGAAGGCCCCACCATGAAGCAAAATATCTTACGTTCACTCACCTTGTTGGCCCTATTAACTTGTACCAGTTTCGCCGCGGCATCAGATGATGGATTTAAACCGCTGTTCAACGGCAAGAATCTCGACAATTGGGTCCAACATGGTGGCGTTGCCAAATATACCATCGAAGGCGATGAGATTGTTGGAACATCCGTTCCCAAAACGTCGAACAGTTTCCTTTGCACAGATCGAGAATACGGCGACTTTATCTTGCTGGTTGAGTTCAAGATCGACAACAAGCTAAACTCCGGCATCCAAATTCGCAGCAAGGTATTTGAAAAAGAAACCGAAATTGATCTAGGCAACGGAAAGAAACGAAAAGTTTCTGCAGATCGTGTTCACGGCTATCAAGTCGAAATCGATCCAACCAAGCGCGCGTGGTCTGGCGGTATCTACGACGAATCGCGTCGTGGCTGGTTGAATGACTTGAAAGATAACCCAAAAGCACAAAAAGCATTCAAAAATGATGAATGGAACAAATACCGCATCGAATGCAAAGGCGACTCGATCAAAACTTGGGTCAACGGCGTACCTGCCGCCGACTTAAAAGATGGCCTAACCGCCAAAGGCATCATTGCCTTGCAAGTTCACGGTGTTGGTAATGACGCAACCAAAATCGGCAAACAAGTCCGCTGGCGTAATGTGATGATCAAAGAGTTATAAGCCTTTGGTGGATTGCACTGCCTGTTTGAAACGAAATAAAAAACTCTGCTTCAGCAATGAGGCAGCGTTTTTTTTGTGTGTATTGGGGGAATCGTTTTGAAATCCTGTAGGTCAGTGCTGTGCCTGACTGAGTTTGAGAACCGAGATTACTTCTTCGTCAGGCACAGCACTGACCTACAGACTTCCGAACCAAAAGTTGTGACAATAGACTCTGAACCCTCTTGCGGCTGCGCCGCCCAGTTTGCGAGCAAACTGGGCTACCCACTATCTGTTACTTTTCATATTGGGGTCAACATGTGGCCTGGTAAACTGTTAGAATCTAGAACACGCAATTTGTCCAATCGGAATAAACTGTTGTCCTCATTCACGACTAGAAGAAAGCAAAACCGTGCTCATAGGTGTGCCACCTGAAACTGACTATGATCTTCGATTCTCGTTTTTAGGAATTCCTGTTCGAGTGCATCCTTTCTTTTGGTTACTATCAGCGATATTAGGATGGCCGCTTGCTAGTCAAGATCCTAAATTAATGCTGATTTGGATGGCAGCCGTTTTCGTTTCAATTCTCGTACACGAAATGGGGCATGCCTTGGTAATTCGCTACTACGGTTGGTCTCCGAGTGTGATCTTATATTCCTTTGGTGGTCTGGCCACATACAACCCTGGCTTTCGACCCGTAAATTCATCCTATAGTCGCAACGGCAATACTACTCTGGGGCAAATTGCTATTTCATTTGCCGGACCAGCAGCCGGGTTCCTCTTAGCTTTAATCGTTGCGGCAAGCGTGATCGCCGCAGGATATAAACTCGATCTCGATTTAGTGATCAGGACAGAGGCCCCTCCAGAACCCGATTTACCTCCTGGTACACTCGTCCGTCTTTATACACCTTTAGCTTTCCTTGCGAATGCTTTACTGTGGATCAATATCTATTGGGGTATTCTTAACTTGGTGCCTGTTTACCCTTTGGATGGGGGTAAGATTTCTCGCGAGATATGTTTGGCCGTGAACTCAAGAGAAGGTTTGAAAGCTTCGATGATTATATCTCTCATCGCTTCCGGTTGTGTTGCTTTGTATGCGTTTAAAATGGGGCAACCATTTTTAGCGATTATGTTTGCCATGTTTGGTTTCTCGACTTATCAACAACTCTCAGGCGGAAACCGCTATGGAGGCGGCCGTCCTTGGTAAATTCTATGGCTGCTAACGAAGATCCGGATGCTTTGCGTGTAGTTTTGTTGGGTGCCAGCAACATCGTACGTGGTTTTAGTACGATCATTGATGTTTTGGAGCATTTTCATGGCCCCAAACTTAACGTAATGGCCGCAACCGGTCATGGTCGTTCGTATGGAAACAATAGTCGTGTTTTGTTTCGCACATTGCCTGGAATTATTCCTTCAGAACTTTGGAATGCGATTGAAAAACAACCGCAACAAAAAACGATTGCGTTGGTAACCGACATTGGAAATGATTTGCTCTACGATGCAAAAGTTGAAGCAATTGCCAATTGGGTCGAAGTTTGTCTAAAAAAAATGAAAAAAATTTCAAGCCAAATAATTGTCACTAGTTTGCCGGTTTGTAACCTCGAAAAACTTTCCTCTCGGCGGTTTGTTTTCTTTCGTAGTTGTCTTTTTCCAAAATCAAAACTAACTTTTTCTGATGCCAAGCAACGCGCGCATGATTTGAATCAAGAAGTCGAGCGATTAGCAAACAATTATGACTGCAATTTCAAAATATTGAGTGAAAATTGGTATGGAATCGATCCGATTCACATCGCTGCGGATCAAAAGTTAAATGCTTGGAATCAAATCCTGGCAAATCATGTAGAAAAAGAAAACCCTGTTTTTCTCGATAAAAACAAGTCTTTTCAACCGCTCAGGTATCGTTTGGCAATTCCGCACGAGCGCCAACTGTTTGGTTTTTCACAAACACGAACGCAACCTTACATAAAACTTGCCAGTGGAACGTGTGTGTCTCTCTATTAGTCACTTTGATTACCGGGAATCGATAAAAAGAGGCGTCTGATTTTGCATTTTGAGCGTGCGATATGTTCAACAAACGTCTCTTCCATTCATGGTTCGCCTCAAAAATGACGATACAACAAAGGAAAAATTCAATGACCGTTTTTGAGTGCAAATTGAATGCAATTTTCAGTCAATCACAACAAGTTTTTTTCGTTCTTTGCAGAAAACATGTTGCAAAATTTTCGATTATCCGTAAAAAAGACAACAGCCTTTAGTGCACAACATTAATTTTTTGTGAAACGAAGGTCGCAACGGAAGCTGCAACGCCACGAATGGCACCCGAAACTTTTCGGTTTTTAAGATGGTGGGTCTAGCTCTATTTTGCCGCTAGGCTTTGTAAAGAGATGGAACTCACCGTAGACCTTTATTAACGGAGGACGTATCTGTGGCCACCAAAAAGAAAGCTGCCAAGAAAAAAGCAGCCCCAAAGAAAGCTGCGAAGAAAAAAGCCGCTCCTAAGAAAGCTGCGAAAAAAGCCGCTCCTAAAAAAGCAGCAAAGAAAAAAGTAGCTAAGAAAAAGGCAGCACCAAAGAAAGCTGCGAAGAAAAAAGCCGCTCCTAAGAAAGCAGCGAAGAAAAAAGTAGCTAAGAAAAAAGCCGCTCCTAAGAAAGCAGCAAAGAAAAAAGCCGCTCCTAAGAAGGCAGCGAAGAAAAAAGCCGCTCCTAAAAAAGCAGCAGCTAAGAAAGCAACCCCGAAGAAAAAAGCCGCTCCTAAAAAGAAAGCTGCTAAGAAGAAAAAGAAGTAACACTTCTTAAATTGAGTTTATGAACTCAATTGGGTTAACGATACAACGAGAAAGAGCCGCTTCACAACTGTGAAGCGGCTCTAGTTTTTTCTTGATGTAAGTGCTTACTACAAAACAGTTAAAGTAGGCAGCGGCGGGGCTTCTGCCGCTTGTTCGGCCAAGCTTCTGACCAAGTCACGGGCAATTTTCTCGAACCGTGGCCCAGTCACTTCATCCGTGATCACTTGATCGGTTTGGCCAGCGTCGCCTTGTTCTCGAATCGAAATCGTGATCGGTACATCACCCAAGAACGGAACATCGAGCTCTGCTGCCTTCTTCTTCGCGCCCCCTTTGCCGAAGATATCCCACTCTTTGCCTGTATCAGGGCACACAAAGCCGCTCATGTTTTCAATCAGCCCTAGTACGGGGATGTTGACCTTGCGGAACATGGCGATCGACTTCACCGCGTCAATGATGGCAACGTCTTGCGGTGTACAGACGATGACCGAGCCAGTCAGCGGCAACAGTTGACTTAATGTCAGTGCAATATCCCCAGTGCCAGGCGGCATGTCGATAATCAAATAATCRAGTTCACCCCATTGGGTATCACGTAAAAATTGCGTGATCGCGCCATGCARCATCGGYCCACGCCAGATCACGGCTTCATTAGGGTCCACCAGCAGGCCCATCGACATAAACTTCAAGCCATCTTTTTCGAGCGGGACAATTTTTTTGTCCGAGATTTCCGGTCGACCAGTCACGCCCAGTAAATGCGGCACGCTCGGTCCATACACATCGGCATCCATCAAGCCGACCTTGCTGCCTGCCTTCTGCAACGCAAAGGCCAGACAAGCGGCTACAGTGCTTTTACCGACGCCCCCTTTGCCAGAGCCAACTGCAATCACAGTACGTGCAGAGAGGCCAATTTGGCCCAATGGTTCGATCTTGCGTTGATGTTCGGCCAGTTGAATGTTAATTTCTTTCAAACCAGAGAAGGTATCAAGCAATAATTGCTCCGCAGCTTGTTTGGTTTCGTCCCAAAGCGGCGCGGAATGCGAAGTCAATTCAAGCCTGAAGAAGAGACAGCTTCCGGTTAAGTCGATCTCTTTCACCTGATCAGTTTGCGTGATAGGGCGACCACTGAGTGGATCAGCAATTTTGCTTAACACTTCAATGATTTTTGGCACAGTTACTTGGCCTTCGGCCATGTTCTTCTCCTGAAGTTGGATAGGTTTAAAATATTGGTAAGCGTGGGGAGTTTACCAAGGGAGTTTTTGTAGGATCGATTGCTTCAGATCAGCCGGTTGCGTCTCTGTTTGGTTCGTTTTAGTTTGAAACAGGCGAATGACACCCATCAGTCCTGACAGGTCACGTTGGCCTTGTTGCACATAGTTTGCCCCAGTTTCCCAGGCAGTACTGACCCAATCGTTGTGTTCTCTCGGAAGTAATAACACCACCGACACATCAAGTTGGCTCACTGCCAACTTGGCGGCTAATTCCAAAACAGCGATGACCTTTTCTGCTGAATCATCGACCCCGATGGCTAGTAACACCAAACTTTGCGAACATTGAGCGATTTCTGCCTGGCATTGGTCTAAACTACGGCATTCGCTGAAATGCAAATCAATATCTTGGGTATGCAGCTTAATCGCATCGGCCCAAGTTCTCGACTTTTCAAACAAAACAAGGTTCATAGCACAGCAATTTCCGATCTTGGTATCTATCAATAGTAAAAGTCGACCCAGTTTCAGGCAACCGGCCTGTGGTGATAGTTTTGGAGTTCTGCTTTTCCCAGGGTTTGGGATTTCGGGTGGCCGCGATGTCGGTTTTGGAAATTGCACACCACTCAGATACGCATATTCAAAACGTCGTCGGGGTCGACGTAGTCGATCAGAGGTTAGAGAGGTTGCTATCTTTTCCCTATAAATCAAGGCTCAAACTAGCTTGGAAATTCCAATTGAATTCGGTATATCATGGCCGCTGCAACCTCTGATGGCCTAGCGGCCACACCGACGACGTTCCGAATACGTTTGATTCTGAAGCAACGCCAACTCCGGAATCGTCATCGCTGCCAACCAATGTTAAAGTGTTGTACATAAAGCACTTAACCCAGCAACTAGTCATCAATGCTCTTAAACATCGATTCCTCGACCTTTTCTTCCGGTTTTTCGAGCCTGCGATGCAGTCTGGCCCTGGAGATTCCGAGCATTTTGGCCGCTTTGGTTTTATTGCCGCCAGATTGTTTAAGTGCCCCGTTGATTAGTTCCATTTCGACATCAAGCAGAAACTCATCGAGATTGATGCTCTCGATCTCTTTTTGAGCATAAACATGGGCGGAAATCGCGTGCTGCAATTGATTCGGCAGATCATCAACGGTGATTGTTGCCGATTGACTGCTCTCACATGACTGGTCAACGAACGTAATGAGTTCATCGATATTGCCTGGCCAGTTATGACACAACATTAAATCAATGGCCCCTGCATCGAACCCCCGTTTTTGTGGGTCTTGTTCTAAATTTCTCTCTTCCAAAATGCTTTGTGCCAAAATGGGAATATCCTCTGGCCGATCACACAAAGGAGGCAGTGCAATTTCGAAAGTGGAAAGCCGATACGCTAAGTCTTCGCGAAACGTACCGTGAACTGCTAACGAGAGCAACGATTCTCTGGCGGTCGTAACAATGCGAAGTTCCTGATTCTTTTCGTTCAACAAGTGATACAAGGCAGTTTGGGCATCGCTCGGTAGTTGCTCGGCTTCTAGCAACAGCAACGATGCCGGGTGCTTGCCTAGTTCGTCACTACATCGATGATAAAACGCGCGAACGGTCGAGGTGATGAGTTCGGCATCCATCAATTCACACCGAATCGAAATCACTGGGCCAGCTTCTAAAGCACCAAGTGCATAACAGATCGATCGGGCCACATGTTCGCGGCCAGAGCCTGCTGGCCCGTGGATGACCACAGGATGCACTGACTGTGTTGAAGCGGTCACTTGTTTACGAACACGCTGCATGGCCTCGCTAATGCCCACTAAGCGGCTTGTGCAGTATTTCGAGCGTAGAGACAGCCTCCACGTTCGCAGTGCGTTGTGAAGTGCGTCTGACTCGTTATTTTGGATAACGTCTGCTCGGGCATCAATAGATTGTGGAACCAGTACCGCGAGTGTGCCTTGCTGAGTTGAATTTTCTTGTACTAGCGGAAAGAAAGAAGCGTTCCAAATGCTCGCTGTTGATTGGCTGGGTGAACCAGAGAAATCGATCACAGCAAAGTACGGCCCAGCTTGCACTGCTTCAGGCGGCGGACACAAACTGGCGGCCGCTTGTTCAATGTCAGAAAGCTGACCGACTTCATGATATTTTACCGTGACCCCAATCAGTTGATCACTCGACACGCCTGTGATTTGCTCACAAGCCGCGTTCAGATAGATCAATTGATCCGCATCATCCAACGCATAAACCGGCCAGCAATGCTGCTCTAACTGCTTGCCTAAAACGGTCGTTGGCTTGGTTCTACTATTCGCCATCAAAAATAATTCAATTCTTTGCCCAAGTTGAAAATATTTGCTCCGTTATTATAGAGGAAGTTTTCAACCGATGCAGAGTCTTTGCCTATTTAATGTAAAACTATCTTAGTTGCGAACCGAACCGAGTCGCTTGTGTCATTCCCCATGTCACTAACACAGAAGGAACTACAGATGCGTAAACTTGCAAGTATTCAGTTGATTCAACGCCTAGAGCCAATCAAGGGAGCTGATGCCATTGAGCGTGCACGAGTGCTGGGCTGGTGGGTTGTTGTGAAGAAAGGGCAATTCCAAGTAGGCGATGCCGTTGTTTACTGCGAGATCGACTCACTACTTCCTGAACGAGAGGAGTTCGAGTTTCTACGGTCTGGTAGTTTTAAGCCTGCGATTGTCGAGGGAGATAGTGAGATTCGCCGCGCTGGTTTTCGGATTAAAACGGCCAAACTTCGTGGGCAAGTTTCGCAAGGAATCTGTTTTTCACTCGATATTCTTCCTGATGACGTATCTCGGGTAGTAGGAACGGACCTCACTGAACTGCTCGATATCGAAAAATACGAGCCTCCTATTCCTGTAGGAATGACCGGGCGAATCAAGGGTGATTTCCCTTCGTTTCTCACGAAGACGGACGAAACTCGTGTTCAACTTTTAGAAGAGGCCCTAGAGCGTCATCAAGGTGCAACTTTTTATGTGACTGAGAAGCTAGACGGAACCTCATTCACGGCATTCCTGCGTGAAGGAGAGTTCGGTATTTGCAGCCGTAATCAATGGCTTGATGAGTCTGATGATAGCAACACGCTAGTAAAAATCAGTCGTGCATTGCAACTTGAAGAGAAGTTGAAGCAGATTCAAAAAGACTTCGGTTTTCAACCAGCAATTCAAGCCGAGGTAATTGGGCCTGGAGTGCAGAAGAATAAGTACGGACTAACGGCTCACGAATTGCGAGTATTTAACGTATTCAACATTGATGAGTTTCAACTGGTAGATCATGCACTGCTGCTGAAGATTCTCGATGCAGTGAATCTTGATGGTGTCCCGCAGTTGGACTGCTTAGTATTGAATCACTCCGTAGACGATTTAATCCAATTGTCTGCGGGCGTTAGCCAATTGAACTCCAAAGTGCAACGAGAAGGAATTGTTATTCGCCCGATGGTCGAACAGCACGAGCCAACCATTGGCGGACGCTTAAGCTTCAAGGCGATTAACCCAAAATTCCTGCTGAAGTACGATGAGTGACAATGTTCAATTTTATCCTAAAATTATTTGTCGGAAATGACAAAACGCCAACTGGTCCATCAGGATCAGTTGGCGTATCTCATTATAGGTCGCTTCAAAAATCAAAAGCATCAAATCGCTTTGCTACTCCGTTTGCCTGTGCAGATGCGGACGCAGTCGTCCATGGGCACGACAAAGTTTAGTAGGATGGATGGTCTATACCAAAATGTTCTGCAATTGATTATAACGCCCACCACCAATACATTCAATCGAAACACAAACGCTTTGCCGCCATCCATCTGATTGTGTGGCGTCCATCATCATCGGCGAACACTTCTCGAATATACACCATCCCGTATGCACAAAAATCAAGTTGATCTACCCTGACCACTACACTAAACTGTACAAAGAGTGAGACCACGTTTTAACAATGAATGAGACATCCCCGTCTTTAAAGATAATAATATCCAACACAGCTTTTTATTCCGGGCATTAGATGAAATTTCTGTTTAACGCATTAGCAATAGTTTGGTATTCTCTAACTGGATTGTTTTTGATAGGTGGTAACATCTTGTTGATGCTTAAGCTTATTTATCCACAAATGCAATTAACGATAGAAGACATTGAAAATCCTTCCTATACAGACGTTATTTGGATGCAGATAAAACTGAATGTCCTAGGTGTTTTATGGATTTTTATTATCTGGAGAATTGCAAATCGCAAACCTTAATTCCATCAATTATGCTTGCATCCATACTGCGGCACTACGTTCTCACCGGGAGTTGATCGGGGCATGTCATTTCTTCAACTTGCCGACTTGAATGGCTGAGCCCATGTTGGCGATGCCGGGTCCGTAGTAGTTTTTACCCAGCGGCATGATCATCGGTTCTTCATAAGGGCGATATGGCATCATGGCCGCGATTTCATCTAACCGGTTGATAATCTCTTGCGGCAACGGGCCAGACGCTTCGTAGGTCGCGCTGAGGCGAAGATGATCGGAAGATTTTGCACCCACCAGTACCGTGTCTATCAGCGGTTGGCTTAACACAAATCGCAGACACAACTCAGGTAGTTCGATATCCAACTCGTCAACAAAATCATAGAGTGTAAGCAGTTGTTGTTGACGCGGCTTCGACAACCAGTTGGGTCGGGCTTCCACTTCTTCTCGATATTGTTTCGATAGACTCGCCTGGGCATAGGCGGAACCGGAGATGATGCCCATGCCTTGTTGTTTGGCCAGTGGGATTAATTCGGCCAAAGATTCTCGAAACAAAATGTTGTAATTAAACGCGGTCAACAGCACATCAAATCGACCAGAGGCGACCAAGTGGGTCATTTCTTGGACGGTGGTGCCAGCGATTCCGGTCGCTTTGATTTTGCCTTCGGCCTTTAACTCATCGAGAAAATCAATGACGGGGCCTTCGAGTGGATCGTAGTTAGTGAACCATGGATATTGTTGCGGGCGATCTGGTTCGTGGATCATCATCAGGTCAATTGATTCTCGACCCAGTACGCGTAAGCTTTCGTCAAACGAGGCACGCAATGATTTCATGTCGAGCGGATCAAACGGATCTGGCCTGCCGAATTTGGTAGAGACGATGAAGGTTTTGTCGGTCCCTTGCAGGGCTTCGCCCAAGATGACTTCGCTATCGGCATAAGCTGGTGCGGTGTCGCTGTAGTTGATGCCAAGTTCATGCGCGGTCTCTAGCATCCGCGAAGTTTCGGCCACGCCACCTGCTAACGAAGAAGTATAAAGCCCGCCGATTGCCACGCGGGAAACATGTAGCTCGGTAGTGCCCAGTTTGCGAATTTCCATCTTCAGCCTTTGTCGTGTTCTCGTTCAATGAAGCAAATTGATTATACCGCATCATTTAATATCGGGTAGCACCACCGACGATTGGGCGTTGACTTTGCTTCGGGATCAAATATATTCGGAACGTCGTCGGTGTGGCCGCAGGCCATCAGAGGCCAAGAATTCACGGAATTCGGATGAGATTCTTTCTGCGCTGGGTGCCACTGGCTCCGCCAGTGTGAAGTGCGATTAATCTATTTTCGATTTAAAACTGTGAACAACTTTCCGATCAAACAAATTGAATGTTTTACGAGTTCAGTGAATCAAAGATGATGCAACTCTAAGTGCAATTCAGCACTGGCGAATCCAGTGGCACACGAGGAGGAAGTGTAAATGTGCTTCCTCCTCGCTTACGCTTCGCGCTTGAGATTATTCAATGGAAATCATGGCCACGAATTTGTAGCTTTGCATAATAAACGAGCGCATAAAAAAAGGCGTTCTTCTCTGGTGTTGAGAAAAACGCCTCATGTATTGCGTATCGATGAATGAAGGGCTTTACTCCCTATTCTTGGCAAAGTGGTTTACTTGGTCATCGCTAGAGTAACCTTGTTTTCACCCTCTTTGACTTCAACCTTTAAATCGGTCTCTGACTCATTCCAGTATTTTGAAGGAACCGTATTGTCGATAACGACAGGCTTTGCTTCAGTTTCGGTATCGTCGTAGGCAGGCGCTAAGTAAGCTACATAGCTTCCAACAGGAATTGGATCTTCTAATTTAAAGCCACCATCTGCCGTTAGGTTAGCGTTACTACCTGCTCCAGTGTCAATGCTGAATACAATAATAGAAGCTCCCGTGTAAGGTTTTCCGTCTAAGGTAATTGTGCCTTCGACTGTTCCTGTTGGAGGGCCAGAATCTCCACAACCGACTAGGCAGAGAGTTAGAATTAGTAGTAGCATGAAACGAGAGTATTGAGACATTATCTATTAGTATCCTGTACATTATTGAATTAAGTAGTCATCGAAGCTAACAATTGTTGATCGTTAATAATCTTGAACAGGTGTGCCATCGAGACGACAAGCAAGCCTTTTTAGATTCCATAATTCGATAGTTTCAGCAACGAATCGAGAACTGCCATCTGACAGGGTTACCATGATTCCGCCAGGATGTTGTGAATTGATAATCGTGTTGTTGCGATACATTCGCTCAGTTGCACCTGTTTGCACAATGTTTGAATTGGGAGCAAAGCGTACACAAGTGGTGCCAGTTTGCCATAGATCTCCACAAGATTCCGTTATTTTTCTAGGATGCCGAGAACCGTACCAGCCTCCATAATAATTAGAAGTTCGATTGACTTTTTTAACGAGTCCAGACTGTTCGGCAACCATCATTGTATTAGACAAGCCATCGGTTATCTCATTCATTCCAAAATTCTCATTCGCCACTAAAACTCCATTGTTGCAAGACCAGCCGTGTCCACAATCTTTTGTGCCAATGTTAGGGCTGTTGCCAGGGACAGGTCGGGCTGCACCTTGAACTCCAACATACGTGATATTCAAGGTCGGTTTTCTATTGTTGTTTGAAACAGGGGCAACTTCAAACGCTTCGATCACTGTCGAAGGACATCGATAGGCATCAATCTCTAGGTTATGAAGTACCATATTGCCATTCAGGGCATTGCCTTGGGCGGCTCCGCCTGCCATAAAGTGAATGCTTGGATCACTGCTAAATGTTAGTTGATCATGGACATTGCCTTGCTCAATAAATGGAAGAATCAAAGCACGCCAATTCGTTCCATTCGAAGGCCAAGCTTGTCGTAGATTGAACGACCCGTAAGGCAGCTTGCCGTAGGTGTCATGGTAGTTGTGTAATCCCAATCCAATCTGTTTGAGATTGTTGGTGCATTGCAGTCTACGAGCAGCTTCTCTAGCTTGCTGAACCGCAGGAAGTAACAACGCAATTAAAATGCCGATGATGGCAATGACGACAAGAAGTTCAACAAGTGTGAACCCTTTACTACGATGGATCGTTCGATTCATAACAACTCACTCCGGGTGGGAAATAATTAGGTAGGAAATATGACGATATCTTCGATCTTAGGGTAGTTGCGTGCGTCAATCAACCTAAAAGAGCAATCTTCCCATGGGTTTTAATAAATAACAATAAAGGCGAACTTTCCTATAGTGCCTAAGTCCTTGCTATACGTACCTATTCACTGAACTAAAGAAACCTGCCGAGAGTTTTATTCATTTTTATTTGTTTTCAAGACAATTTCCAAAACACATATTTGAGGTTGGAGTTCAGTGTTTTCCTAAATGACAATGCCCTGGTGGATGTGTCATCCTGCCAACATTTAGAGGTGAATTACAACAGTATTTCCTGAAAAATACCCCCTAGACTTCCTAGTCCGACTCTAACTTTCTTACCAGGTAAGTAATTAGGCTGTGATATTTTCTTTGAACCGGGTCGTTGGGTGTGGGCGATTGTCGGTTCTCGTTACACTAAGGGCTGTTATTGTGGCTTGATTTTTTTAGGAGAAGCGAGTCAAGATCGTCGGTTTTGTGAACAGAATGAAAGATTGTTGCTGTGCCTGAAATTGAGAAGCCAGCCTTGTTGGCCGAGTACCCTTCTGTGATTCGCATTCCGGTGCAGTGGGGCGATATGGACAGCTTTTCCCATGTGAACAACGCGGTTTATATTCGCTGGCTTGAATCTTCTAGAGTACAGTACTTGGACGATTCGCATTTGTCGGAACTGATGGAAGCCACCGGCACAGGGCCGATTCTGGCTTCGATCCACTGCGACTACAAACGCCAACTCCGGCATCCTGATACCGTGCAAATTGGTGCCCGGATGGTCAAACTGGGCGGCACCAGCATGCGAGTGGAACATGCGGTGTACAGCGAAGACCAACAGGCAATCGTCGCCCTCGGTAAATCAGGCGTGGTTTATTACGATTACACGAATCAAAAACCAGTGCCGATTCCTGATGAAGCACGTGCCCGGATTTGCAAGCTGGAAGGGCGAGAGTTGTGATGGGGCCGGTGTCCTGGGTGGCCGCGCCGTCGTTTTTGGAGAAGACCATCCATTTAATAACGCATATTCAAAACGACGCCGGGGTCGACGTTAGTCGATAAGAGGTTTGAGCGGTTCCCATTGATTTCATGCTTGATATCGCTCAAAGACTCAATGTGAATTCAATTAAACTAGACCGCTGTAGCCTCTGATGGCCTTCGGCCACACCGACGACGTTCCGAATTCGTTTGATCCCGAAGCACAGCCAACTCCGGAATCGTCGGCGGTGCTACACAGAGTTCCTCATCACAATCAATAAAATCGGTCCATCTTAACCTCGTTTCTTATGCAGAATTCGCATCAAGTAACTGTTTGATCTCTTATACGAACTTCGTACTTTTAACCTTCTCTGTTAATCGGCAACGATTGCAACGGTTGTCTGGTCGATTTGCAAGCACTGCAATCATTATGCAGATTAGCGCGATTTGTTCGTCGGTAATTGATCAGAAAAACTTGAAGAAATTTCTCGGTACTTAAACCTTGATGACGTATGCTTTTCCAGCAAACTAGGACTAAAGTGTTAAAGTTTTCTGTTTGCCAAACGGGCCACAATCTGAGAACCTTCTGTAAAGGAAGAGGTTTGTCTTTGTGGCTCTAAGTAGAATAGAAGTCGCCGAAGGCTCATTGATCGGGAAGGGAATTCAAACTTATCGAGCCTCTTTGGTTATTTTGAAGACCCACGGTCGAGGATACATATCGATGAAAAAAAGTGCAATGAAAAAATTAGTGTCTTATGTGTTGGCCCCCGCGATGGGGTTGGTGATGTGTCTGCCTGTCTCGGCACAACAAAATGTTTGTGTGTCGTCTTACAAAATCGTACATCAAACGGTTTATGACAAAGAGCAGATCTCTGCCTTTCGGCTTGAATATCAATCGGTCTCGACACCCAAAGAAGTGACGACTTATCGTCAAGTTTGGGAAACCGAGATGCGTGAAAAACGTTACACGGTTGCCAAGCCAGTGACGGAGACTTCGGAACGCGAAGAACGCTACAAAGTGATGAAGCCGGTTTGGGAAGAGCAGATTCGTGACGAAAGTTACAATCGTGTTCGTTACGTGACCGAAACCGAAATGCGCGAGCAAACTCGGACCGTGTTGCGACCTGTGGTTGAAACCAAATATCGTGAAGAGCGAACCGTGGTCAATCGACCAGTCACACAAACCGTGATGCAAAATCAAACCTATACCACGTACGAACCGCAGACGACCTACCGAACTCAGTACGTCGACCAAGGTGGCTACGCGGCCAATTGGGTCTACAAGCAAGGTGCCACTCGCAATCGTTTGCGTAGAACTGATGGAGGTTACTACTACGATCAAACTTCAGGACGTGTCATGTATGACCGACCTGGCTTGCACTGGGTGCCTCAGCAGCAACCTGGTCAATACAACTTGCAACAGCAGTATGTCCCGAAAATCGTTGCGCAACAGGTTCCCGTCACCCAAATGGTAGCCAAGCAAGTTGTACAGCAAGTACCGATTCAACAAGTTCACTACGAACAAGAAGTCCAAGTCCGTAGAATTCCTTACCAAGAAACTCGCTACGAACAAGTTCAGCAAGTCGAGCAGGTTCAAGTTCAAGTTCAAAAACAAGTGGTTGAACGTGTCGAGAACATGGTGACGGTCAAAGTTTGCAAGTGGGTTGAAGAAGAAGTCGTTCGCAAAGTGCCGATCACAACGACCCGTATGGTTTATGAAGAAAAAGTGGAGCAAACTCCGGTTCAAGTTCAACGCTGGGTTGCCGAAACGAAAACCGTTACCGAAACCCGCATGAAACCAGTTTGGGTGCCTTACACCTACACTAAAAGCACTCCACGCACGGTCACGATGAGAATTCCTTTGGACGCCTACGGTAACGAAATCCGAGTTGCTCCAGCGGCACCTGCTGTCGTTAGTCCAGCACCCTCAATTGATGGACCGATTCCAAAGCATACCGCCGAAAAGCCCGTGAATCCTGAAGATGCGGAGAAGAAGGAAGAACCGGCTGCCACCAAAGAAGACGATGACAAAGCGGTAAAGGAAGAAGAAATTGAAGGCAAGAAGGAAGCCGAGCCAGAAGCTTCTACAGAAAATTCCAATACGGACGCGGAATCGACCGATGAACCTAGTTTGTAAAATACCATGACGGCGTAAGCTGCGAACTAGTTCTCGACAACTTATCAACAACCGGTCTGAACCCAGGCCGGTTGTTTTTTTATGCACTTTCCGCAGCAAGTTGGCGTATTCTGGCAGTGTATTGACCAGCGGCAATTGACAGTCTTACCATTGGTCACGAAACTTGGGGGTAAGCTTTGAACTTGAATTTTTTATCCTGGGTAGCCGCGTCATCGCTTTTGGAGAACGCATGCCACTTCATTACGCTTGTTCAAAAGATGCCGGGGTCGACGATAGTCGATTAGAGGAGAGCAACTGAGTTCGCCGAGCGATGAGCGAGGATAAAGAACGAAGGCGGTAGCAATAGAACTACAGGTTAATGAAATCCTGACCCCTGTAACCTCTGATGGCCTGCGGCCACACCGACGACGTTCCGAAAACATTTGTTCCTGAAGCACAACCAACGCCGGAATCGT
>NVWB01000099.1 GCA_002733575.1 Blastopirellula sp. | reverse complement strand
GCGTTACTCTTGTTCCCGTTTCTGCAACCGTAAGTGCTCGCTACAAATTGCAATAGTCGAAAGAGAAATCATGGCAAACCTCCCTTACCGCCCCTGTGTCGGGATCATGCTCATAAAAAATGGGCGCGTCTGGATTGGCGATCGAATTGCCCAAGGCAAGGTGACACCCGATCCCCGTCCTCAGAGCTGGCAAATGCCTCAAGGCGGCATCGACCCAGGTGAAGCCCCCAATGTGGCCGCGATGCGAGAATTAGAAGAAGAGGGCCTACTCGAATCAACCACCATCCTTTGGATGGGCGAATTTGGACGTACCCCGAACATCAACAACAACACAGGAAGAGATCACTTCCCCAACGCATGGACCTGCGTACTGGGCGGCGGAGGCATCGCTGGCGGTCAAGCCTACGGAGCCACCAGTGAAGATGGAATGGAAGTCACCGATGGCAAAGTCGAAGTGGGCGATCTGATCTCGACGTTGTGCCAGGCGGTTGGCGTTGATCCTGAAACAGAAAACATCTCTTCCCTGGCCCGGCCGATCAAAATCTCGGAAGGGACCGCAGTTGACGAGTTACTCTCTTAAACATTTCTAAGCGATAAAGATCAATGATTATCAATAAAACAAATTACGGTTTCGTCTTGCTCGCTATCGGCACAATTGTTTCATTGACCGCGTGTCGACCAACAAGCAATGCCCCCAAATTCACCGTCAACACAACCTCTTCCAATACCACAACGGTTCAGGATGTCGGGGTAGAGAATATACCAGATACGAAGCAACCCGAACTGGCTGAAACCATTGAAAACGAAGAGGGCTCCAATGCTGGTGAGTCAACAGAGGCTTCAGAATCAAAAGCAACGGCAGACACCGATGATCCAATGGAAACAACGGTCGAGATAGCAGAACCACCTCGCCCCAATGCACAGCGATTATTAGTTCTTCTCGCCGAAGGCCCTATGTTGATGGACGTGTTTTTGTGGATTGACGGAGAGCCTTACGAGCAGGCACTCACGGCTTTGATCGATCATATTGTTGCCGAAGGAGATACCGATGGCGATGGCATCTCGACTTGGGACGAACTGGCCGATAACCCGAAAGTGAAGTACGGCCAATTCGGAAATGTATCCTTTGAAAAGCCGATGGAACGCAAACGCTTGATTGACCTGTACGACACCAATCGAAATGGGCGAGTCGATGCGAGTGAAGTGCCGAGAATGGTCACGCGGAATCGAGGGCGCTCCCAAGCTTTCTCAGTGACTCGATCCTACTACACTGGCAAAACGAGTCGAACCGATTCTTATATGAGAAAACTGCTTGATGCCGATAGTGATGGCGTGATCTCGACCGCTGAAATGCAGCAGGCATCGCAAAATATCTTTAAGCTTGATGTCGACGATGACGAAATTGTTTCGCAGCAAGAATTACTACCCGCCGATCAGTTGATGGCCAATAACAGGCCAGGCATGCGACAGCGGCGAGGGCCCGGTCAGCCAGGCGTTTTTCTGATTAATGAAAATACGCAGTGGAATCAATTGATTTTTTCGTTAGAGGGGATTTATAGCTTTGGCGCTCCGCTTCAGCCCGAGATCTTTTCGCCTGATAACGTCATTGGCAAACTGGATGACAATAAAAACCAATTCGTAACGATGAAAGAACTGGAACAACTAACCACCTTGACTACCAGCCATCAATTAGAAATACGCTTGGGTGAACTGGTTGAGAATCAAACCAAACTAAACTGGATTTCCAGTACAGATCCCGAAACATCCAACAAAATGGATGTTGTGAAAAAGGCAGGGGCTCTGATTCTTTCGGGCTCACAAGATCAATTGTCGATAACTATACGTGATGATGTGGTTGCAGGCAGTTCGACTCAACAACTTGACTTTTTGTTTCAACAATACGATGGCGATAAAAACAATTACCTGGAAGCCGACGAGTATCCAGAACAGGGCAACCCACTTCGGCTCTCGTTTGCTGCAATAGACGCTGACGGTGATGAAAAGCTTTACAAGGAAGAGATCACCGCGGCCATGAAGATCAGAGACTGGTCGACCCGCTGTCAAATTCGTCTGCAAGGCGTTGGTCAACAAGATGCGTTATTCGCCTCGGTCGATCTGAACGCCGATGGCCGATTGTCGGCCCGCGAAGTGGCCCAGTTGAGCCAGTCGTTGGCATCCTTCGATAAGAATCAAAATGGCCAGGTCGAATTTGATGAACTGCCAGCCAGCAGCGGAATTCAGTTCTACCGTGGCAGCGACGACAACGTAAACTTTGCCGTTCCTAATGTTGCCATGACTCCTGTTGATCCTGCAAGTGAAGAACCAGGACGCCCCCAGTGGCATCGCTCGATGGATTACAACCGCGATGGCGATGTCAGCCCCCGCGAGTTCCTCGGAAACCCTGACCAGTTCAAAAAACTGGATGTTGATCAAGATGGCTTTATTTCTTCTGCCGAAGTAGAGGGAGAGGCGATCTAGCCGCAAAGAGCCGCAGCTAGATCTGATCTCCTTTTGTTTACGGGTTATCCGCTCCAGCATCCGTTTCATCAAAGTGGGCCTCTGGATCATGCGAACCACGTGGGATTCGCACGTCTTCGACCAATTGTTGAATCTCTTCCGGCGGGGCAGGCGTCAAACGGCTGACCACAATGGCTACGATAAAGTTTAGCAAGCAGCCAATCGTACCGATTCCTTGAGGGCTGATGCCACCTTTGAAGAACTCGTATCCCTCGAGAGCGCCGAGACCTTTGAGCCATGGTTCCATGAGCGGCTCTTTAAACATAAACGGCAAGATATCATGGGTTTCGCACGCTAAGATATAACCTGCGGTGAACAGGATTCCCACAATCATCCCGCTCACGGCACCTTCTCGATTGCAGCGTTTGTCAAAGATCCCCAGGAAGATGACCGGGAAGAAACTAGCGGCCGCTAAACCGAAAGCAATCGCCACGACCTCGGCAATAAACCCGATCTCCACAATTCCAAAGTAACCAGCAATGATAATACCGAAGATGATCATGATTCGACCAACTAAAATACGACGATGTTCTGGAGCATCCGGTTCAAAGAAGTGAATGTAAAGATCATGGGCCATTGAACTAGAAATCACTAGCAACAATCCAGCAGCCGTACTCAGCGCGGCAGCCAGTCCACCGGTTGCCACAATCGCAATGACCCAATTAGGCATCCCGCCTGCTTCCGGGGCTGCAATGACTAAAATGTCATTATGGAAATACGGGACATCTTGGTAGCCTGATGGTCTTTCCTTAGTCTTGGGGACTTTGTTCATTTGGATGACGCCATCGCCATCGGTGTCATCAAACACGATTAGCTTATTGGCTTGCCAAGAGTTAATCCAATCGACGGGAACGTGAACTTCTTTCTTCGTTTTTTCATCGACGACGATCGCCTCAAGTTTATAAATGAAATCTTTGTCTTCATACGCTGTGGGTGCATCGGCTTTTAATTGATCAAGCTTGTCATAGCGATTTCCATCCAAAGTCTCATAGCCAACGATCTCTGCCTTATGCAAAGTTTCAAGGATGTTGGACCTAGCGAATAAAGAAAGAACAGGTGCAGCGGTATAAAGCAATGCAATAAACAGCAACGCCCAGCCTGCACTGTAGCGAGCAGCACGCACGCTCGACACGGTATAGAAGCGAACGATTACGTGAGGTAAACCAGCGGTGCCCGCCATTAAGGCAAACATCATCAACAGCACATTCATTTTTGAACGGGAAGCGAAAGGCTTGGTGTACTCATCAAATCCTAAGTCCTTATGGATCAGATTGACTGCTGTGTGAACATCCCCGGTGATAAATCCCACTTGCGGAATGGAGGTGTCCGTCATCATGCCGGTGAACCAAATCGTTGGAATCAAAAACGCAACGATCAATACACCGTATTGCACGACTTGGGTCCAAGTGATTCCTTTCATGCCACCCAGCACGGCGAAAAATCCAACGATCACCATGCCGATGATGACGCCTGTAGTTTTACTCACTTCTAAAAATCGAGCAAACACAATTCCAACGCCCTGCATCTGGCCAGCCACATACGTGAGCGAAACAAACACGGCACACAGTGCGGCTACCACGCGAGCAGTTTCGCTGTAATAGCGTTTGGCCACAAAGTCAGGCACCGTGTATTGGCCAAACTTTCTGAGGTACGGAGCGAGCAACAAGGCCAGCAACACATAACCGCCGGTCCAGCCCAGCAGAAAGATACTGCCGTCTGAACCCATCGTGCTGATCAGGCCTGCCATTCCGAGAAACGACGCGGCACTCATCCAGTCAGCCGCTGTAGCGGCCCCATTGGCAATGGCCGGAACGCCATGCCCGGCGACGTAGAATTCACTGCTTTCCTTCACGCGACTGCTCCAGCCGATGTAAAGGTAGACCATGAACGTAATCGTGACAAAAATATAGGTCCAAACAGTACTGCTTAAACCAGACTCTGCTTGAGCCAGAAAAAATAGTTGATTCATCATAGAACTCACTCCTTGACGTTGAACTTGCGATCATAGTGGTCCATCGCCAAGGCGTAGACGAAAATTAAAATGACAAACACATAGATGGCCCCCTGCTGGGCAATCCAAAAACCAAGTGGCAGCGTGCCAATCTTGAATTTGTTCAGCCACTCAATCCACAATACCGAGCAACCAAACGAGACGAAGGCCCAAATTGATAAGAGTATAATGATGAGCCGTAGGTTGGCTTTCCAGTAGCCGATATTCTGCGCGCCACCTGTTGGCTCTGGCGAGGATGAGCTAGGTGCGGAGCTATCCGGTTGATCTTCCGGCATGATGATTTCCTCTAGGATGATAGATAGAAGGGAAGCTTTTTATAAAGTAAACAAGAGAGATAGATGTCTAGATTGCAGCAATCGAGGGCCGCTGTCAAGTGTTTGCGTCAGAATACGCACGAGAAATAGGGGTGAAGTAGCCGCTTAAGGGAACATCGAAGGAAAGTGGTTTGGTTGCGTCTTTTCCTGATTATTCTCTATCGAGCAGCTAATTTCGGTGTAAGGTCACTTGACCTATCAAGGCCCAGGTAAGCAAAAATGCAACTCCGAGCCAAGAGTGTAGTAGTTCGACTGGCATGGCTGTTTCCGACCGTTAAAGGTGTACTGGCCCATCCGTGTCAATCTTCACCCATCCGTGGTACAAGAGAATATCGTCGGGAAGCGAGCCAAATACCTACTTTATTTTCTGTCTCGCTATAATCCCATTATCAGCTATCGAGCATAATCGCGTCATGGACTAGCTATCCGCTAGAGTTTAGTGCCAAATCATAGAATTTTGGCACACAGTAGCGACTATTCGGAATATCCAGAGGCAAATGCGGCAATGCAAGAACACAGCAGCGCCAAGGCGTTTACGCAGGAATCAGTATTTCGCCCCGACTTAGTTCTACCGAGTCGCCGCTATAGAGATGAAATTGAGAATTTTTAATGTTCGACAATTGATCACAACCGAACTTTTCTAACTCCGCAGCCAACAGCGGAATCACAGGCGAGCGATACGTACAATCTTGTTGAAAAGAGGGAAGCAGGTCATTTGCACTTCCTGCGAGTGCAATTAAACTGCCCCGTTTCATGCGTAACGCTGGATGCGGGCCAAGTGAACCTATCACTATAATCGTGCCAGCCAGCATTTCAAAGCCGACCAGTTCTCCGGTACTGCCCTCGATGAATAAAACTCCGCGACGCATCCGATGACCGGCCTGACGGCCCACATTGCCTCGCACAATAACCGTACCACCTTGCATGCCACGACGACTGGCCGGCAGTGGACATCCGAGAAAATCGCCCGCGTTGCCTTGCACATCGATCACGCCTCCGCGAAGATCACAGGCCAGTTGATTCCCGGCATTGCCTTTAATGTGAATGGTGCCTCCGGTCATTGATTGCCCTACCCGATTTCCGACATTACCTTTCACATAGAGTTCGCCGGAAGACATTCCAGCACCTAAGTTGTCGGCTAGAGTGAGGTCGCCAACGAGTGTGAGTCGGTCGCTGTCCTCTGCTTCCGATACCTGGAACAGTTCTCCCAATGCAACTTGGGACTTACCATATTGCAGTTGAATTTCCGCAACTTGCTGCGCATCGGCATCTTGAAGCAGGCACGGCAATACCGGGCTTAGATCAAGTGAAACAGTTAAATTGGCAGTCAACTCAAGACGCATCGTTTGGCTTTCAGGTAAATCATGCAAAGCAGTTGGGAAGAACAAGAATGATCAATCATTAATTTACTTGTTCGGGAAAATCTTTTTCAAATCGCTTGACTAGTAGAGGGATATCACTTGGCACAAGGTAAATCTTGCCGCGAATCAATTTCGTTTCATTCGGCTTCAATCCACCAATGCGAAAATCGTTGTGCATACATGCGATGACCCCTTGGAAGATCTCTTGAAACGGTTCAAACGCCGTGGCCATTACCATTTTCTCATCGCCTGAAAAACATCCGCATAAGGCATGCGAAGGCACCAAGTCCGAAAGTGGGCGAGGATTCACATCGTTGCGATCCACCCCTTTTGGGCAATAAACTTGGCCTGGAATATACATCGCCTTGTCTGCCCAAGGCTCGGTTGGCAAGCGGGTGAGTGTGTTATCCAAAAACAAGAAACATTTCTTCGCATACGCGGGCACTAATTCGCGTGCATCATCTCGCGTGGTGCCTGTAAATTTATCAACCCGAATACAAGGCTGCGCCCAATGGGCTTCCGAAGCTTTGTCGGTTGGATTGTAGGCCTTGATTCTGAAATCGACTTCATCGTGCGTTGCGGTAATGGTGTGCTCGACAATCACCCCATCGGCTAAAGTATCTTTCAATCGAATCAGAGGTTTGTCTGGGTCATACTCTAGCAGTTCTGCCTTGTGCTTGATGACCGTCAGACCCCAGGCCTGTGCGGTGGAGCCAGATCGACAATAGGCTTCTAAATAATGAATCGTGATCGGGCCAGGCAAATGATCGGCGGAGATTGTGAGGTAGTTCTTTTCCCACTCAATCTTCAGCGGCTTCTTTTCTTCAGCTTGTACACAAAAGCTAATACAACAGAAGGCCACAAACAAAAAACTACGCTGAAAAAAACTTGTGTTCATCTTGAGTCACTTTGATCGGGAGGGAAAAAGGAAAGGAGAACTTTGCTTTGATGTATTATCTGCCACATCGCACGAAAACGCAAACACAAAAAAACGCTGCTATCCGATTGAGATAACAGCGTTCCAGAATTTTTCTAATCGACGCCAAATGGCACTCGATGATTAGCTTGCTTTGGGCCCAATGGTACACAAGATTCGCCGACCCATCTGACGGGGTCGTGCCTCGACTTTGCCGTACTCTTCCAGCATTTCGACGACTTGCTTCATAACACGTTGCCCTTCTTCGACATGGGCCATTTCACGCCCACGGAATTGAATAGACACTTGCACTTTATCTTTGTGCTTGAGAAACCCAATCGCCTGCTTGACCTTGAATTCGATATCATGATCACCCGTTTTAGGGCGCAAGCGAATCTCTTTGGTCTTCGTTTGGTGCGAATGAGATTTTTGTTGTTTCTTACTTTGTTGATACTTAAATTTGCCATAATCCATGATACGGCAAACGGGAGGTTTCGCGGTGGGCGCTACCTCGACCAGATCAAGTCCAATATCACGTGCTCTAGCTAAAGCATCGTTAGTAGAAATGATCCCTAACTGCTCACCCTCGTTATCAACAACACGAATTGGGGTGATTTTAATATTTTCATTGATACGTGTTTGGTCACGGTCACGTTCCCGAGAATTACGATCGACGATGGTTCGCTCTCCTTCCGCTGGAGGAATTAGGCATGGGTTTATCGAATTGACTGAACATTTTCCAGTCTTGGTACAAGTTGAATAGTATAGCTATTTTTTGGGCCTTATCACGGCGGATCGGCATGTTTGTAGGAAATTCTTGTCCACAATGGGCTTTTTTTTCATAAATGGAGCCTCAGAGGGCCGGTTTTGGGATTAATTGCCCAAATCCCCGGCCATTCTCTCTGAATTACAGAGCAGGTTAATAATCGTCACTACTTTGAACAGCGTTCCCTAATCCGGCCGATCCGTGAAATACTTGACGCACCAGACGCTGTTCTTTTTCGTCCGTCATCTTGCGAATCGCATCTTCGATGGTCATCGATCCCAAGTCTCCATCAATACGATCACGAACCGAAACGGTTCCGCTTTCCATCTCACGAGCCCCGAGAATTATCATGTAAGGAATCAGTTCAAGTTGTGCGTCACGAATTTTGGCCCCGATTTTTTCAGAACGATAATCGCCCGAAATTCGGAAGCCGGCTGCTTTGAATTTTGCTTCGATTTCTTTGCCGTATGCTTCAAATTTCTGGCTCACCACCATTACTCGGGCTTGCTCAGGTGCCAGCCACAATGGAAACGCACCGGCATAGTGTTCGATCAAGACGCCCATGAATCGTTCGAGCGAACCGAACGGTGCCCGATGAATCATGACCGGACGATGGGCCTGATTATCGGCACCGATATACTCCAACGCAAATCGTTCGGTACTCGGCAAGTTGTAATCTAACTGCACCGTTCCCAGTTGCCATTCTCGTCCTAAACAGTCTTTCACAACAAAGTCCGCTTTCGGTCCGTAGAAGGCCGCTTCGCCTGGTTCAACAGTGGCGTCAATTCCCATCTCTTTGCAAACAGACAACAGCGCATCTTCAGCAGTGTCCCAATCTTTTTTGTTGCCTACATACTTCGAACCATCAGGGTCACGGAACCCAAGTCGCACACGATAATCTGTCAGCCCCAAACTGCTCAACACAAATTGGGTCATCTCAATGCACTTGCGAAATTCATCGGGAACTTGCTCTTCCATGCAGAAAATATGGGCATCATCTTGCGTGAATCCTCGCACGCGAGTCAGGCCGTTTAACTCGCCCGATTGCTCGTAGCGATAGACGGTGCCAAACTCGGAAAACCGAATCGGCAAGTCACGATAACTACGCGGCTTCGACTTATACAGCATAATATGATGCGGGCAATTCATCGGCTTCAACAAATACTCTTCGTCTTCGTCCTGAATAATCGGGGCGAACTGGCTATCTTTATAGTAAGGGTAATGGCCTGAGATTTTATAAAGATCGACCTTGCCGATGTTGGGCGTCACCACCGGCATGTATTCATATTTTTCTAACTGCTCAGAGATAAATTTGATCAGTTGGTTACGGACCAATGTCCCCTTCGGTTGCCAAAGTATGAGCCCTTGACCGACCAGTGGACTGATCGTGAACAAATCAAGCTTCTTACCCAGTACACGATGGTCACGGCGTTTGGCTTCTTCGATTTTTTCAAGATGCAATGCCAAATCGTCTTTGTTGAAAAACGCAGTCGCATAAACTCGCTGAAGCACATTGTTATCGGAGTCACCTTTACAATAAGCGCCGGCGACTGACAATAATTTGAATGCACCAATCGATTTCGGCTTCGGAATATGAGGTCCACGACACAGGTCGATGAACTCGCCCTGTCGATAGAACGTCAACGTTTCGTGTTCTGCCAAGCCTGTTTCGATATGCTCGATCTTGTAATGTTGATCCAGCTCTTTCACCAATTTCAGTGCGGTCTCGTGCGACTCTTCCAGTCGTTCAAAGCCTTCGTTCTTCTTGATGATTTTTTTCATCTCGGCTTCAATCGCCGGGAAGTCTTCTTCGGTCAGTTTATGCTCAAGATCGAAGTCGTAATAAAAGCCACCTTCGATGGTTGGCCCAAACGCCAGTTGCACTCCATCAAACAACCGCATGATGGCCCTGGCCATAATGTGCGCACAACTGTGCCGCATCACGCCTAGGGCTTCTTCATTCTTTTTGGTCAACAGTTTCAGATTGACGGAACCGCTCTCTGGAAGTGGTGTATCGAACCCAACCACTTGGCCGTCGACCTCGGCTGCTAGCGTTGCTCTGGCTAAACCAGCGCCAATGTCTTCGGCAACGCCCATCGGTGTGATAGAATTTTCGTAAGATTTAACACTTCCGTCCGGCAGATTTACTTCGAGCATAGAATCATTTTCGCTGATAGTCGCTAATGCAATGGCTGCCGACATCGAAACAAAGGATGTCTGATAACAGTCCGCTTGCGTTATTTTGCCCTTACCAGGGGCCAGGTCTCGCCGTTATCGTCACAAATGACCACCTGTAAGCAAGAAAAATGGTCCGCTTCGTCCGATTATGCCGAGATTGACGTCGAGTATAGATTTCTGGTCCATTTTTCGATAGGCAAGGTTCACCAAGAAAACGGCCTGATCAAAAATAATTTTAGCAAGAACCCTCTCAAAACAAGACTTGTCTCTTAAAAATAGCCAGCCACAGCATTCCGCCTCTTGACGAAATGCCTGTATAACCGGCAAACTATGGGACTGCGGTAAACTTCCGCATGCCAATAGGCCAATACAACATTGTATTGCCAGAGTGTCAATCTAAGATTTCGATCTTCGTTTTACACTCAAACCCAAAAATCGGGCCGTTAGCTCAGCTGGCTAGAGCACCACATTGACATTGTGGGGGTCGTTGGTTCAAGTCCAATACGGCCCATTGATTTAAAGCCTTGCAAGATAATAACTTGCAAGGCTTTTTTTTGCGCAAAACTAAAAAGCACTGTTGAAAACATGTCCGTTTATGTCCGTTTCTGAAAGATTGAGCTATGCGAGTCCCCAAGTATCGCCGCCAAATGCCAATGAACAAAGGCTTTGTTGAAGGATCTACTTCCAAGGAATATTTAACTCAATGGAATCCGTGGATCAACAAACTCTTGCGTGTTGACCACTTTTCTATCAATCAGAAATTCGACGATCAGTGGCTTAAACTCTTCACCTTGATTAGCATTGGCAATCATAGATTTTGTTCTTTTCGCATCTAGGTCCGTTCCCCTGGTAATCAGTACGAACGTACATGTGTTTTGTATTTAATAAATAAGAATTTTCTGGCAAATCGGCTATGGTGAGGGCCTTGCTGTCAGAAGGATAGCAGCTAATAAAAATAGATTATAGCTAGGCATCATCAACGGTAGATGCGACTGGAAGTTGCCAGAACTGACTTGGCTGATAGTGAACTTCTGTACACATTAAGCCATACCTATGTATACAATACCAGCACTTTTGGAAAAGTTTTTGCTTCTTTTTTGGTGGACGATGTGATAGGTTGATTTCGTAGTGTTTTTTCAGCCAGGGAGAGATGATGTCGAAAAGCGATTACCCTATGATTGATCCCAAAGTCACCCGATTATGTTATCTGTTTAATTTGTTTGCAGGATTAACAGCCCTCATTTGGATAATTGGTGCTATTTTCTTTAACTGGTCATGGATATGGGCAATCACCTTGCTAATTGCTCCTTGCTTTATTTCAATAGCAATAATGTTCGCATCGGGTTTAATTAGAAGCCGAACCTTTATTGCTAAACTCCCTTCCGACGACCAATAATCCACTTCCTGGCCGCCGCCCTTTCAGTTTTCCAGACTTCCCTTTCAGCTTTCCAAATTGCGAGCGTCTTGCCTGATCGAATCGGTGGCCGGTGATTCGGGTGATTAAAAACCAGAACGTGGAGCCGAAGACAGGGAAATGCGAAGCATGGCACAGACGCTAGACGCGGGAGGGGCGTAGCGTGTTATAATCACGACACATTCGAGTTTGTATCGGTTCCCAGCTCAATCCAAAAGGGAAATATCTGTTAAATAGGTACCTTTGGTTCGAGACGGGCGGCAGTTTTCCTGACAAATCCTGGCGAAGCGTCTGATCTGATCCTCACGGGACGCGACGTGAATGTTCAGGTCTGCTATAAGTCAGTTACGGCGAACCATATTTACAACCTAACTTGAAGCGAGGAAGACCAAATGCGCAACATCTCCCTGTCTGGGGCACTGCCCACGTTAATAATCCTCACCCTTGTTTTCTTCGTGTCTGGTTGTGGCCAGAACGGCGCAAACGTCGCGAAACTGGAAGCGGAGAAGAACGAGCTCAAAGCCCAGCTCGCTGCACTAAGTGGCGACAAGGCAGACCAGCCCACTTTGAACGATAACGGGTCTCAGACGACAAGTGAGGACGGAGACTTAGAATTCAAGGGCAAGATCGCCAAGAGCTATGAAGACTCGGTTGAATGGTGGGCAAAGAAAAAGCGTCCGCCGAAGGACGCGCCCAACGTGATTATCTTTCTCTTGGACGACACCGGATTTGCGCAAATCGGTTCGTTCGGTGGTCTGGTCAAAACCCCAAATATCGACAGGCTTGCTAAGGGCGGACTGCGTTACAACAATTTCCACACGACGTCGCTGTGCTCACCATCGCGGGCAACTTTGATGGCTGGACGCAATCCACACATGATTGGTTTGGGAAGCCATGCGCTCACCGCCATGGGCTTCCCTGGCTACAACGCAATTGTCCCACCAACGGCGAAATCAGTCGCCAACTATCTTGAAGAAACTGGCTACGTCAACTACGCGATTGGCAAGTGGGATCATACTCCGCTTTACGAAGTCTCGCAGATCGGACCATTCGATCGTTGGCCGAGCGACGAAGGATTTGCGCACTCATACTGTTTCATGGCTGCGGACGTTCACCAGTTCATTCCGGTTTTGTGGGATGATCATCACCCCGAGCCCTATCGAACAACCGAGCACCTTGACAAAGACCTAGCAGACCGGGCGAACGAGTGGATTACCGGGCACAAGTCGCTAGATAAAGACTTGCCATTCATGATGCTCTGGGCTTCCGGTTCGATGCACTCGCCCCACCACGCGCCCGACAGTTACCTCGACAAATACAAGGGAAAGTTCGATCAAGGGTGGGACAAGACTCGTGAGATGATCTTTGAAAATCAGAAGAGACTCGGCATCGTGCCGGCCAACACCAAGCTCAGCGCACGGATCAAGGAAATCCCAGCCTGGGATTCTCTCGACGACGACCACAAGAAGCTGTACACGCGGCAGATGGAGGTCTTCGCGGCGCAGCTTGAATACTGCGACGCCCAGATCGGACGTGTCGTCGACACACTGGAACGTATCGGCGAACTGGACAACACGCTGATCTTTGTGACATCCGACAACGGAGCCAGCGGTGAGGGTGGTTTGGCAGGCACATTCAATGAGACCTACGTACTCAACGGTATGCAGACACCTTTTGACGCAAACATGCGGCATCTGGACCATTGGGGCCAGGCGGACACTTACCCCCATTACCATGCGGGATGGGCCATGGCCGGCAACACGCCCTTTCCCTACTTCAAACAGAGCTCGCATCGCGGTGGTCAGGCGGATGCCCTGGTCGTTCATTGGCCAAACGGAATCAAAGCCAAGGGCGAGATACGCTCCCAATATCATCACATCTCCGATATTGCGCCAAGCATTCTGGAGGCCGCTGGAGTCGATGTGCCAGCCGAGTACCATGGAATAAAACAACAACCTCTGACGGGTGTGGCCATGAACTATTCATTCGACAACGAGGATGCGCCCAACGCGAAAAAGGTGCAGTATTACGAGATGTTCGGCAACCGAGCGGTCTGGGCTGACGGCTGGAAAGCGGTGACGCTACATGGCCATCGCATGCCCTGGATCGTTAACTCAACCACGCCATTTGAAGACGATGTGTGGGAGCTCTACAACGTCGCCGAGGATTTCTCGGAGAGCACTGATCTTGCCGACACACACCCAGAGAAACTTGAGGAACTCAAGAAGCTCTGGGACGAGGAAGCTGTCAAGAACAACGTCTATCCGCTTCACGACGACATGATCAAGCGGATGGCCAATATCAATAAGATCCTGTTTGGCGACCAGAAAGAATTCGTCTACTTCGCTCCGGGTGCCGTTCGGATTGCCGAGAAAGCGTCGGTTCCGGTCAAGAACCGTTCCCATAGGATTGAGACCACTATTGACCTCAAAGGTGGAGAGCAGGGCGTGATCGTATCTTGCGGTGGGATGACCGGTGGTTACACGATGTACATCAAAGACGGCAAGCTGCACTTCGACTACAACTTCCTAGATGGCGTTCACTACCATCTAACGTCCAAGATGCTGCCCCAGGGCAAGACAGAACTAAAGTTTAACTTCATTTTGACCAAGCCTTTTGGCGGCACGGGCGAGTTGTACGTGAACGGCGAGAAGGTCGATGAAACTGACATGCCCAAAATGCACATAAGCACCTACTCCCTTGCAGAGACCTTTGACGTCGGCATCGACAACGGCACTCAGGTGGACCCTGGCTACGCAGGCAGTCCGTTTGCTTTCACTGGTAATCTCGATCGAGTCACTATCACTTTGACCGATTGACGGATGATTTAAACTTCAAGATTCCGCGCGGGCGACTGTTGCCCTTCGGTGTACTGGGTTAGTACACCGAAGGGTGCGACATTGTTAGGCCGCCGCAGATCTA
>NVWB01000098.1 GCA_002733575.1 Blastopirellula sp. | reverse complement strand
AACGAAGGGTGTCATCCAAACCAACTGATAAAGACAACGAATCTTCCGCTGCATAATGCCAGTGGTAAATGTCTAATCAAGTAGTAGACAACCTAGCGGTCGCTTGCGTCTGCTAGGTTGTCTTTTTTTAGCTATCAGCTGAAATAGGAATCTATTGTTAAGCGGATTCAATTTTGAAGCCCGCAGGGGATGAAGGGTTGTTTACTCAAACGGTGTATAAGCCCACCAAATGATTCGACTTAGCGAGGTTTAGGATTTTTGTACACGGCGAGGTACGACGGATTCCCTCAAAATCGCCAAGGTCCAAGATGATTGATTCATTGAATCTCTGAGCGATCGAGGCCTGCTTACAACTGAACTAATGGAAGGATGTTCACGACGAAGGTCACTGGGCTAGTACACCGCGAGTGTTCTAAATAACATTTCTCTCAGTGACCATTGATTGGAATGGAGAGGGAATAGTTTTTAGGAAGAATTCTTCGTTTAAGCAATGATGTCTTTCACGACTGTTCCATGGACATCTGTTAGTCGATAATCACGGCCAGAATAACGGTAGGTCAATCTTTCGTGATCGAGCCCCATTAAGTGAAGAATAGTGGCATGGAGATCATGGACGTGAACCCGGTCTTTTACCGCCGAACAACCAAACTCGTCGGTCTCTCCGTAGCTGAAGCCTGGCTTGACTCCGCCACCGGCCATCCAGGTGGTGAATCCATAATGGTCGTGGTCTCGTCCCTTCTGGCCTTCAGAAGTTGGCGCTCTGCCAAACTCGCCTCCCCAAATGACCAGGGTTTCATCTAACAACCCGCTTTGTTTTAAATCTTGCAGCAACGCAGCAATTCCTTGGTCACAGGCTTTTGCCAAGACTGCGTGACCATTCTTAATATCTCCGTGACCGGTGTCCCAAGCAATATCATACCCACCGATTGAATGCGAGATCTGAACCATGCGAACTCCGCGTTCGACAAGCCGACGAGCCAGCAGGCAGCCTTTGGCATATTCTGTGTTTCCGTATAACTCAAGCGTTGCTTTGGTTTCTTGGGTGGTGTCGAAAGCTTCCGGCACGGCAAACTGCATTTTGAATGCCATCTCCATGGCCTGAATACTTGATTCTAGTTTTTGATCCTGCTGTTGTCGCTCTAAGTCAAACTGATTGAGTTGAGCTAACAACTCTGCTTGTTGCTGCTGCTCAGGTCGAGAAAGATGTGGGTTCTTTAAATTCTGGAGAATACTCTCAGGAGTCATACTAGCGATATTGGCATAAATTCCTGAATAAGCCCCTGGTARAAACGCACTGCCCCAGTTGGCCGATTTGCCCCGAGGTTGCGCTCGAGGGCTCATGGCCACAAACCCTGGYAGCTCTTGRTTTTCTGWTCCTAAYCCATAACAGAGCCAAGAACCTAAACTCGGGCGRCTTGGTTGAAGATGCCCYAAGTTRAACATCATCATRGCTCCAGCATGTTCYGGAATGTCGGTGTGCATCGAGTGAATAAAGCAAATGTCGTCGACACACKCTGCTGTTTTAGGGAAWATATCGCTGACGTATTTCCCACAGTCGCCGTATTGYTTGAACCCAAATGGCGAWGGAAACAATCCGTTCTTCGTGTTTCGYAACGTCTTACGATCCACGGTCTTTGGACGCTGACCGGCATGCTGCTCGATCATCGGTTTGTAGTCGAAGGTATCAACCTGCGAAGGGCCGCCTGGCATAAATAATTGAATCACCCGTTTTGCTTTGGGTGCAAAATGCGGGGCCTTCGGAGCCAACAGTGAGGCAGAAACATCGGCTGCTGATGACGAACCAGAAAACATACTGGCCAGCCCCAGGCTTCCAAAACCTGCGCCCAATTGATGTAACGCGTGGCGGCGGGAAATGACCGGTGAAAAATTATGTTGTTGCATGACTGATTCCAAAATAAACCCGATTATCGAACATACATGAACTCATTGGCGCTCAACAATACTTGACAGTATTGCTGCCAGCGAGTCAACGTTTCTTTCGAGGAAGTCTCTGAACTGAGGTACTTTGTTGCGACGGCGATTTCTTTCTCGGTCGCTTTTCGACCATAGAGAAGTACGTAACCGATGTTAATTTGTTCTTCCAGTGTGTCCCCTTTATTTTGCAGTCGTTGAGCGAAAGCCTTCGCGCGATCAAGCATGAATGGGCTATTCATCATGAACAGAAACTGCTGCGGAACGACATTTGTGGTACGTTTTGCGCTACTGGCCCTAGGRATTGGGAAATCAAACAGCCGCAGGAACTTGTCTGAATCTAACGGATCATTCCGGCTCACTTTGGCATAGAAGGTTCGGCGTTTACTGTTGATAATGTTRTTGATCGATGGACCGCCAARGGTGCTATCTAATTSGCCGGTCACGGCCAGCAAAGAATCACGCCARGTTTCTACGTCCATACGCCGAGGATTCATYCTCCAGATAGAWCGGTTGTCTCCATCGATTGAAAATGCTTGYTCATTRAACGAGCTACTACTGCGATASGTTGCCGAGTTCATGATCATTCGATGCAACGCTTTGATMGACCAKCCTGACTCTACGAACGAAGCGGCCAGATAGTCGAGCAATTCTGGATGGGTTGGTTTTTCGCCGAGCGTCCCAAAGTTGYTAGGCGTACGAACTAATGCCCGGCCAAAGTGATTGAGCCAGACGCGGTTGACATAGACTCGGGCTGTCAAAGGRTTGTTGGGGTCAAYCACAGACTCTGCGAGTTGYTTKCGTCCGCTCCCTTCGGTGTAATGYYCTCGATCTTCCCCGGCSAGTATTCGAAGAAATCGACGCGGGGCCACTTCGCCAGGCTTTAGCAAGTTGCCTCGGATGGCCACTTKCATGTCGCCMTTMCCGGAATCAAAAATTGTGTGTGCAAAGTCGTACTTAGCTGGGGCTTTTGCTTGAAGMTCTTTGGCCTCTTGTTCCCATTGYTCTATTTKCTGCTTCTCATCRTCCGTCAGCTCACGTTTTTCTTTCTTTACYGCATTTCGACTCATSTTAATTTTGTTTTTTACATCGGTGATTAACTTTTGATGATCATGATAGGCTTTCATGACGTGGTCTTCCACAAGCGCCGTTTCACCTTCTCGRACATTGTTGAACACTCCGGCAATTGAGTAATAGTCTTGWGTCGGAATGGGATCAAACTTGTGGTCATGACAGCGRGCACAAGAAACGGTGAGCCCTAGAAACGCRCGAGAAAAYGTGTCAACGCGGTCATCAAGCGTTTCACTTTTGGCCTGTGCAACRCTTTCAGGGTCACCKCCATCTGAAGAATACGTCGGCCCTAACGCSAGGAAGCCTGTYCCGATGGATGAYTGTTTGCCGAATTGGTCTCCAGCAATCTGATTGCGAACRAAATCATTAAAGGGCATATCTTGATTGAAWGCGTTGACGACCCAGTCTCGATAYTGCCAGGCCATGGGATGAGGTTTGTTATCCTGAGTCCAGCCTCCYAATTCACTGTAACGGGCCACATCRAGCCAATGTCGGCCCCAGCGTTCTCCGTATTGTGGGCGTTGTAGYAARGTATCGATTAATTGGCTCACTTCCGAGTCGTTCAAATCRGTYTTGTTCTTTGTGGYTAGTCGCTGAACCCATTCTTCTAGTTCGGCAGAAGTCGGCGGCAAACCAAGTAGGTCGATAAAGACTCGTCGTACAAAGATCTCAGGACGGGCAACTGGAGTCTGCCGGAGTCCTGCTTTTTGAAGCCCCGCAACAACAAACTGGTCGATCACGTTGTTAATCCGGGCTCCCGATTTGATTTCTGGTGGAAGTTCTTTCTTGATCGGTTGCCAGGCCCAATGTTTAATTACCTCGTCCCAGTCGTATCCTTCCTTGGATGCAGTGGAAGAGACCGCTGCTTCTTTTGGCCAAGGAGCTCCGAGAGAAACCCAATGGGATAGATCTGCAATTTGTTTCTCAGACAACTTACCTTTGGGTGGCATTTCATACGACTCCCAATTGATTGATTCAACTAGCAGGCTCTCGTGTGCATTGCCAGGTATGATTGCAGGACCAGAGTCACCCCCTTTAACTGTCAACGCTTGGCTATCAAGCCTTAAGCCGCCTTGCACAGTTTTTGACTTTGCGCTGTGACACTCATAGCAATGCTGCGCAAGCACCGGACGAATTTTAGTTTCAAAAAAAGCAATTTGCTCACTGGTTGGTTCTGTGTTTAGTTTCGGCAGAGGAACTTCTTTCGGGGTCGGCTTGGGATTCTGAGTTACAGGAGCGTTGAAATCTAATTTCCAACGAGCTTTGATTTCTTTTAATTGATCGGTCAGTTCCTTGGGTGAAAGAACTGAGTTATAGATCATAAGTTCGGCCAGATCGCCTTGGAAATACTCGCCGTTGACGAGGTGCTTCTTACCAATCGCAATTCCGTCGACGCCGACGTTTTGTGTTTCGATATTGATAGAAGCTATCAGCGGCTTGGAGTCGTTATCGATAATGACCACATTATTGCGATTCTCTCCGTTGATGGTTAACGCGGTAAGCCTCCATTGATTTTCGATCAGCGGAACAAGATTGTGGGCATCATTACCTTGTCCGTTGAATCCATAAGAGGAACCTACTTGCAATAATGCGGCACGGCGACCTGTACCTGAGCCGGCTTGTTCAAAGATCGATTGAATGCCAATGCGATGAGGTCGCCAGAGTACGATGAAAGTGAATTTGTCATTCCCTTCCGTCAGAACTGCTGTCCCTTTTAGAAAATCATTTCCGTCAAAATGAATCGTAGCTCGCCCATTTAGTTTCTCGCCAAGTTCAGGTCGGCTCAGTATCTCGTCTTGGGTTACTTTCGGTTTGCCTTTGGTTTTGCTTTGCCAGCTTACCAAGTTGCCATCAATGAAAGCCGTGTGCTTCGTATCGCTTGCGTCTAACCAAAAGTCTGGCTCGGTAGCGGAAAGTGAAAGGGGAGAGAATCCAATCACTAAGAGGGAACAAACAAGAAATTTCATGCCGGTTGGTTTCATGCTGGTTGGCTTCATTAGCACCACAAAGATCAGGAGGGAGGGAAGCGACCTAAGGATTTATCGGTTGGAAGATAGATAAGCTTTTAGTATGAATCAAACTTAACATAAATTCAACAAGAGAAAGTTGTAATACTCAGAGACTGAGGATAAAAGAGTATTCAAATTCATTGCATGTGAAGCCTGGGATTTCATATTTGAAATAATGCTCTGTTTGAAATGCACAACCGTAGCACACTGCTTATTTTATGCTACTTGGACGGCGGAATTTCATTCACCCTGTAATTAGGAGCGTTTGTGCAACAAGTTCTCGGATTCGATTTGTGAGAGGATTTGTGGGGACATTGGACATCGATTCCAAGATTACGAGCGTCAAGGTATGATGCAAACTGATTTTATTGCCTTAGTATTACGGTTTTCGGGCGATATTGGCGAAGGGATGATTGGCTCTTCTTAAGGCTTACAGGTGGCTGGTTGGTTATCGTGCCAATGAATTAGCACAGAGACCCCCATGCGATTGACGGTCAAATACAGTACAATTTAACCATTGACCAGCAGCCGACATCGATTATGCTAAAAGATTAAATCCAATACAACTGGAATCCCAACATGCAACCGATACGAACCACGCAACTGCAATTTGAAACCCACATCGAAACCGTCAAGGCCAAGGGGAAAGCCGACGAGATGATCGACAGCAACAAGTGGGAAATCTCTTCCTATGTTGCGATGAGTTCTCTGAAATTTGAGGGCAGAGATATAGATCAACTCCAAGAGCTTGAACGGAACATGATGCGGTTAAAGCTTCGGTTTAAGTAACTTCTGCACTTCAGCCATCTGAAGTCTTAGGGGCCGGAAGTGGGGGTAGTTTTTGGGTTGTGATGTATGTTTGAAGCTTAGAAGTCCACTCGTTTTCACTTCTCTTTTTTTTGGCAGTCAATTTTCAGAAGCGTGCAGGCGATGATCTGTTTCGACCATGGCTTGCCTATAAACTGAAAAAAACGGTTTGTTTTGAATTTCTAGACTTCTCTAATGTCTCTCTGCGGAAGCAAGCGTGTGAAAATGAGTTACTACTCAATCGACGTTTAGCGCCGGATGTCTACTTAGATATTGCCTGTTTGCCAAGATAGTAACGGCACATTAAACATTGACAATCAAGGCATTTCAGTTGATTGGCTTGTCAGAATGCGATGTTTAGATGACTCAAAGACCCTGCTGGCACTGCTCGAAAAAGGATCTCTATCTGACACGCAATAGTCTTCCCTCGTCTCATTGCTTACTCAGTTCCACCAACTTCAGTTACCAGTAATTCTTCGGAGATGAAATTTATTCGCTTATCACTTAAGCCCAGCTTTTATTGCATTGTTTTTAAAAAAAGAGAGCGTATAACTGATAGTCAGGGAATATAAATTCAAGAGTGACATTCACGGAAATATTCCGAACTCCAACAAGGCTTCAGCGGACTCACTATCACCACCGAAAGCCTCTGTCTTAGTACAGTGAAAACGCATGGCGTTGGAGGGAAGTATATGAAGTAAAGGGGCGGACGTATGGATCAACAGTCACAAAAGATTCAGGAGTGGCACACACTTGACTTGCCATCTCTGGAGAAAGAATTGAACGCAACGCCGCGTGGTCTGACCGGATCTGAAGCAACTGAGCGTCTTGAAATTGCGGGCCCGAATACGTTGCCGCACACGCCGCCCCCGGCTTGGTGGCAGATAACCTTGCGTCAGTTCCAAAGTCCATTGATTTACATTCTTGGCGTTGCTGCAATAGTTTCCATTGCGATCGGCGAACCAACCGACGCTGGCTTCATTGCCGCGGTTCTTTGTCTCAATGCGTTAATTGGCGGTTATCAGGAATGGCGTGCTGAGAAGAGCACGCAAGCATTGAAACAACTGCTGCAAATCCGTGCTGCTGTGATGAGAGATGGCGAAGTTTGTGAAATTGATGCTAAGAATGTTGTCCCTGGTGATACTGTCTGGCTGGAGTCTGGAAACCGAGTACCGGCAGACGTACGGCTGGTTTCAGCCCACGGAATCGAAATTGACGAATCACTTTTGACAGGCGAATCTCTCCCGGTTTCAAAGGATCCTTCGTGGATTGGAGATGCCTCAACGACCATTGGTGATCGACAGAACATGATATTTGCTGGGTCAATTGTTGTCCGTGGACGTGCCCAAGGCATGGTTGTAGCAACCGGCTTGGCCACACATGTAGGCCAACTGGCATTAGATGTTATCAGTGCGCCTGCTGGAAAGCCGCCATTGCTCGAACGACTGGAGCGTTTTACACAGATTGTAGCAGCGGCAGTTTTGATAGCAGCCTCTGCAATTGCCGTGCTCGGTGTCGTCCTTCATAACCATAGCATTCATAATATGTTTCTTTTTGCTGTGGCTCTCGCCGTTTCGGCTATCCCCGAAGGACTGCCGGTCGCTCTGACTGTTGCCTTGTCCATTGGAACTGCTCGCATGGCTCGCCGTGGTGCAATTGTTCGCCGACTTGCCGCCGTGGAAGGCCTGGGGAGTTGTACGCTGATTGCAAGCGACAAGACGGGCACATTGACATGTAATGAATTAACCGTGCGTGAAATTAGACTTCCGACCGGTGAGCGTTTTAACGTCACCGGTGAGGGATTCGTTCCGGAAGGGCAAGTCAGCTTTGAGGGGAAAGTAATCGAGACTGGCAGTCATCCAATGCTCGACAGTCTCGCAAGGGTAGGCGTCTTGTGTAACGAAGCAGATCTACATCAACGTGATGGCGAGTGGATTTGGCGCGGTGATGCCGTTGACCTCGCGATGCTCGCCATGGCACACAAGATCGGCTGGACTCGCGAGGCTAGTCTATCGAGGCACCCTCTGGTGAACGAACTCCCATTTGAGCCCGAGCGACAGTACGCGGCAACTTATCATCAGTCTAATAGAGATACCGATGTGTTTGTGAAAGGCGCACCGGAAAGAGTGTTAGCGATGTGTGATTGGGGGAATGATCCCGACCCAATCTATGCAATCAAAAAAAATGAAGAGATGCACCAAATAGCCGAGTCGATGGGCAAAAAAGGCTACCGAGTGTTAGGTTTTGCCAAAGGTACAACGTCGGGCACGCTCGATCCGTCCCAAGCACCTTTGGAACCATCCCATCTGACCTTCTTAGGATTAGTGGGGATGATCGATCCGTTGCGGCCAGGTGTGCGAGATGCCGTTACCGCATGTCGCGAAGCGGGTGTCAGAGTTTGCATGATCACCGGTGATCATCCTGTGACAGCACTAGCCATTTCACGTGATCTAGGTCTGGCGAGTGAATCGCACCAAGTTGTCACAGGCACCGAGCTTGGAAAAATGTCGGAAACGGAGATGGAACAGGCAATTAAAACGGCTAGCGTTTTCGCTCGCGTTGCCCCGCATCAGAAACTGGAGTTGGTTCTTGCAGCACGCCGAGTTGGCCACTTCGTCGCAGTCACCGGAGACGGTGTCAACGATGCGTCAGCGCTTCGAGCTGCCAATATCGGAGTGGCGATGGGAAAATCGGGAACGGATGTGGCACGTGAAGCGGCCGAACTCGTTCTCAGTGACGATAACTTTTCCACCATTGTGGTCGGTATTGAAGAGGGACGAGTGGCGTATGACAACATTCGCAAGGTGATTTATCTGCTGATTTCCACCGGACTTGCAGAAGTCATTTTGGTTACTCTGGCATTAATGGCAGGATTACCTTTGCCACTTCTACCAGTGCAATTGCTTTGGCTAAACCTTGTCACAAACGGCATTCAAGACGTGGCTCTAACATTCGAACCGAGCGAAGGCGATGTGCTTTCCCGCGCACCAAGGCCTACATCAGAACCCATCTTCAATCGCCTGATGATTGAGAGAACCATTGTAGCTTCTGTGGTCATGGGCTTCGTAAGTTTCGGGGCATTCTGGTGGATGCTGCAAGCGGGATGGACCGAGGCGACGGCGCGCAACGCGGTACTATTGCTCATGGTCTTGTTCGAGAATGTTCACATCGGCAATTGTAGGTCCGAGACGAAATCGGCATTATTAATGTCACCTTTCCGCAGTCCGATTCTACTCGGTGGTGCGTCTCTCGCATTACTCATTCATCTTGGCACGATGTTTGTGCCGCTGGGACAGGATATCCTGCATATACAACCAGTCAGTCTAACTACCTTTGCCTGCTTATTGGGGTTAGCGTTAAGTGTGTTTTTTGCGATGGAAGTTCATAAATGGATCTCGGCTACACGCAGGCAGGGAGTTCGAGATCTCGACTCTTGAATTGCTTATCGAAGACGCATTCAATTGCGGCGACTAACTGCGTGTGATGGCATTCACAACGTCGGACGCCGCTTTAAACGTGTAGCCTGCCACCACAACCAACAGCCCATTTTGGCTGCCACTGGCATCTTGCCAGTGTGAAGTTCGTCAGTGTCACCTATCGGCAGTCAACATTGGCCCAGTGATTTGAAACTCGATTAAAACGCGATGCGATGACATGGTTTTGGAATTGCACTCAATAAAATCAGTGATGACAAGACATAGTTCGAGTGCTTACGATCTGCAAATTAGATATTGGGTATTGATGATCTTATATTGCAAGTTGAATGGTGTTTTCAAAGAGAGGATCAATCTCTTGACCTGTCCCAGTGAATTTGACCGTCAGCCTCGAATGTTATAAGTTGACTTCAAGGCAAATCGCCATAACAATGCGGAAGTTGAAGTTGCTCAGAACAACTGCCGTAAATTACTAAGTCAGTATACCGGTACATGAAACCAGCGAACTCTAGTCAAGCCAGATATTAATGATCAATACGAGAAACACAACCTTGGTTCAATTTTCTGTTTTCATTTTTAGCGTTGTTTTAGTTCAGGTCACAACAATTGCGGAAGACAGAAGATTTGTATCCAGTAGCCGACTCTCTCTTGGGACTCAAGCAAACCGTTCGGCTTCGATACGCCTAGGTGATTTTGACGGGGATAAAGACCTAGATATCGTCGTCGCCAATGGAAGACATTGGCCTCAACAAAACTTCCTTTTTTTGAACCAGGGTCGCGCCAAATTCAACCTGGCTCGCCCATTAGGACGAGACCTGGCTACTTCGTATGCAACCGAAATCGCAGACCTCGATAATGACGGTGATCTTGACATCGCCGTCGGCAATGACAACGCACCCAACGCAATTTTTCTCAACAACAGTCAAGGGCTCTTCCAGCATCACACCAGCTTCGGTCAACCCTCAAGTATTCGCAGTTTGAAGCTCGTCGATATTGATCAAGATGGCGACGTGGATATCCTCGCCAACGCTCGCGGCAAACAAAACCTCATTTACTTCAACGATGGTTCCGCCAATTTTCCGACCACCCGAACCTTCGGTAACGCGGTTGATTCCACCATCGATGTGGCCGTGGCTGATCTCAACAACGATGGCCACATGGACCTGATCTTGGCTAATCGAGATGGCCAACAAAACGTTGTGCTCCTCAACGAAGGTCAGGCCCGTTTTACTCAGCGAATCCCTTTCGGGAACGGTCGTGACGAAACACGTGCCGTTGCCATTGACGATCTCGACGGCGATGGAAACCTCGATTGGGTCACCGGCAACATTGGCCAACCTAATTCCATCTACTTCGGAGATGGAAAAGGAGACGTCAGAGAGACGGTGAAATTCGGTCGTGAAGACGGACAGACCTATACACTTACTATTGCAGATATGAACAACGATGGGCACCCTGATATCATTGTCGGAAACACTGGGCAAGCGAACGCCGTGTTCTTCAATCAAGGCGGCGGCAAGAAGTTCCGCGAAGTCCGCTTTGGCGACCCATCACACGCAACTTACAATCTTGCAGTCGGCGATCTTAATCAAAATGGTTACCTCGATATTGCCGTCGCAAATTCAGACAGTCAGAACTTTGTCTACCTCAACCTCCCGCTCAAACAATAGAGACACACATGATGTCCATAAAACAAATGGCCCTACTCACCGCTTGGGTCACGCTTTTCGTCACGCCTCTCGCGGCCCAACAGTCGCAGAACTGGCCCACTTTCCGTGGACCTGGCGGAACCGGTATCGTTGAAGGCCACGCTCTCCCCACCTCTTGGAATGCCGATCTCGACTCCCCCGACACGCACGGCGTCCTCTGGCGAACTCCCGTTCCTGGGCTCGGGCATTCCAGTCCGGTTGTCTGGGGAGACCGCATCTTTCTTTGTACGGCCATCGCCGAAAGCGGGGACTCCACCCTGGCACTTGGCGCTAGTGGGAAACCGACCGCCGCTGACGACTCGGGCGAGCACCGTTGGGTCATTCTCTGCTATAACAAATCGACGGGCAAAGAACTTTGGCGAAAGACGGCCCATCAGGGAATTCCTCGCACGACTCGCCACGTAAAAGCAACGCAAGCGAACACCAGCGTCGCGGTCGATGGCAAGCACGTCGTGGCGTTCTTTGGTGCCGAAGGGCTCTATTGTTATGACCTCGACGGTAACCTGCAATGGAGCCGTGATCTCGGCGTCATCAACATAAGCAAGTACGGAATCGGATGGGGCTACGCTAGTTCACCTGCTATTCACAAAGATCGCATAGCCCTGACTTGCGATGACCCGGCCAATCCTTTCCTCGTCGTATTACGGCTCTCCGATGGAAAAGAACTCTGGCGGGTCTCTCGCAAAGATATTTCTGTCCGAAGTTGGAGTACACCGCTGATCCACCAAGGCCCCAAGAAGACACACGTGGTGGTCAATGGCTGGCCCTGGGTTGTTTCCTATGATCTAGAGTCAGGGAAAGTCCTGTGGAAAATCCACGGCGGAGGCGACAACCCAGTGCCCACCCCGTTCGTTTCTAATGACTGGTTCTACATCACCAGCGCACACGGAGCCCAATCCCCGATCTACGTTGTACGGCCCCAGGCCCGTGGAGACATTACTCCGTTGGATGAAGATGAATCAGAAAAGGACTCTTCAAAAGAAGGATCAGCAAACGAGGACTCACAGCCCAAGCCGCAACCCAAAAATGCCATCGTCTGGAGTACAAATCGAGGCGGTTCGTACATGTCCACGCCGGTTGTCTATCGAGGCAATATTTACCTTGGAACCTCCGGCATCATTCGCTGTTTCGACGCCAGAACAGGCAAGAATCACTTCGCAGGTCGCCTGGAAGGCCGTGCATCAATCATCGCTTCGCTAGTAGCCGCAGATGGCAAGATATACTGTGCTTCCGAGGATGGAACTGTTTACGTCTTAGCCGCAGGAAATGAGTTGAACGTGCTCGCCAGTAACCCAATGGGCGAACCCTGCCTGGCCACACCCGCAATCTCCCAAGGCGTCCTCTATTTCCGCACAACTAAAAGCCTAATCGCCATTAAATAGTCTCGTAGGGTGGCTGCCTTTTTAGGCCAGCCGCCTGATTGTGGGCGTAGCTTCGTTGCAAATTATCTTGAAAATTCATCTCGCTTTCATTCTAAAAGAGATCCGTTCATTGAGTTCATAGAATTTGATTGATGTCGTGGTTTTGATTGTTTCTGTTTAATGAAATAATATCAACAGACAGACGGCTGTCCCAAAAGGGCAGCCATCCTACGATCTTGAAGTTGTAATAATAATACTTCCAAAGCATGCCCACGCGAAAGCGCGAGGGCATGGCACCATGTTTCAATAAAAATACTCGGCGGGCCTTACGTTTGTTTTGTAAATTGGACCAGAGGGTTATGGATACATTTCGTGATAAATTATGCCAAAACTTGCTACCTCTTGTCGGCTGGGCCGACCCAGGTTGCGAGCAACTTTGGCTACCCGTTGGATTGATTTCTGATGGGGGGAAAGGTGTTGTTTAGGGGTGGTTGGAAATGTGCGAAGATGCGATTTAACCGCGGTCATATATTTAACCAAAGGTTATGTTTTGGTTGAATCGGCAATTCCCGTGATTTCCACTTTCCGTAAGTCGTTTGAAAATGGGAGTTACGACAACGCAAAAAAACGAGCGACAACCAGTTTCCCGAAGAAAACGGTCTTCAAAACATAACCATTGGTTATGTTGGCCGCACCAGAGGGGGTTTTCGAGAAATTTAACCAATGGTTAATTTCGGTTGAATTGGAAAGAAGAGGCAGTAAAACAATGACCCAAACTAGCCCAGCGACCTTCGGTGGTTATAATAAGCGATTCACAATCTACACAAAGATGTGAAAATGACCATCAAGAAGAACTAAGGATTCCTGGTGCCAGGTTGAAACGTATTCATTCCCAACGATGACCTTGTACCCTCTCATCGTACGAATGGCTTTTTGGGAATTACGGGCCTTGCTTACGAACTGTCTTCTGCTCGATGAAGCCTGTTTTAGGAAATTGGTCAGCGGCCTTTTTGTCTGTCGCGGTGAACAATACTTTATGCAACTTGGCAAGCTGTTCGGCTGGTATCTTGATCACCTTACGGTCGTAGGTCATCAACCCGTTGATCTCGCCTTCCACGTCGGTTGTTTGCGTGTAAACACCGGCCGCAATTCCTTGTCGATGTAGCTTATCTAGCAACTCAAGCGAAGTGACGTATCGCTCTTTATATTCCGCTTCGTTCTCAGGCAAACCGCCGTATCCCCAATTTCGGCGAGTGGTATCCCAAAGATGTCCTTTCACTGGATAGCCGTGGCCGCCGAATTCTCCCATGACCTTGATGTAATCGTCGAAGCGTCCGTTTGGGCCCTGTTCAAATGGGAATACAGGGTTCGGGTAGCTATGGGCATCGACCACATCTCCGACTGGCCAAAAGTTGCCACCACTGGCAATATTGACTAAACGTGACGGATCACGTTTGACTGTCCATTTTCCCACTTCCATCGTTTGGTGTTGTCCCCAGCGTTCGTTAAATGGCACCCAGCTAACAATTGAGGGGTGATTTTCCAGCGTGTCAATCATCCACTCCAGTTCTCGCATGAATTGCTTGTGAACAGGTTTAGGCCATGTTGCATCCACGGGGTCTGACTTCAACCGTGTCCATGCTGGTTGTTCACCACCACTCACGTGGTCTTGCCAGACCATCATGCCGAGACGGTCGCAATGATAATAATAGCGTCGTGGCTCCACTTTGATGTGCTTGCGGATCATATTAAATCCGGCTTGTTTTAGCCATTGAATGTCGAACAGCATTGCCTCATCAGATGGCGGAGTCAGCAACCCATCTGGCCACCATCCTTGATCAAGTGGTCCCCAGTGAAAGATCACTTTGCCGTTTAATGTGAACCGCCAGTTGCCATCGGCATCTTTCGTCTTGCCGACGGTCCGAATTCCGGCATACGAATTGACCTGATCTTGTGACTTGCCCTCGGCATCGTAAAGTGTCACTTCAATGTCATATAGATGCGGTGAAGAAGGCGACCACAACTTTGCATCATCGATTTTGAGTGTAAGCGCAGTGGAAGTCGTACCTTCGGCAATCACGTTTTCGCCATCCTTAACAATCACTTTGACATTGCCGCTTCCGACAATGATTGGGCGCACAGTAATCGTGCCTGTTTCCGCATTCGTTGCGATCTTGAGATCCTTAATATAGCTAGACGAAACTTGTTCTAGCCAAACAGTTTGCCAAATACCAGAAACCTGGGTGTACCAGATTCCGCGAGCATTTAGGACTTGTTTGCCTCGAAGTTGCCAGGCTTCTGTTTCATCTTCGACACGGACAATCAGTTGGTTTGCCCCATGTTTCTGCATCGGTGATGTCGAAAGTGAAC
>NVWB01000097.1 GCA_002733575.1 Blastopirellula sp. | reverse complement strand
TATCCCATTTTCGCCCTCGATAAAGCCGGTAGTTGTAGGGTGATAATGGAAAACTCTCTAACCTCTGATCGACTAGCGTCGACCCCGACGTCGTTTTGAACGAGCGTGATTCCAGTGGTATGCGTTCTCCAAAACCAACATCGCGGCCACCCGAAATATACAACCGTGCAACTTCAAAAAGCGTGAGCGAGGAGGAAGCACAATTAAACTTTGTCCCGCGTGTGCCACTGGCATTTTGCCAGTGCGGAGTTGCAAATCGACTTCACTCAACAGTTTTTATTTTGAAGCGTAACGGTTCAAATTGTGAAAAAATAGACATGATCTCCGATCCAATCGCAGCACACACTGGCAAGATGCCAGTGGCACCCGTTTGTTAAAGAAAACCCTTCTTTCTTTGTGCCTTCGAGGCTTGGTGGTTATATTTTTTTCACTTCTAAATCTCGTTATCTTCTTCCGCTTCAGAATCTTCCTCGTCCGTTGATTCTTCTAGTTGAGATTCTCGCCACGGTTTCTCTTGCTTGTAGCTTTCTAGTTCTTTACTTAATTGCTCGGCATTCTTGTCATCCTCTTCGACTAAGTCGACCGCTTTGGTTGCCCACTCTTTCGCTTTGTCGAAGTTGCCTGCCTCTGCATAAGCGGCGGCTAATGTGCTTAAAATATGTGGTTCTTTGTACTCGGTGACTTCGCAGGCTTTCACCGCCAGTTCAATTGCCTTTTCTCCGTTTCGCACATCTTTGTTCGGCGAGGTGGCTAAGACCCAGGCGTAATTGTTTAAGAGGTTGCTTTCATCCTTTTTCAACTTTAGGGCCGCTGCATAGCCTGCGATTGCTTCTTTATGTTGTCCTAATGCAAGATAGGTATCGCTTCGGCCATAGAGGGCTTTCCAGTTGTCTGGGGCTGCTTCAACGAGCAACGTATAAATCTGAATGGCCTTTTGCGATTGAAACAGTTGAGCGTTTGCTAATACAAGGTCCGATTGATCAGGGCTCTTTTCTAACAGCGACTTTAACTCGGCAAGCACCTGATTGAACTTGCCTTGAGAATCTAGAACCCAACTTCTCAAGACCTGGGCTTCTAGGAACTTGGGTTCAATGGTTATGACTTGATCCAAGTCTTTTTCAGCATCTTCTGGACGTTTAAGTTTGATATACAACTGTGCTCGCATCATGAGCGCTTGAATCGATTTGGGTGAGAGGGTCAATACTTGAGCGATATCCTTGATTGCTCCTTTCACATCGCCTGAGACTTCTTTGAGTTGAGCTCTCAATAGATAGGTAACAGGAGATTTAGGATTGATTTCAATGGAACGGTCTAACTGTGCAATGGCGTCATCAAACTTTCCGAGACCTACAAAAGCTCGGGCATACGCTTGCAATGCGGTCATGTCATTGGGAGTTTTTTCGACCACTTTTTCTAAAACATTGATTGCCCGATTAAAATTGCCTGATTGTAATGCCAGCAGGCCACGCAACTTCAATGCATTAATATTATCAGGGTCAAGTTCAATCGCTTGGTCAATCAGCTTAATTTGCTTGGCTATATCTTTTTCAAATGAAGACGAAAGCAAGATGGCTTTTGATAACTGTTCAGGAGAGTCCTCAAGCAGTTTGATCGATTTTTTCAAACTTTTCTCCGCTTGCTTACGATCCCCTTCTGGCAACAACAGCAAACGGGCACGTAAAAAGTGAAGGTCACCCAGTTCAGCAGAAATGGCCAATGCCTTTTCGATTTCTTTGAGAGAGAGTTTCCTCAGATTCTTCCAGTCTTGGCTTGGGGGAGATTGCTCAAAAATTCCACGACTGTAATGAGTGGCTCTCTGAAATAGAACCGAACTGGCTAACTGCTTTGCGAATTCTTGGTCATCTTCTGAAAGTCCCTTCTTCAAAGCACTTTCACAAAGCTCAACCACTTTGCCGAGATCGTCGATTGACTCAGCATCTAGTTTGGCATCGACCGCTTTATCCAAGTCGGCTTGCCCTTCATTTTCAGCCAGCAGTGTGCTTGGAATGAGTAGCGTGAGTGCCAAGAGTAGTAAGAGAGTGAGTTCTGTTTTTCGTGAATGCATCGAATGAAGTCTCCAGTTCGATCTACGTTAATACCGTTAATGTTTGCCGTATCCTACGCATTATGCCTCACTTAGCCACTTATGGCTATGTCGATTTGCCCCACTTTTCTAAGAGTTTACGAAAAAAGCACGAGTCCCTCATAGGACTCGTGCTTTTGATTGATTCTATAATAAGCCGCTTGCGATTAAGTATTGGCTTCTTCTGTTACGCTTTCATACGACTGAACCAAGGTGCTAGTCGGAGCGGTAAGTTTCAGAACTGGAGCAAACTCTTCGTAATCAGCGTCGATTTGACCCAGCAGATCAAGCAATGCAGGCCCATCTCCTTTGATTTTATTGTAGGCCTTTTCAAACTCGTCTCGTTCTGACCAGCTTTCGTCGTTCGTTGCAGGCAATAAAGCGGACAGGGCAACAGAAATTTTTCCTGGATCTGGTTTGCTTTGTGCCAGGTGTTCATCCAAATCGACGTGTGATTCGATCAGGACAGCAAATTCTTCAGGCAGGCTCCAACCTCGGGCAATCACTCCGCCAGCTTCGGCGTGGTTCCAACCAAAGGCCTCTTTTTCTAGTGTCGATAGTCGTTTTTCGCCATGATGACGACCATTGATCAATGCTTCATACTTTTCAGGCATCTCTTTGGCCAACAAAGGCACGGCCATATCTTGTAGCAAAGCGGCTGCAAACAGGTCTTCTGCATCTTTGAGGCCCAAGATTTTACCCATCGTACGCGAGAATAATCCGCGACGAAGTGAATCTTGCCAAAGATTTTTGAGATCGAAGGGACCACTTTTCGGATTGGGCATCAAGCTAAAGACTGCACTCCAAAGAGCGAAGTTTTTAATTGTGCGGATACCAACCAAGGTGATGGCCAGTTTGACACTTGAGATCTCGCGTGAGAACCCAAAGTAAGATGAGTTGACAAAGCGTAGCACCTGACCTGTCAAACCAGGATCTGATTCGATAGGCAGAGCAAATTCTGCTGGCCCATTTTCAGGGTCTTGCGAAAGCTCAAGTAAACGAATTGCGCTTTGGGGTAAAGCTGGTAGTTGAGCTCCAGCCAATAGTTCTTTGATGTTTACTTCTTTTTCACTCATTGTGTGACTCTATCTTTCTTGCCGGTGATTCCAGTTCACGGTCGACAGTTCCTGACATCGACCATGCAGAAATCTAGGTCATAACTAACTTATGAGCAAATTCTGTTTTAGGTTCCTGCCAAGGGACGGTTGCCCGTTGACTGGATAAGCTCTCTAACCGGCATAACTCGTATCCAGCCCTCATAGGGGATGTTGCTTTGCAGAGTCATCACTGTTGATGCGATGATGCCAAAAGGGAACAGCTTGAGCCATCATCTGTTGCGAAAAAACGCTCTTACTTGTTACGCCACAGTCACTTACTTGCTGTTTACACTAGACAGATAAACGCATTGGCACCTCAATTGCCTTTAAGAGAAGCACTTATCACACAGTTCTTTTCTTGATTTTTCTTCGAGGTTGTCTCTTGTTCCGATTTTTTGGAATTGCGATTCTTACTTTGGCCATGGGTTACTTGGCAACTTCCGTCCAATTGCCGGTGTCATCGCAGAGTTCCGACGCTTCGGAAGTCGCTGCGCCTGTTTGGAGAAAAACAAATCGTGGTTGGGAGCGAGCCGAATTGTGGAATCAGAAAATCACACAGACCGAGTCCAAGCTACCCACGCCTGTGATTCATCCCATTCCAGCGACGATTATGATCTACGCACTAGCGATGCTCGCCTTGAGCAGTGTGCCTACGCTGGCGAGTCGTAAGAGGCCATTTCTGTCAGAACAAACGATGTCGTAATAGAGAGCAATCCTTCATCCAAAATCGTGAGAACGCCTGGGTCATTTGCCTTACTCTGTTCTTGATCGTTTCTGCTTGGCTTGCTGGCGAATTTTTCGTTGTTTTACCAAGCTGTGCTTCAGATCGACTCGTTTTCTCTCTGAGTTATTAGAGTACTTGAGAGCCAGTTCTCCGATGGCCACATAAGCGGCCCTGCGTGCTGATCCCATGGAAGGAAGGTTGGAGAGAAAGGCCTTTTCAAAGGGTTCCTTCCCTTGGACTCGAACGCTAAACAGTTCTCGCCGCACCGTGCTTCCTACCATTTTGCGTGTAAATTCAAGAGTCCAATCGCCATACTGCTCTACTTGAGTTGGAGCCTGACCGATCTTCCGAGTGGATTTGATCGATCGATTTTTTGAGGGATTCACGCTGTTTGAAGCAAACATAGAATTTACATCGCTGATAATTGGGGAAGTGGGAGTGATTGAAGCTTAATCGAAGTGGATTTTGCAAGAATCATTGTCGCATGAGTTTCGGCCAAAACGATAACGAATTCGGGCAATTTGTCGATAGCAAAAGCTCCAAACCGGCAAGCTAAAAGGGATATGCAAAAGTGGAGCCAGTATCCACAGGGCCGGTAGTTGGCGTGTGAGAAACCGAAAAGCGGCCGCACCCCCATAGCGATTCTCCGATAAATCGATCACCACCATTTCATCCATCAGCCGCTGGTGCGTGAGATCGGAAAATCTCTCAGCAACAGACGGATCATGCAGAGAAATAAAGCAAAGCCGGTTTCGTCCGCCCAATCGTGCGATGGTTTTTACACTTCGCGTACAGAATTTGCAGTCGCCATCGTAGATAACCAAAGAGCGGGTTAGGGGATCTGCTGGAGGTGGTAGCATCGAGGGTGATTTGTGGGCTTGATCGGTATTTGCCATGATTTGCTACTTTTCTTGCCTTCATCCGAAACCAAAATGGCAAATAAAGGGTCTTATCTACTAGGAAAGTTAAAAAACTCTTAGCCTCTACCTTATCGACCGTAAGTTGTGTTGGTTATTAACTTTCCGACAATTTAATTCGCATGAAATAGACGAAAAATCAAAGATGGCCCAAAAACCCCGATAATTGTATGGAAATATTTGACAATAATCGGGTAAACTTCCTTATACTGCGTACTAATAGACGAACAATAGTATGAGACAAATATTGAGATCATAGCAGATCATTTTTTTCTAAGATTTCCTCATGGGAACCTGAGTCATGGATAAACTACATAAGCAAGTCGGTTTCGCCCAACGCAGATTAGTGCTGCAATCGTTTGCCGAACGCCTGGTTTGGTGCATGCTTGCCACATTTTGTATTGCTGCCGTGGCGATTGTGGTGCCCAAAATTTGGTTTATCGAGGTCGACCCAGCGGTATGGCGAAGTTCGTGGCTCGGAGGAGCTGCTGGAGTAGGTCTGCTCTCTGCCTGCGTGTGGAGCTATTTAGTGAGAAAAAGCAGTTTAGAAGCGGCCATCGAACTTGACTTACGCTATGGGCTACGAGAACGAGTTTCTAGCTCGCTTTCGTTAGATCATACAGAAGCTGAATCCGAAGCGGGTCAGGCTTTGATGAAAGACGCGATTCGTCGGGTTGAGCGAATTGATGTGGCTGAAAAATTCCCCGTGAAAACCAACTGGAAGAGTCTCTTGCCCATCGGAGCGGCCGGTATCGCCTTTCTGTTAGCTGTGCTTCTCCCTAATGCCGCCATAGAGCCCAACCCCAATGCGGCAATCGCCAGCACTTTAGATCGAAACAAAAAGGTCATTAAAACCACGACCGAAGAACTGAAAAAACAACTGGCCGAACGTAGCAAGAAGGCAGATGAAAAAGGTCTCAAAGAAGCAAGCGACTTGTTCAAAAAACTGCAAGCGAGTGCAGAAAAGATGGACAAGAAAAATAGCAGCGACCAGAAAAAAACGTTGGTCGAATTGAACGATTTAGCCAAGCAACTAAAAGAACGACGACAATCGCTCTCGAGTAGCAAAGACTTCAAAGAGAAGTTAAATGCAATGAAAAACATCTCAAAAGGGCCTGGCGATAAACTTGCCAAAGCAATGCGAGAAGGCGATCTTCGCAAAGCCATGGACGAGATGAAAAACCTGCAAAAGCAAATGGCCAACAACCAATTGAACGCACAGCAAAAACAGCAATTGGGCAATCAACTGGCTGAAATGCAGCAGAAAATGCAAAACATGGTCGATGCCCATGAAAAGGCTAAGCAAGATCTTAAAGCCGAAATTGAGAAAGCCAATCAGGCTGGTGATAAAGCAGCGGCCAAAAAAATGCAGCAACAACTTGATCAACTTCAGGCTCAAAACGAGCAAATGAATCGCATGCAGCAAATGGCCAATCAGTTGGGCAAAGCCAACCAACAAATGAAAGAGGGCAACATGCAGCAAGCCGCTGACCAACTGGCCCAAATGGCGAACGACCTGCAAGAGTTGCAACAACAACTCGATGAGTTGGAAATGCTAGACGAAGCCATGGATCAAATGGCCGCAGCCCGTGATGCGATGTGTAAAGCATGCCAAGGAGGCCAAATGGCAGGCATGGGACAAATGCCTGGAATGGGACAGATGCCAGGAGGCAACGGTCTAGGAGACGGCCAAGGGCAAGGAGAGCGACCAGAAGCCGAAAGCGACACCGGCTTCTATGATTCTCAAGTACGTGCCGATCCGAAAAAAGGAAAAGGCGTCATCGTCGATTACGTGAAGGGCAAGGGCATGGCCGGTCAAACGTTGGTCGAAATCAAAGACGCCATGGCCGCCAAAGGTTCCATTGATGACAGTGCATTGACCGAAAAACGCTTGTCAAAAGATCATCAAAAGAACGCGCAACAATACTTCGATCTAATTCGAGAAGGCAAATAATTCGCCGCACTCAGAATTTATTAAACGTAGCCAATATAAAAAGCCCCTTCAAAACAAGGGGCTTTTTTTATTGGCTACGTTGGTAGGGTATTTTTAAATTCCGCGTTCCGATTATTTACGAAAAGCGTCCCATTGTTTCCCGTTTTTTTCAGTCCCGTTAGGGACGATATCGTGTAGCCAGGGAATTCATTCCCTGGAATCGATCTGCCCCAATTCAAGAAAGCCCCAGACGGGGCGACATCGGGCGAATCAAGGATGTTTTGACTTCTAATGGCTGATTCGTGGTAGAAATATCTTTGTTTTACAGCTTGAAAATAACGCTTTGAATCGATATCGCCCCAGCCGGGGCTTTGAGAATTTGGAGTTCCATTCTCCTGGGGATGAATCCCCAGGCTAGGTGACGTCGTCCCTTTCGGGACTAAAAGATTAAACTTAATCTGAACCATGCCATTCTGAGAAGAAGAGATGGACCTAGAGGCCACGACCGTAGTTTGAGCAATCATTCATTGATACTCGGCACGGCAACTCTTAACCTCTAGACAGGCAACAGATAAACGATAGTTGTTTTTAACCTCACAAAAAAAGAGAGTAGCCGGGTGACTACTCTCTTTGGTATTTTAAATTGTCGATTGCCGTTACTCGTCGCCCGCTTTTAGCCAAGGAGTTAGGCACGGGGTAAAGTCGAGGACTTCGGCGGCGTCGAAGTAGAGACCAATTTCTCGGGCGGCCGCTTCAGGGCTATCAGAAGCGTGAACCAAGTTCATTTGGCGGCTGCTGCTGTAATCTCCACGGATGGTGCCAGAGGCCGCTTTGAGGCCGCTGGTCGCGCCGAGCATTTCGCGTATTACGCGAATCACTTCCAGCCCTTCGATGACCATCGCCAGAACCGGGGCACCGGTGATGAACTCTTCGAGCCCTGGGTAGAAAGGTTTTTCGACATGCTCAGCATAGTGTTGCTTCGACATCTCAGGCGTCACCTGGAGCAACTTCATGGCGATAATGTTGAGTCCTTTGTCTTCAAAGCGGCTAATGATTTGGCCCATCAAGCGGCGCTGTACGCAGTCTGGCTTGAGCAATACGAGTGAACGTTCCATGGTAATTTAGTCTCTCTAACTAAAGTGAAAGCCACCGTAGGCGAAGGGCCTGTGTTGAACTCTCGGCGATTATTTGATTGCGAATCTGCACCCAGCAGATTCGTTAGTACGCTATCGGTGCAAGAATGCGGATTGTAGAAGATTTCCCGAAATGGCTCAACAGCCCGTTCAGAAATGCTTTTTGAGCGAAAACAGAAGGATCAAACGCCCTCTGATAGCAATAACGGACCATCAACAGCTCAAGAACGAAAAAAAGCCAGGGCCGGGCGGCTCTATGAGCGTGCCTAGCAACCTGGCCTTTTGGTTTTTAGATTAATTCAATCGAAGGTGAATTGATTCTACTCTTGTGGCTGAACTACCTCTCCGCCTGCGGTTTCTAGGTCAAAGTTATGTTCGTTTGGACCTAGAACGACATCCGCATTTAGCTTTGATTCAGTGTTGTATTTGGTGGGTACTTTTTCTGGTACTGCTGCAATTGGTGGTTCTGAATCAGGATCGCCACTATCGTAGGTTGTAATGCTCACACTGTGTGATCCTGGCACGGCACCCATCGTGCTTTTTGTATATTTTAATTCGTACTTGCCACTTGCGTCTGTCATGCCGTTGGAAGAGGAACCACCTTCAGGGTAAAATTCTACTCTGGCCCCCTCCAAGGGAGAGCCATCTAGCGTAATTGTCCCGGTGACTAATCCGGTGTCATAAGTTGGAGCCCCACCACACCCTGTGAGTGAGAGAGCAAACAGAGACAGACTAAATGCTGCTGCGTAATTGAAAAAAGAGTTTTTTAAGAAAGACATAAGGCCCTCGCAAAGTTAGAAAGAGTTAAGAATTCATGTGAAAAGTTCAAGCATACTTGGATCATAATCTCAGACTAAAATCTAGCGTCTGGTCCAGAGATTACTTAGTTAATAAGACCTATAGCAGAAGATGATTGTTAAGAATTAAAAAACCGGAGATCGAGCATTGCCCTATCCCCGGTTTATTATGTTTACGATATCAAAATATTATTCACTAATAACTAATTTGTCATCGCGGGATAACATACGTTGGTATGCACCATTGTTTGTGTTTTTGTGTGCATTGTTTCCGTTGCCAACCCATCTGTGACCAATGGTTTCAGTAACAAACCGAACAGAACCATCACCCAATAGGAACAGAGCTCCACCAGGGTGAAGACTGCTGAATCCTTCGCCACAGCCACTGCTGTTGCTCCAGCGTATGCCACCACTTGCAGTATCTGCATCTTGATTTAGTTTCGGTCGGCTATGTCCAACAGCGGTATAAACGCCACGTGAGCCAGCACCACCACCATTCCGCACAGATAACCAGTTGCCTGAACGACAGTCAAGAGTATCACGCTCTCCGACAAAGGCAGTATTCGAGCTTCCATCGATAATGTCTTTAAAGCTTGTGGAGCTGCCACCGTATAATAGACCGCTGTTTTTATTGTGAGCAGCAGTATCACGATGTCCCATCACCCCCATGTAATTGCTTACGCCAGGGTGCCAGCTGTTACCCCAACTGTTAGCATTGTTACCAGTACCACCATTGAAGTGACGGTTGTTGTGAGACTGACCATCGCCATTATACCCAGAGTCTGAAGGGCACATAAAAGCCTTGAGTGGAGTCTCGCCTAATTTTTTGAACTCGGCAGCATTGTAATTTGTCAGGCCGGGAATGTCTTCTAATGTTTCTACAAACTGTCGTTTACTAACCTGAAGTTCTTCGTACATGGCAGGCTGTTCAAGCTGCGGAAGAATAAGAGCGGACCAAGCAAAAGATTCGCGATTATTACCTGCTGGTCGCATCCAACCTGGAGGGAACGAACCAATTGTGTCGTGGTAATTGTGCAGTGCAATACCCAACTGTTTAAAGTTATTGGTACATTGCATTCGACGTGCTGCCTCGCGTGCTTGTTGCACCGCTGGCAATAACAGGGCAATCAAAATACCGATGATCGCGATAACAACTAGTAGTTCCACCAATGTGAAACCTCGCATTTTTTTAGAGATGCGCATAAATACATCCTCCCCGATGTTGAGAAAAAATAGATAAGAACGAACGTGAAAAGTAATTTGAAAAGACCCAGGACTAAAAGACCCAGTCAAGTTTTATCTCGGAATAGATATTTAAATATATTCATAATTAAAAATAAAACAATACAACAACACTTATTAAAACAGTTTTATGTGAAAATACCAGATTTAGCTTGTCAAAATAATGCATTCCAACCACTTAAATTGCGTATAAATATCGTTTATACAAGTAAGTCCACCAGACTGAGGAACTCCGAATGCTCTCGAATAGGATCAAAATCAGCTTCTTTTTCGATTAAATCCCGAAAGTCAGGGTCAATTTCTAGTGCGTTGCGTAGATGCGTGACCGCTTGGTCGACGTTCTCTTCCAAACTGCAATAACAGGCCAAGTTGAAGTGGATAATGGCTTGGGAAGGATTGATGAGCAGAGCTTCTTCGAGCGACTCTATCGCCATCTCGATACGATTTACCCGTTTGTAGCACCAAGCTAGGGCCAGCCATACGTGAAGATCGTTGTGTAGTTCGTAGCGTACCTGATTCAGGCAATTGATGGCTTCTTCATAACGTCCATATACCCGATAGACTTGGCCCCGTAAAAAAGTGCTCTCGCTATCCGCCTCGTATCGCCAGTCTAAACGGTCGAGTGCCTGGATTGCCCGGTCGAGTACACGTTGGGTGACACGGTCAGAAACAGGGCAGAAGTTGGTTACCGTGACCACCAATTGAAGATACCCTTCTACTTCTTGAGCAGTGCGGTCTCTTCGTATTTCTTCAAAGTTATCCATAAGCGAAACTCAGATCTGAGTTGAAACAGAAAGTCCATTCTTTTTACTGATGATTCATTGTACCCTGTTTGGGTGTGGATGACAAAAAAACGGGGCATCAATAGGATACCCCGTTGCTCTTTTTTTACTGATTTCTTCCGACCGACAAAATTACTCACCCACTACTTTGAACTTGTGGACAGTTTTGTGCGAGTAGGTTTCGCCTGGCTTTAAGACTGTGGTAGGAAAGGATTCTTGATTCGGAGAATCAGGGTAATGCTGCGTCTCTAGGCAAAATGCTTCGTGTTGCTTCAGGCCCGCGCCCCCTTCAGAGCCATCGAGAAAGTTCCCAGAGTAAAGCTGAATCCCAGGCTCGGTGGTATAAACTTCCATTATGCGGCCGGAAGTTGGTTCAGTCACCGTGGCAGCCAATGCCAGTTCGCCTGATTGGCTACGAAGCACATAACAGTGGTCGTACCCGATAGGGTCTCCACCGGTCTCTTGAATTCCTTTGCCAATGGCAGTGGGCGAAGTGAAGTCCATCACGGTCCCTTTCACATCGGTAAATTGGCCGGTTGGGATGAGTGTGTCATCAACCGCGAGAAACTTATCGGACTCTAGTTTCAACACATGATCGTAGTTGGTGCCTGATCCGATACCAGCCAAATTCCAATAGTTGTGATTGGTGATGTTAATCACAGTAGCAGCATCGGTGGTGGCCGAATGCGTGATATGTAGTTCGTTATCAGCGGTGAGTGTGTAAGTGGTCACGGCATCAAGATTGCCAGGGTAGCCTTCTTCGCCATCAACACTGTGATACGAGAACTCGACGCCAATCTGTCCATCGGCGTTGATCTCTTTGCCAGTCCAAACGCGTTTATTGAATCCTTTGTCTCCACCGTGCAAGTGATTCGGGTCGTTGTTGGTTGCCAACGTGTACTCTTTACCATCCAGCGTGAACTTGCCACCAGCGATGCGATTGGCGTAGCGTCCTACGGTGGAACCAAAGTAAGGATGATCGCCGAAGTAAGGCTCAAGCGTATCAAACCCGGCGTTGATGTTGGCCGAGTTGCCATCTTTATCTGGTGTGCTCAGCGAAGTAATGATGGCACCGAAGTTCATCACCTTCATCTCAATTCCGTTGCCGTTGCTGATCGTCCACAAAGTAATTTCATCGCCTTCGGCCGTTTTGCCAAAACTGGTTGACTCAATCGTCATTGCTGTCGTGTTCTCCGTTGTAGGTTCCGTTGTAGGTTCCGTTGTAGGTTCCGTTGTAGGTTCCGTTGTAGGTTCCGTTGTAGGTTCAGTTGTAGGTTCAGTTGTAGGTTCAGTTGTAGGTTCAGTTGTAGGTTCAGTTGTAGGTTCAGTTGTAGGTTCAGTGGTTTCTGGGCTGGTGGTGTTCGATGATCCTCCTGAAGTAATCACAGGCGGAGTTGTTGTAGTCGAGTTGGAATCGACACATCCTGTCAGCACGACTGTGATAAGTAACATACCGCTACAAGTAAACAGATATTTCATGATCTAATTCTCACACAGAGGCTAGTATTGTTGATTGTTGTTAAACTAAAAACATCGGCTATAACCGCACATTATGACGGTCTCCGAAATGGAAGTCCAGTCTGCTGAAGAATTTAATTCACAAACCTTCTAATGGAAACTTGCGTAATATAGAGAGTCTCAAGAATTCTCTTTTGCCAAATTTTCAAAAAACAGTGCAAGATATGAACCTGACCGGTAACTATCTATTCAGCGATGAATAATCAACCCCCAAACAACGTGACACCGCTTGAAACCCGGATCGACATCGATTTGTTGCTTCAAGAGAACAACCGCTGGCTGCGAATTGCAGTCTATACCCGGTTGCGCGATCCCATTGCGGTCGATGATGTGATGCAAGAAGTGGCGGTTGCGGTTGTGAAGGGCATTGATTCCGTTCGTGATGTAAACAGGATTCGCCCCTGGTTGTATCAGGTGGCCATTCGTCAAACCCTGCTCTATCGCAGAAAACTGGGCAGGCAGCGGAAGGCGATTCCAACCGAAACGAACAACGACACAGACAACGACACGGACACAAGCAGATTCGATGAATTATCACACAGGAATGAGCCAACCGGGATTGATTGGCTCATTTCGGAAGAGCGACAACAGATGATCCAGCAAACGCTCGCTGAGCTTCCCAGAAGAGATGCCGAGATATTACTGTTGAAATATATCGAAGGCTGGAAGTATCAGCAAATCGCAGAGCACTTAGGATTATCGACCAGCGCAATCGAAGCAAGATTACACCGTGCCCGCAGCAGGATGCGAGAGAAATTGACGCAAAAGGATATTGCACCCGCTTAAATAATTTAACGAACCCAAACATGTTATGACCAGCAATCACACAATCGAACAAACCGAACTCGATCAACTCGTCGATGGCGAACTTGACTCCCCGGCGTATCAAGCGTTGCTCTCTCGCATGGACCAACAACCGGAAGCGTGGAAGCATTGCGCGATGACGTTCCTTGAAGCTCAAGCGCTGGAGCAAGAGTTTTCCGTTACAAGAGAGCTATTGGAACAACCTATAACTATCGAATCGAACACCAACTCAACGATCCCTGATCGTCAATTAAAAACAACTTCCGTGTTTTCGTTCAACTCTCCCTTCGCAATAACGCTGTCACTAGCCATCTGTTGCTTAGTCGCTTTCGTATTAGGTCGATCCTCTGCTCCTCAAGATGAAGTTCCGCTGAACCCAATCTTCGTGCAAACAGGGTCGCCTGATCAGGAAGGTGGTGTTGAGGATTCAGTTCCACAACAATTATACGTTCATCAATTTGATGGCCACACCTGGGATCGCATCCCAATTCAACTACACAATAACGCGGACTTTGACCCCACGGCCCCTATCGATACTTCGTTTGGATTTTCCGCAGAATACGTGACGCAGTTAAGAGAGCAAGGCTATCAATTAGAGACCCAAACAGGATATCTGCCTGTTTCGTTAAGCAATGGCCAACAGGCCGTGATCCCCATGCAGGAAGTGGTCATTCAACCGGAGTCTTCCTACGTGATTCAATAAAAAAAACCTATTTTACTTTCCCCATAAAAGGAGTTTTTCATGATTAAAGAAACCAATTTACGGCAACTGCTTACGTCGACACTGCTGGCTGGCTTGGTGCTGACTAGCGGGGTTATCGTACAAGCTCAAGATGCCAAGAAAGCAGAGCCAGTACGAAAGGCGACAATGACTCTGACAGGTGATGTCACACTCATTGGGTTTGAAGACGGAATTAAATGGCTCGGAGTCTCAGCTACTGATGTGCCAGAGATATTAAAAGCTCACTTGCCTGAACTGAAGGATCAAGGAATTCTGATCAAGCTGGTGGTCAAAGATAGTCCAGCCGAGAAAAGTGGTATTCTAGCGAATGATATATTACTTGCCCTTGATGGCACTAAAGTTAAAGCCATGGCCGATTTAGTCACAGCCGTTCAGAACTCGAAAAGCCCCAAAGCAACCGCAGAGATTCTACGCGGAGGAAAGCGTCTGAGAATTACTGTTCAACTAGCAAAACGTTCCAGATATTTGAAATCCGATCTGCTAATTCCTTTAACAGGTGAAGAAACATTGCGATTCTTTGGCCCAGGGCAAGTAGTCCCCCACACAAGAATAATCAAAGCAGAAAAACTTCCCGAAAATCTTTCCATTTTGATTTATCGAAAAGGGAATGCACCCGCAACAGTCACCGTCGAAATGGATGGTAAAAAGTGGGTAAACACGGAAGATAAATTAAATGACCTTCCTGATGAAATACGCAAGCATATAGAGAAGAACTTGAAGAAAAGTGGTGGATTATTTCCCTTAACGAAAGAATTTAGTGATTCATTCGTCCATCCTGATGGAGTTAAAATGCATTCAGTGGAAGATGGAATCCGGATCATATCTGCTAATGGTAACTTAACAGCAGATACTCTTGAGTTTATCCTCAACCAAGCCGCGATTGCAAAAGATATTAAACAGATCAAAGAGCATCGAATTCTTCTGACGGAGGAATTACTGGCACATCAGACGGACAAAAACGTAAGAAGTACACAACTACATTCCGATCAACAGTTTCAGCAGTTGAAGAAATTGATTGAACAACTTCAGAAAGAAATGACGGAGTTAAAGAAACAAACCCGTGTATCTCAGAAGCAACAGCCTCGTGCTGCCAAGGTATTAGAACCTGCGGAAAGTGCCAATTGAAATTGAAGACTCATGTTCAATTGACTATCAGTCACATAGAAGGCCGCTTGAATAAATCAGGCGGCCTTTTTTAATTTCAAGCGCGAAGCGTAAGCGAGGAGGAAGCGAGGAGGAAGCACATTTACACTTCGTCCTCGCTTACGCTTC
>NVWB01000096.1 GCA_002733575.1 Blastopirellula sp. | reverse complement strand
TTCCGCCTGGTTGCCGGTTAAGTATTTGAGAATCGAGATGCCTTCGATCTTGTGTTCGATAGTAACCCCGGCCGCTTCACATGCGGTAGGGAAGATGTCCATCGTGATGCCACGATCAGTCGACACTTTGCCCGGTTTGATTTTGCCTGGCCATACGGCACACATTGGCACGCGGATGCCGCCTTCGTACATGCTTTGCTTTTCGTCTCGCAGCGGGCCGTTATCAGCACCGGCCGTTTCTTGGCCGCCGTTGTCTGACACGAAGATAGTGAGTGTGTTTTCGTACAGACCAGTTTCTTTCAGTTTGGCCATCACGGTGCCGATTCCTTGGTCCATGTGTTCGACCAAGGCAACTAGTTTGGCGCGGAGTTCGGTGATACCAGGCTCGCGTTGTTTAACTTTTTCGAGCCAGTCTTGTGGTGGTTGGATGGGTGTGTGGGGTGCGTTGTAGGCTAGGTACATGAAGAAAGGTTGTTCGGCATCTTTGCGGGTTTCGAGATATTCGCACGCCCATTGGGTGAACAAATCGGTCGCGTGTCCTTTAGGGTCAATCTCTTCACGATTCAGTCGCATGTAATTAATGCCATGACGGCGATGTTTGTAGTAGTCGTCCATCATGTCGCCCAAGTATCCTTTGAAATGATCAAAGCCGCGATCATTGGGTACATTGGGAGACTGTAGACCTAAGTGCCACTTGCCGATGATCGATGTGTGGTAACCCACTTTTTTAAGCATCTTGGGAAGCAGCGTGGCCGCAGGATCAAGATAGCCCCAGTTGTTTTCAGGATGGGTTCTTACTACGCCTGGCACGCCAACTAGTTCAGGATAGCGACCAGTAAGCAGCGAGGCCCTGGTGGGTGAACAGACTGGACAGTTGGCGTAAAAATTGTTGAAACGAAAGCCATCGGCCATCAGTTGATCGACATGGGGCGACTTGAGATCTTTGGCTCCGTAGCTGCTTAAATCGCCATAGCCGAGGTCATCGACCAGAATCACCAAGATATTGGGCTTAGTTTCAGCGGCGTTTATCTGCTGGTTGGCAGTAAAGAATAGAAGGCCGAATGCGAAGGACAAAGCGAACGGAAGTGAGGAACGATTCATCAGTTGGGTGCCTAATTTGAAGCGAAACGCTAATAAACGGGGGCTGGCAGAAACATACCTGCTTGTGGGTACTTTTTGCTTAGTTTACCTAGTTTAAAGTAATTGAATCGTGAAATAAAGCCTGTTGAGCAGAACGAAACATTTATAGAGGCCGAGTGTTTTATAGTTAGGGTCTTGCCGATAATAACGAACAAGGTACCCTGTGAAGGCTTGTTGATTGCTTGTAAGTCATTATTAACTAACAGTTTAATTGACCAAACTGGATTGCTGGATACAATAAAAAGAGTCGAATCTCATCCAATTACTTTTCAACATCTCATCTTTTCTGACTCAAAACGAACTACTTTGACAGAACTCATTCACTTCGGTTGATCTGTAGGGGGCTAAAATGTTCCTCTGTAGTTGGCTGGGTTTAGATAATCTGTTCGATGCGGATCGAATTGAAGCGGTTATAACCAGGAATTTCCGGTAACTACACGATGGCTTCCCATCAGGCTGACAATAGCGATGAAACCACGATCTCCGGAAAATCTCCGGTAGCCGATCACGGTTCGCAGTCTGGGGTTGCTAGTGCATCGATAGAGCCAGCGTCGCCGCCAACGGAGCCATCGTCAACGGCGTCAGCCCAAACAGCGTCATCTCCAAAGGAGCCTTCTTCTACACTGCCCCCATCTCCAGCGCCGCAGATTCGTTTGGCGAAAGATGATCAGGCCACGGTCATCTCGACGCGTGATCCAGAGTCGGGCGACTCCAATTTTGTCATCGGGAATCCCATTCCGCCAGCATTTAGTAAACAACTAATTGGCGAAACCCTCGGGCATTTTTTCATTGATGCGTTTGTTGGTGCCGGAGGCATGGGTGCCGTGTTTCGAGGGCACGACACGATGCTTGATCGGCGAGTGGCGGTCAAGATACTTTCACAGCAACACAATGCGAATCTGGACACCGTTCGTCGTTTCAAAAACGAAGCTCAAAGTGCGGCTCGCTTGGATCACCCGAATATCGCGCGGGTTTATCATGTGGGTGAAGAGAAGGGTTGGAACTACATTGTCTTTGAGTTTATCGACGGGGTGAACATCCGTGACTTGGTCGAGCGACGAGGGCCGATGTCTATCGAAGAATCTCTGGCTTATACACTACAAATCAGCGAGGCGTTACAGCACGCGTTTGAGCGTGACATTGTACATCGAGATATTAAACCATCGAATGTTATGATCAACACCAATAACAAGGCCAAACTGGTAGACATGGGCTTGGCCCGCTTGCATCAGGTGGACTCATCGGCGGATGACCTGACTGCCAGTGGAGTTACGCTGGGTACGTTTGATTATATTTCGCCAGAGCAAGCACGTGATCCGCGTACGGCCGATGTACGCAGTGATTTGTACTCGTTGGGCTGTACTTTGTATTACATGCTGACAGGGCGACCTCCTTTTCCGGATGGAACGGTACTGCAAAAACTCTTGAGTCACAGTGGCGAAACGGCCCCTGATCCGCGTGAATTTCGACCTGATGTACCAGATGAAGTTGCGATTTTATTGAGTCGCTTGATGACCAAGAACCCTAATGATCGTTATCAAACTCCGTCCGAATTAATTGGCGAGATGTTAATGATGATCGAAGACTTGGGGATTGCTGTGCCGCATGGATCAGGGGCTGTGTTGATTTCAACAGGCCCTGCCGAAGCGAGTGCGATTGAGAAACACCTGCCTTGGGTGGTGCCGGTAATTACGTTGCTGCTAGTAACGTTTGTGATGGACTGGGTTTGGGAAGCACGTGGCAATGACAGTTATTTTGTCTTCAACCCACGAGCGAGTACACAATTGATTGAAACGGCTGGCGGCTCAGATGTGGAGAGCCCGACAGCATTGGATGCAAGCGATTCGGGGAAAACCGAAGGCGATACGACTTCGAGTTCTGAAACCATTAGTCCAATTCCGTTTGAGGGGGGCTCCATCGATCTTACTCCACTGCCCGGAGTTGAAGAATCGACCGAGCCTGACTCTTCAGCTTCAGGCCCCACTGAAGAACCCATGAAAGCCACGGATACCAACTCTGGAGCGAGTGCATCGCCTGTTAGCCCGACTGAAACGAACGGGACAGAAACTGTTGACCCTGCCGTGGTGGAGCCCAAGGTAACCGAAGAGCCCCTGCTTGCCAAAAACGTATTACTTGTGCCGGATCAATATCCGACGCTTTACGATGCTGTGGTTCAAGCATCCGCCAACCCTGAGATCGACACGATTGAACTTCGCTTTAATGGAGAACAGTTGTTTGAAAGACCTTTACAACTAAATAATGTTCAATTGAAAATCCGAGCCGGCGATGGTTTTTCTCCTCAGTTGAGGTTTGCACCTAATGCGGAATCGGCCCTACAGGATATGTTCTCAATTCTTCGAGGGTCCGTGGAGTTTGAACAACTGCATTTCGTTTACGATGGTTCTCAAGTAAGTGACATTAATGCATCGGTAATGCTCTTGGAGCAAACGGAAAGAATCACGATTTCTGAGTGCAGCTTGACTGTAATTGGGCAAATGGATTCAGGCATTTATACCCGGCCGGGGCTCTCAGTGTTTCGGTTAAAAGACGATGTCTTTCAAGATGTAGCGATGCGAAAAGATCCGGTGATTTCGTTGAAAGACACGGTTGTTCGCGGAGAGACTAATCTGTTGTCTTTAGATCAATCGTCCGCATTTCGATTCTTTTGGGACAACGGGCTACTGGCGATCTCGGGCAACTTGCTCAACTGTGGCGGGGCTTCCGAATTTGATATGCAGACGGGCTATATGCAAGTTGACTTAACGCACGTGACCGCACGAGCTGAGCAAGGATTGTTTCAGCTTACGACTTCACCAGAACTGCCGCATCAGTTGAACCTGAAAATCTTGATGACCAACTGTATCGCAAGCTGGAATACCGAGCGGGCCATGTTGTCGCAGACGACATCTTTTAATTCGATACCGCAAATCCAAGAATTTATCGGGTTTGTCGGCAACGAAAACTGCTATGATTTGCAAGAAGGTCAGGCAATGTGGGAAGTCCGGTTAGATAGTGACGTGGAAGAAGTGGAAGTCATTGACTACCGCCAGTGGTTAATGCACTGGGAAAAAGAAAAACTAGGCAACCGCACCGTGCTTTGGAACCAGCCTGTTGCAGAAGATTTATTTTCAGCACAAACCAAAGAGAACTACACGCTTCTCGAAGATCGCATCTTGAATCCGGCCTATCGTCCCAAGGAAGACAACAGCGGGGCCTTCTTGAAACGGTTGCCCGTCTTTCCAGAGCTTGAGGTAGACCGTGATGAGATTGAAGCCGAAGTGGAAACCGGGGCTTTGGAGCTTTAGCGTAGTTAAAATTGCTCTGGTTCTGCTTTGTAAAGCTGATCGCTGCTCTCTAAACTAAAACTTTGCACCTCACCAACTCCGGCTGAACAGAGTGAGAATTCTCCAACGGACTCTACCTGATAGATAAATGGAGCGTTTGTGAAGGGATCAAGAACACTGGCTGATGGGAAATCTTCTTTAAGTAGTTCAAGACTTGCTGGGTAACAACCATGGGTCTCATGAAATGAGCGAATCCCCAAGTCAATCGCCAACATTCTTAGCATTGCAACACCACGTTTATCGATATCATCATTCAGGTCTCTTGGCACTCTTTTTTGAGAATGGTCAATCGATCTAAAAGCGGCTAACATTTCTTGCTTGTCTTCCTCAGATAATTCCACTTCGACTTGCAGAGGGTTATTTTCAAGCCAGTCAAAGTATTCTGCATCGGTACAATCCCATGCCAAGTCATCTGTTTCTACATCGTTGTTTCCAGATTCTGCTTCCCATTTCTTATCTCTCTCAACGATATCGCATAACGGTTCTTGCTGACTTTCAATTCTTGCCAACTCTGTGATTACATACTTTCGCTCAGGTTCTTTTAGTTTCTCCCGCAAATCGACGACATCAGAGATGGCGGTCCCGGCAATCGCGTTTCCTAGTAGAAAATCAAGGACTATACCTCCACGACGGCTGGCGTTTGCCAGTTCTAAACTATCGACAGCAATACGAACAGCCAGGGCCAGGTCTTCATGTTCACTCGCAATAACAATTCCTAAAGAAAATATCCTTGCCAGGGGTCGTACTGCTTGCAGCTCGTCTAAATGTTTAGCAAAGTAGCTATTAGTGTATTCTAGTGGCACTTCGCATTGCTGGCTAAGTGCTTGTCGAACGTCATCTAAGGCCAGCCGGTTTTTCTGGAAAAACGCCTCGAGTTCTTCATACGAAACATCTTTTCTATCAGACCAAGCATTGATAGTATCTAAATCGACCAGCGATGAAGCCGCTTTTACTAATGCGTGATAAGGTGTGGTAGTTGTCATTGATCGGTTCCTTGAATGTCGCAGTCGTTCAGCTAGAATTCTTTTCAGTTAACAATATACTGTTTTGGTTCAAAGAATACAAAACAAATGTTTTGAAGTTGCGATATCTGAGACGGAATGGAATTATATAGGCTGTTTGTAAGGCTATGAAATTGGGTGGCAGCGATGACGATTCCGGAGTTGGCTTGGCTTCAAGATCAACCGTTTTCGGAACGTCGTCGGTGTGGCCGTAGGCCATCAGAGGTTATAGCGGCCAAGAATTCACAGAAATCAAATGGGGCTCTTCATTCGCAATCGTATTGTTTAATGGAGAACTTTCTAGCCTCTAATCGACGACAGTCGAACCCGACGTCGTTTTGAATATGCGTAATTAAGTGGCGAGCAATCTCCAAAACCGACATCGCGGCCACCCAAAATCTAATATCCTTGCCAAAAGCACAGCATCAATTGTCACAATCCGGCTTGTGGGCAGGGATTGCGGCAGCGTACAATAGGCGGGTTCGTACAATGCGATACTACTTTCAACTTAGAAAACAACTGAACATGCAAATTCGAATACTTACGCTTTGTTGCCTTGGGGCCATGCTCTTTACGCTGGGCTGTGGATCACCGCCCGCGCCGACAAATACGTTGATCTATGGACGAGGGGGCGATGCCGATGGTTTGGACCCTACGCATACCGATATTGGTGAGTCAGTCAAAGTGATTGTCAACATTTTTGATAAGCTGGTTGACTACGATGAAGAGACGCTCGACTTGGTGCCTTCGTTGGCCCTGAGTTGGGAGACCAGCGATGATGGTTTGGTGTGGACTTTTGATCTGCGAGAAGGGGTCAAATTCCACGATGGCACACCATTCAACGCAGAAGCGGTTGCCTTTACGATCAATCGTATCATTCAGCCTGATCACCCACATGCTTACGATAATGTGATTCCCTTCTATCCCAACTACGAAGGGATTGAATCGGTGACTCCCATCGATGAGCATACGGTCCAGTTCAAGTTGAAGCACCCTTCGGCCACGTTCATCTCGAACATGGCCATGTTCCCTGCTTCGATTGTGAGCCCCACGGCGGTGAAGATACATAAGGAACATTTTGCCCGCAATCCGGTAGGGACAGGGCCTTTCAAATTTGAACATTGGAAAACCGATCAACAACTGGTCTTGGCTGCCAACGACAATCATTGGCGAGGTCGCCCTACTGTGGATCGAGTGATCTTTATACCCGTCAAAGAAAGTGCGGTACGGGTGAAGCAGTTAGAGCGAGGTGAAATTCATATCGCCGATAACTTGCCTCCTTCGGAAGTGGATGAACTGGCCAAGCTGCCAACGATTAAAATCCAAGAGACCGAAGGCATGAATGTCGGCTATATGACCATGAACATGGACAAGCCACCACTTGATAACCTGTTAGTCCGAGAAGCCATTTGGCATGCGATTGATCGAGATCGGTTAATTGACGTGGCCTATTCTGGGCATGCCACCAAAGCAGTCTCGATGGTGCCTCCGACCATGTGGGCTCATCACAGCGGGCTGGCAGATCGAGAGTTCGACCCTGAGAAATCAAAACAACTATTGGCCGAAGCCGAAAGAAATGCGGGTGTCAAACTTCCGATTAAATTGCAACTGTTTGTGATGGCCCAGCCGCGGCCTTATATGCAGCGGCCTCGTCAAACTGTGGTGTTCATCAAAGATTCGCTGGAACGCGTTGGTTTTGATATCGAAATTGTGACCAATGATATTCGCCAACACTTCTTCCGCATGACCCAAGGTGAGCATCAACTTGGCCTAGCTGGTTGGAGTGCAGATATCCCAGACCCTGATAACTTTTTGTATACGCTGCTTGATCTCGACAATATCAACGACGATGGTGGCAACAATTTAAGCCGTTATCGGAATGAAGAAATGCACGACTGGTTGATTGCGGCCAAAAGTGAACTCGATGTAGAGAAACGGAAGCAACTGTATCTGAAAGCACAAGAGTCTATCTTTCGAGATGCACCTGTGCTGCCGCTAGTCCATACGAAGGTGAGAATTGCCCAGCGAAAAGAACTGTCAGGGTACAAACTGCATCCTTCATCGATGGTTCGTCTCAGACATTCTAAAATTACTCCGTAGTCAGAAAAGCTGAGTCCAACTGTGTGGCGTTTTCTATTTATCCGAATTACTCAATCGTTCGTTACCATTCTGGTCGCGGTCTGCTTAATCTTTTTGTCGATTCGTTTCTTGCCAGGTAACCCGGTGTTGGTTCGTTTTGGACAGCACCCTGTGCCTGCGAAAATTGAGGCTGAAATGGCCAAGCAAGGCTGGGACAAACCGATGATAGTTCAGTTGGGCAAGTTCTTGAAGGAACTAGCACAAGGCGATTTAGGGGATTCGTTTGAACGACCGGGCGAACGGATTACGGATCAACTAAAGGAACGGGTTCCGGCGACAATTGAATTAACTTTTTGCGCGTTGCTGCTGGCCATTCCATTGGGAATACTCACCGGCGTAGCCGCAGCGTTTTGGCATACCCGGTGGCCAGATTATGCGGCGATGACACTTGCCTTAATAGGCGTCAGCGTGCCGGTATTCTTTCTCGGGTTCTTACTAATGAATATCTTCTCCAACATGCCGACAGGTCAACGACTGCCGGCATGGATAGTACTCGATTTTAAGACCGACTTTTATCTGTTTGAATCAATTCTGACCGGCAACTTTAGCATGGCCGGATTAGCACTGAAGCATATTTGTTTACCGGCACTGGCGTTATCGACTATCCCGGCTGCCATGATTTCACGCATTACGCGCAGTAGCATGCTGGAAGTTCTATCGGCCGACTACTTGCGGACTGCACGCGCCAAAGGGGCCACTTTTTTTCGTGTGGTCTGGGGGCATGCACTGCCGAATGCGGCGATTCCGATTACCAACATCCTGGGTTATCAGATCGGCATGCTGCTAACTGGTGCGGTGTTGACCGAGACCATTTTCAGTTGGCCAGGCATGGGCAGCTATTTGTTTGCCGCAATTGAACAACGTGACTACGCCATTGTGCAAGGCGGGGCGTTGATGATTGCAACGATGTTTGTGTTTTCCAATTTGCTGTTAGACCTGTGCTATCTGTGGCTCGATCCGCGACTGCGAGTGGAGGAAATATCATGAACCAATTAGCAGTCTCCAATTCGTTCTGGTCTCGCGTAAGCAGACGCTTGCGAAAAAACCACGCCGCCATGTTTGGGCTGGTATTGGTTCTCGGATTTATCTGCGCCGCAACTTTTGCAAATGTGCTGGCCCATTATCCAATCGATTATGCAGAAGACCCTAACATGCTGCCGAGCCGTGAGCATTGGCTGGGAACTGACTCGCATGGAAAAGATGTTTTAACACGCGTGATTCACGGGTCACGGCTTTCGTTATTGGCCGGCACGGTTTCGATTGTATTGGCAATTGTCATCGGAGTTCCGCTGGGGGCCATCGCTGGGTACTCAGGCAAGAAGACCGATCAATTGATCATGCGGTCGATTGATGTGGCCTTGGCTTTTCCCAGTATCTTGATTGCGTTGTTAGTAATGGCCGCGCTGAACCGTGGATGGTCTTCGGTGATTATCGCGGTCGGTTTGATTAACATTCCAATCTTTGCGCGGCAGATTCGGGCCACGGTGATTACGCTGAAGAATCAAGATTATGTCACGGCGGCTATCGCTTCTGGTGCCAATACTTTTTACGTGCTGACTCGCGTTCTGTTTCCAGGGATCACCGGTCCGTTGATTGTGCTGGGAACCTTGGGTTTAGGAAGTGCCATCTTAGAAGTGGCCGGGCTTTCGTTTTTAGGGATCGGCGGAGACCCTACCATTCCAGAATGGGGTGGTATGTTGACCGAAGCCAAAGGAACACTGACTACCACCATTTGGCCAGCCTTGGCTCCTGGCATTGCGATTTCTTTGAGTATTTTGGGTCTGAATTTATTAGGCGATGGTCTGCGAGATGCACTCGATCCAAAATTAAATCACAATAAATAAGTGGCCCAATTCATCACAAGAGTGTGCGAATATGCACAAAGGGTATTTCGCGAATATATTTTCTTCCTTTTGTGCTCTAGAATTATGCTCGCACTGAACTTACCTTGATTTTGTACCGTATACTTTAGTGCGTATCTAGTGAAGAAATCTTGAGCTATTAATGTCTAGTAAAAAACTCGAAGTTTTCAAGAGTTTATAAGTTTTCCTCGGATTGCTTGACATAGACAGGGCGGGCAGTTTTACTAGAGAATCGAGTCGTTACAATGCTACTAATCCTAATCACTTACCACCTAATGGCGTGAACACAACGTATTGTAGTTCCTCGCAAAGATTGTGATCGCTGTTAGAACTGTTTACTTTTTGGAGACTATCGAATGAAGAAATTGATCTGTTGTCTTTTATTTGGCGCCTTGGCTGTCGTCATGAATGCAAATGAAGCTTCGGCAACATCTGACATCAACAAAACTTTTATTGCAAAGTACAACGTCAAAGAACCTAAAACGGATTCTGAAAAAGCGTTGAGTGCGTTGGCTGCCAAAGCAAAATGCAATGTTTGTCACATTGGCAAAAAGAAAAAAGACCGCAACGAATTTGGTCAAGCGATTGCTAAACTTGTCGACAAAGACGAAATGAAAGCTCTGAAATCAGCGAAGAAAACCGAAGAACTTACCAAGATGATCACGGATGCTCTGAATAAAGTTGAAAAAGAAAAAAACAAAGCTGGCAAAACTTTTGGTGAACTAATCAAAGCTGGCAAACTGCCAGGTGGCGAACCTAAATAAGCTTTTCGTTAAAAGCGAACTGTCTACAAAAACGAGCCGAACTCTGAAGAAGAGTTCGGCTTGTTTTCTTTCTTGATCAGGTAATTGCTCTAAACGATTTCGATATCTACCGTGGCTTCAAACGAGGCCCCTGGTTCTAGCACTTGTAATCCACTCTCAACCCCGTCTTCTTCTAAGCAATAAGGGTCTGGCACACAGGTATACGGTTCAATGCAAAAAGCTTCACGATGCGGTGGGTTGTAGAGGACGCAAGCCGTGAACTCTGGCGAGAATGTTTGCGTGACCACATGCCCAGATGTTGGGTCTTCGATGCTCGTGTAACAGTCGCCATCCATGAACACTAAACCACCAAAGGCGTTGTCGTAATTGGTTTCAGAAAACGGTTCACAGGTATCTACTTCGGTTGCTCGTGGGGCCTTTTCTCCACTGGCCATTTTGTCAACAAACTTCCATTCATGTTGATACGGCACACTGATCAAGCATTCATCAGCATTGCCGGACGAACCTAGTGGCACTTGGAAATAAGGATGCGTACCCAGCCCAAATGGCAGCGGTTTGCTATCAGGGTTCTGCACTTGATAGCGGCCTGAGAGTTGATTGCCAACCAGTTGGTAAGTGACCCGAATGATAAAGTCAGCCGGCCATCGCTCTAAAATTTCAGGGGCATCGACCGATGCCTGGAATTCGCCTGTTACGCTGTTTTCTGATTGTTCGACGACTCGCCAAGCTCGTGTGTGAACGAACCCATGGATCGCGTTGCCTGCCCCATCGGCTTCTTCTAGTTGATAATTGTTACCTTGCCAGGTGAATTGGGCATCTCGAATTCGACCAGGGTAGGGGAACAAAATAGGGATTCCGCTACCTGATGCTCGGCCTTCGCCGTTTTGATAGTTGTCTACCGACCACAGAACCGGAACTTTTGCTCTATTCAGCATTGCAGTGAATTGATAACAGTTGAACCCGTACTTCACACTAATGGCAGCTTCGGAACCGGTTTCAGAATCTTTGAGTACGACAGTATCTGTAGACATGGTGTCTCTCTGTGGAAAAAGAACATCAAGAAGTAAGGGTGACAGGAGCAAATTAGGGGCGGCAAAGCAACAGGCTCATTGTCATGGTTAGCACCGTAAAGACCAAGACCCCACAGGTTTTGAACACCTGTTTTTTCTCGCGATCAAAAAATGCCACGCTCGATGTTAAGTGCATCAACCAGAGTGCAGATAGCAGGGCCACAAAAAAGGTGACCGACGCGAGAATGTTACCACCCATTAATGCCGATTGCTCGGCTTTGCTGATCGATAATAGAAATGCCAATCCAACAGGAATCTGAGTGACCGAGGCGAACAGCGAGATCAACGCCCCCCGACCTATCACCACAGGCGAAGACTCATTTTCCTTGAAATATCGTAAACAAAGTAGCGAGACAAACAGCCCTGTGACAGCAATCGAAGCCAGTGTGAAGTGGATCGACAGCCAGCCAACGCCACCTTCGGCCATGTATAAGAGGAATTCTTTGGCATGAATGGTTTCAGTCGATTTGTCTGCTGAGTTTGCAATCATCCTAATGATGGAAAATAGCATGGGAAAGTGATACAGCAGGTTGGTTGCCGCTAAAATTGCCAGCAGCCGAGTGACCACAATCGCCCAAATTGATTGACGTTTGCCCCACTGCCACCAGGCAATGTAGCCAAACAAGCAAACCGCGTAGAACGCCAGTTCCCAGAATCCGAAGAAAATTTTGGTGTCCCAAACTCGTGCAAGCACACGAAAGAAATTCTCGTCAGCTTGCAGATAAAGGATGAACCCTTGGGCTACACCGAGTGTCATTCCTACAAGAAACGCAGCCAGCGACCACCAAAGGAGTTTTTTACCTAAATCTCCTGAAATCTCATCAAGCTGTTTTCCATCGCGCCGGTCAAGCCAAATAGCCACCAGTGGCCCGACAGAGGCCAAGTTCATGCAAAGCAGGTGACAAGTCAGCACAATAGCGGATAATAATACCAAGAAATTGCCATTACAGAATAAAGGGAGAGAATTCAACTGCTGATAATACAATTTAAGAGCAAGTGGAGCAATCTAGAATCCCTTATATCGGCCAGAAGTCAAAAAGATAGTTTCTCAATCTAAAAATAACCCGATTGACAACTATCCCCACCAGCAACTATTATTGAAGACTTGTTAGCAAGCCTAACACGCGGGCGATTAGCTCAGTTGGCTAGAGCGCCTCGTTTACACCGAGGACGTCGGGGGTTCGAGTCCCTCATCGCCCATGAATATAAACCCTTGTGAGTTAATAACTTACGAGGGTTTTTTTGTAGACTGAACGGAAAGTGAAATTTAAAAATGTATCCGAATGCGTCCGTTTTTTGTGGGCCTGCAATGATAGTGTCGTTTCACATGTGTGCAGTTGTGCATAGTTTCTAGGCTTTCCCCCAATAGTTTCTAGGCTCTCATCAGATTCCTCCTTTACCGAAAGAGTTCGTCAGACGAGGGCGAGAATCAAGTCATTACTCAAGCCCTATCAGCTCTTGCTCCCATGCGGCTCTGGCTTGCGCAATATATTTGTGAACATCTTCTGGCGGGCACGATTGAATCTTCTCTGGTAGTTCGTTCAACGGCAGCAATTGCCTCCGAGTGCAATTGATCAGAGCATGCAGTGTTTGAAGACGTCGTGTCTTGCCAATTGCCGGGGGTATCAAATCTAAGACCGTTTCGATAAATTCCTCTTTGCTTTTAGGTGCAATCGCTTTGAGATGCGACCGCAGAGAAGCAAAGCCTGCTGCCGAAAACTGTTCAGGCAAGTATTTCTCTAACTCCTCCGCATTTACGCCATCTACATTCATTCCTCTTAATGCCCATTCAACAAATGCCAGACGATCTTCGTCAATCGGATCTAGAATCGGAATAATCAAGTCGCCCACGCGACCAGGTCGGCGGATATCAGGTGAAAGTAAATGTATGCGGGCCGTCATTAGCAGCCAGACCACTTTGCCTTTGAGGCGAGGGTCTGACATCATCGCTTGGATTTTCCCCGTGAGTCGTCGTTCGGTCGCGTGCCCGCCTTCGCCGACTTTACCGAACTGCGTGTCGGCTTCATCGACAAAGATCATTACCTTATCCAGGGCTTCTAACGCGCGCTTCAGGCGTTCAAAGATCACATCGGTTTGACCAAACCATTGTGAACGAAGATTTTTTAGAACCAACACCGGCATGTCGACTTCAGCCGCAACGGCTTCAAAAATAAATGTCTTACCCGCTCCAATTGGGCCACCCACTGCGGCGCCGCCTAAGGCTTTGTCATCCCGGGCTACTATTCTTGGAATAAACTCCGAGGCCAGAAACTTTTTCAACTGAGTGAAACCCACCAGATCTTTGATTAAATGATGGGGCTTTTTGAATTCAACCACATCCTCGCCACATTGGTCTTGTATGTACTCTTCAACTTTCTCCACCACATCATCTTGCTTGAGTGCGGTTTTGGAATAAGCGGCACCCAGCAACAGTTGACGTAACGCATGAATTGACAGCCCTGCGGTTGCTTCTGCCAGTGACGACTTGCCCTTCCAAAATTCCAAGTTCGGTTCTTCCGCCGGTTGATCTTCGATGTCATCATAATGGCGACCACAACTTGAACACTTTTCAATCGGTTGACTAGAACTGTGATTCTGGAGATGATTAGTATAGAAATCAATAAAATGTTTTCGGTTACTCGTACCAGGTGAAGGAGCTTCCACCGTCACAATCTGAGGCATGCGTGAAACACGCGGATGAATTAGACTCGCTGACTCTGCAACTAAAACAACGGTATCTTTTTCATTGACAAATGCGGTGTCTGCAAACCAGTCATGAACGATAGAGACACGGTGCAATTGGTCATCGTTCAAACTGGCCACATCTCCTTTGCCAGACGGAATGATTAAATCGGCCGCTTCGATTAGGAATAACAGTGGCTGCGCTAATTGGTCACGAGACGCATAACATAACTGCCGCATGAACTCTAAAGCTTTGGTAGGGTTCGCGGTTGATTCTCGCCGGTATCGATGAAATTCCTGCTTCAGGTCACTCGATTGGCCAGTGGCTTGAGCCGGTTTGGGCTTTCGGATCGATAAGATATCTGCATAGATGCTTTTTGCAGTCATCGATGACGAATTGGATTTAAGGCCGAGCTTCCATTTTACCCAAGCATCACACAAAGTGGCTTCATCCGCTTCAGACATTCGCACGGGGCCGTTCAATTCATAGACAATTTGAATCCTTCCGGCCGGTCGCGTCTTTTCGATAAAGAATGGAATCAGTGGCACATATTCATTTCCATTCCAAAAGAGATCATAGATATTGCCGCAGACAATAATTGACCGTGATTGGCCGGAGTTGATAATTTTACCAAAGCGAGAATAAAACTCGTATTTCATAGGAATGCCTAGTGTTTAATTCGATGCGACATGGTTAATGAGAATAGAACAAATTATCAATTGGAAAGGTCGGCCGTTTTTTTGTGATCATCCCAGAACGAGACCAACTCGGCGTGATGCTGTCTGGTTTCTGGATCAAACACAAATTCGCGTAAGGTTTGCTTGATTGCCGTGAATTCTGAAAAGTCACGTTCGTCATCAGGATGGAAGACTGGCACAGGTTTATCGTACACAATTTTTGCACCATTCGCCCCATCTTCGTGATGTTGGCTAAGTCCCATCAAGCGGTCGGCCACATAGATGGCTTCAGCCCCCTCGGCATGAAACCGCCGAGCCAGGGCCGCGCCGATGCCGCTGGCGCCACCAGTGATGACGCAGACTTTATCTTTGATTTTCATCGTCGCTCCCCCAGCTGTCTCAACATGAGACCAGCTACATCACAAACACGCCTTTGCCCATATTTTGCTGATCGAACAGCTTATAGGCGGCGTCCGCGTCGTCGAGCTTGAACTCGTGGGTGAATAAAGCGTCGACATCGATTTTGCGTTCGGCGATGAATTGGGCGCAATCGGCGAGGCCGTTTTTGGAAAAAGTCCACGACCCAATCAGCGTGACCTGGCGGCGCAGCATGTCGGGGGAGACCTCGATGGTAACATCGCCGCCTTCGCCGACGAAACACGC